>JAJQAY010000018.1 GCA_021203515.1 Bacteroides sp. | reverse complement strand
CTGGAACATCGTTCCTGGGGATTTGACACCAAGATACTTTGCATGACGTTTATGCAGATTGCGTTCGGGAAAAAGTTCTGAGAAATAGAAGCTCATTTATTTTAATTAATGCAGATGCATTAGGAAAAATGGAATAGAATTTGTTTCTTTGCATAGGGGGAGATACATCTATGGCAGATACAATAAATATTACCGATATGTATATGAGCGTTTTATCATCATTAAGCAATGATGATAAGCTCGATTTGATTGCTAAATTAACAGACTCTATGCGTCGTAGAAAAGCAAAAGCAACAAAAGTAACTACTGATATATTTTCTTGTTTTCATAAAGATTGGGGTGGAAATGCAACCCCTGAAAAAATAGCAGATGAATTGCGTAAATCTCGTACGTTCCACCGCACTTTAGATACTTGGTAATAAAAATGGCAAAATATCTGCTTGATACAAATATCTGTATCTCCATGTTTAAAGATAAATATGGAGTGCGCGAGAAAATTTTAAAAGTAGGGCAACAAAATTGTTTTATTTCTGAAATAACGATTGCCGAACTTTTCTATGGGGCATCTAAGGGTGGTCAACAACGGCATTTTGAGGATGTAGCAAACATCCTCCGACTATTTAAGGTTATTCCTATTTATCATGCATTAGAGTTGTATGGTCATATAAAGGCTGAATTGGAAAAGAAAGGCAAACGTTTGGATGATTTTGATTTACTAATCGGGGTAACTGCAATTCAGAACCAAATGATAATGGTTACTTCTAATACCAAACATTTTGAACGAATTCCCGACATCACTATTGAAGATTGGTGTAATTGATTATAAGTGTTAGGAGAGTTAATCTCATTGAACTTTTGCACTATCAATAATAAATTAAGCAATGAAGCAAAAGTCTTATACCCAAGAGACATTTGTCATAGAAAACCCGTCTAAGGCATTGGTGGATTTTACGAATAAGCTGAGAGATAGAAAAATGTCTCAGCTAGAGAAATTGCATAATAAAAAAGAACTGTACCATCCAAGTTAATATATAATTAGTGGATATATCAATATCTATAAGGTTAGCGTCCCCCAAATGCCGTCTTTAAACTATTAAAATAAATGCTTACCTTTGCATGACGTTTATGCGGATTGCGTTCGGGAAGAAGTTTTAATCTGGATAATAGTTAAAACATTTGTTTATTACGAATAGAATTTCGTTCTTTGTAGTAGGAATAAATAAAAGTCCATCATAATGAAAGTATCTGAACCCGCAGTCGCTTATAATACGTCCTCTCTTCAAGGTTTGAAGAATAGGCTTATAGCTTCTATCGACAATACGACCGATGAAGATAAGTTGCAACAATGTTTGGAATTGTTGTATGCAGATGATATGCCTTGTGCTTTTACAGAAGAAGAGCTTGATGAAGTTATTCGTCATTCAGAAGCTAGCGGTAACGCATCGAAAGAAGACGTAAAAGCATTTTTCTCAAAATGGGGGCATTAAATATTATTATTCGTAAAGATGCCTTGAGTTTTATGGAAAAAGTAACCCAATGGTATGAATATAAAATGGGGCCTAAGGCAGCCCGGCATTTTGTAGATGGAATTTGGGATACAATTAATACGCTATCTTATTCTCCTAATATAGGTACATTAGATGAAAAGCGGAGTACTGCCAAAACAAAATATTATAGCTTTCTCTCTCATCCTAAATATCGGATTATATATCGTTTTACCAAAACAAATCTTTATATAGCGGCTATTCATGCTACTTTGATGAACCGGAACTAATAATTCTATCGTAGTGTCTCCCCCCTATTTGGCATCCAGAATGTCTTCTTCTGCCGAACACCACTTTGCCTTTAATTTGATAAATACTATTTCTGAATTGCTGTTCCTTTCGGTGACATTTCTTTATACTCTCGTATATGCTTTTGTAGAAAAGATGCTTTTATCTATCAGATGCAGGAACTGTTAATACACAAAATTAAAAGAAATGGATAAATATGATTATTTGATTGTAGGTGCTGGGCTATTTGGCTCTACTTTTGCTTACATAACACGTGGAAAAGGGAAAAATGTTTAGCAATAGACAAACGCCCTCATTTAGGTGGTAATCTTTATTGTGAAAATATTGAAGGTATTAATGTTCACAAATACGGAGCACATATTTTCATACTTCTAATAAGGAGATATGGGATTTTGTAAATTCCATAGTAGAGTTTAATCGGTATACTAATTCTCCGGTGGCGAATTATAAAGGGAAACTTTATAATCTTCCTTTTAATATGAATACTTTTTACCAGATGTGAGGAGTGACTACGCCGGTAGAGGCAAGAAAAAAGATTGAGGAACAAAAAGCAGAAATGGTAGAAACTATGCGACAAGCCGGCGTAACAGTTCCCCGTAACTTGGAAGAACAAGCCCAATTGCTGATAGGGAAAGATATTTATGAAAAACTCATTAAAGAGTATACAGAAAAACAATGGGGACGTAAATGCACAGAGCTACCTGCATTCATCATTAAGCGCCTCCCTGTGCGTTTTGTGTTCGATAATAATTATTTTAATGATAAATATCAAGGTATTCCAATTGGAGGATACAATAAATTGATAGAGGGTTTACTTTCCGGGGTTGATACAAAAATGAATACGGATTTCTTTAGTGACAGAGAATATTGGAAAAGTATAGCTAATAAGATTGTTTTTACTGGTAAGATTGATGAATTCTTTGATTATCGCTTTGGCAAGTTGGAGTATCGTACTGTCCGTTTTGATGAAGAAATTATTGATGCTCCTAATTATCAAGGTAATGCAGTCGTAAATTATACAGATATAGAAACCCCTTACACTCGTATTATCGAACATAAACACTTTGAGATGTCGGGGGCTGAGGTTAATAACCTCTCTAAAACAGTTATCTCAAAAGAATATTCTACAGAGTGGAAAGAAGGCATGGAGCCTTATTATCCAGTAAACGACGAGAAAAATAATTTGCTATATCAGAAATATAAATTGTTGGCAGCAGAAGAGAAAGATGTGATATTCGGTGGAAGATTGGCCGAATATAAATATTATGATATGGACAAAACGATAGAGAGTTCTTTTCAAAACGTTTTATAAAAAAATAAAAATGAAAGATGGTTATAAAATCGTAGTAAATACAGCTGCCGGGCGTAGACGGTATTTACAGTATCTAATACCTTTGGTAATCTCTGATCAACTGGTGGATAGGTATGATTTGTGGGTAAATACAACAGATAAATTGGATGTCGCTTTTTTAGAGAGAATGGCGGAGGAATTCCCTAAGATTAATCTGATATAGCAGCCTGAGGGGGTGATAGATGGGGTGCGGAGCATCAATGCCTTTTACAAATATTGTTGTGATGAAGATACTATTTATCTGAAATTAGATGATGATGTAATATGGTTGGAACCCGGTTTTTTTGAAGAGCTGATAACTTTTCGCATTAACAATCCTGATTATTTTATGGTTTCTCCTTTGGTCATCAATAATGATATATCGACATACATATTACAATCCGAAGGTCTTATTAAATTAGAAAGTTATTTTGGAGCGAACAGCTATAACCTAAAATGGTATAATGGACATTTTGCAAAAGAGCTTCATGAGTGGTTTTTAGATGATTTCCTATTGCCTCGGAAATATACAAGTTTGCATTGCGGATGTCACGAAGTTGCTTTAAACAGATATGCCATCAACGCTGTAGCTTGGTTTGGAAAAGATTTTAATTTGTTTAAGGGAGAGGTTATTGGCGATGATGAGGAATTCTTAACAGTAAGTATCCCGTCACAAATAGATAAAATACATTGCTTTGATTGTAATACAATAGCTGTGCATTTTTCTTTCTCATTGCAAAGAAAAATTTTGGATCAAACGGATATTTTATCAAGATATAAATCTTTTTTAGAGAATAGTCATAATACGTCTGACGAATTTGCTCTCGCTTTTCATCGCACACAAAATATACTGATTGAAATAAATAAGAATCAACAGTATATTTTGTCTAAGCCTTTATCACACTCTTATCGGCAAATCGTACATCCTATAAGGTACAAATGGTTTCGCAAGCCTCTTGCTGTTATAATGGGAATAGATGCTTCTTACTTAACCTATGTATGGAACTTCTATAAATATATCAGAAATGCTAATAGAAAATATATTGTAAAATAATTATTTTATACGTGTCTGAAAACTCCCGGACCACCAAGAGCATCAAAAATGCGAAGGTAGCTCTCTTTTTTATTTCATTAATTTAGTCTTGCAATTCTTTTCCCGCAAAGTCTTTTTGGACTATTTGGGGCGGAAGTTTTGGGACTGAATACTACTGCGCAGAATCTTATCGGTTTTCTGAACCTGGCAGAGTTAGGAATTGGCAGTGCTATTGGCTGTATACTTTACAAACCGCTTTACGAAAAGAATACTCAAGCAATTAATGAAATCGTATCTGTACAAGGATGGCTTTATCAGCGGGTAGCCTACATCGTAATAGCCGGTGCTTGTATCTTGATGTGTTTCTTCCCATTGATATTTGAGAAAGCAAAAGTTCCTTTGTGGTACACCTATGGTTCATTTTGTGTCTTACTGGTTAGTGCTTTGCTTGGTTATTTTGTCAATTATCGCCAGATAGTTTTGACTGCCGATCAGAAAGAATATAAAGTAACGCTAAATGTGCAAGGATTTAAGGTCATAAAGGTTATCCTGCAGATATTGGCTATCTATTATCTGATGAATGGTTATATTTATTGGATGGCTTTAGAATTAATGATGGCCATAACAACGGCTATAGTTTTAGATAAATTATTGAAACGGGAATATCCTTGGCTAAAATCAACTCCTTCGGCGGGGGGGGGATTGAAGCGGAAGTATCCAGAAATCATAACGAAAACTAAGCAAGTTTTTTTCATCAGATAGGAACGGTTGTATTGGCACAGACAACTCCGCTGGTTATTTATGCTTATGCATCTTTGACTTTTGTCGCTATCCATGGTAATTATATGCTTATTGTGACAGGTGTTTCCTTGTTAGTGAATGCTTTATTTAAGAGTATAGGTGCTGGTGTAGGTAATTTGGTAGCAGAGGGAGATAAACAGCGTATTAAGTCTGTATTTTGGGAATTGACCTCATTGAGAGTGTGGTTTGCTTCTATTGTATGTTTTGGAGTTTATAAATTGAGTCATTCTTTCATAACTCTGTGGGTTGGCTCTAATTTTATTTTGGAGCAATATGCATTCATCATTTTAATATTTATTACTTTTATAGACCTTACAAGGACAAATGATACATTTTTATATGCCTATGGTTTATTTCAGGATATTTGGGCACCAGTGGTAGAAGCTGTTTTGAATTTAGGGCTTTCTATTTTACTTGGTTATTTTTATGGGTTAACCGGTATCTTGTCCGGTGTTCTTATTAGTTTTTTGCTTATTGTTTGCAGTTGGAAACCATTTTTCTTATATAAGTGTGGATTCAAAGAAAATATCAAAGAATATGTGATACGCTATCTGAAATACCTTTTGCTGATAGCCATCTCTTGCCTTTTTGTTTCTATTGTGTGTGATAATATATTTCCGGTTTTACCTTGTACCTATAGGCAATGGGTAATGTATGCTATTGGAATTATTATATTATATTCTGTATCTAGCTTTATCTTATTTATTTGCTTCGATAAAGCTTCTCGTTTATACGCTATGCGTTTCAAGTTATTACTTATTCAAAAATATAAAAGATGAATATTTCTGTCGTTATTCCAGTTTACAATGTTGAGGAATATATAGAACGTTGTATACGTTCTATTATAAATCAGACTTATACGGAGGGTGTTGAATGTATTATTATTAATGATTGTACTCCGGATAATAGCATGACAATTGTAGAGCAGGTCATAGCGAATTATAAAGGTACTATTCAGTTTAAACTTCTTTGCCATGAGAATAATCGTGGGATAGCTGCTGTTCGTAACACAGGATTAGATACGGCATCTGGAAAATACATACTCTACATTGATAGTGATGACTATTGTGAATTGGATATGCTTGAAAGAATGTACACAAAAGCTATAGAAGCGGATGCAGATATTGTGATAGCAGATTATTGGGATACATATTCCGAAAAAGAAATTTACAGAGTGCAAATAATGCCACAAGCAGGAGAAACTTATGCCAAGGTTATTTTTAAATGGAAGTTAGTGCCAGTAGTTTGGAACAAATTGATACGTCGTGGTTTATTACAAGAAAATAGAGTGAGTTTCATTGAAGGTGTAGATATGGGAGAAGATATATTACTGACGCATCGCCTTTTTTATTGTGTTCACAAAGTGATATGCCTGCCTATGGCTTTTATACATCATACTCAATATAGAACTGATTCTTATTGCCAAAATATGTCAAGAAAGTCTTTAGACGATATACTTTTCCAAGAAAATTTTTTGATAAATTTCTATTCTCAAACAGAACTTGCTTTAGACCTGCATCAGGATTTACTTCAGCTACGGTTACAGAATTGGGCCTTTCTGTTGTCGTATAGCAGAGGAAAGCTACAAAAAAATGGAATGCTCTATACTCGGATATAACACTTTGTGAAATAATAAAATATTCCTCTACAAAATTAAGATTAGGCTGTCTATTATTGGCATTCATGAATCTATTACCTATTTTGAATGGAATAATATATATAAGACGTAATGTGTTTTCTATTAGTAGAAACTATAATATATATACTGAATAAATTTACATTATTAGAAGCTTGGTAAAGATTGTCATCAAGGATACTTTAATACTAATAAACGAATAAAATGATACCTAAGATTATTCATTATTGTTGGTTCGGAAGAAATCCTCTTCCACCGCTTGCTGTGAAATGCATCGAGTCGTGGAAGAGGTATCTTCCCGACTACGAGATAAAGGAGTGGAATGAGGATAATTTCGATATGAACAGTATTCCTTATACCCGTGAGGCTTACGAGGCCAGGAAGTATGCTTTTGTGAGTGATTACGCCCGTTTTTATATTTTATATCATCACGGGGGATTGTACTTTGATACGGATGTGGAGGTAATAAAGCCGTTGGATGATATTATTGAGCGTGGGGCATTTATGGGGTGTGAGAATGAGGCAGGACAAGAAAACGGGGCGACTGTGCTAGCAGTTAATCCAGGCCTTGGCTTGGGATGCAAGCCAAGGCCTGGGCTGTATGCTGAAATCTTGGAGCTATATGAAGGACTTCATTTTCTACGTGCTGATGGTGGATTGAATTTGAAGACGGTGGTGGAATATACTACAGATTTGCTGATGGCTAGAGGTTTGAAGAATGTAAACGAGATACAGAAAGTAGCGGATGTCTGGATTTATCCGAAGGAATATTTCTGTCCGATAGACTATCAGACGAATGAGATGAATGTAACTACGAATACTCGTTCTATTCATCATTATGCAGCATCGTGGCATGGAACGAGGCAGAAACTCTTTAAGTGTGTGTCGAAAATTGTGGGTAAAAGTACAGCTCATAAAATCGCGGTGATTGCGAAAAGGCTTAAATGGGTGAAATAGGTTGTTTTTATGGTGTTTTTTCTTAATTATTTATATTCCATTATTTCTGCCTATTGCATAGGGAAGCACTACTCGCACATGAAAATTTCATTTAGTGCATTGCTAGGACTTCTTTTACCTATATTCTTAATTTGGCTCGCCATATGTGGCGGACAAAACGATGTAGGTACCGACTATTGGTCGTATTATAACATATTCAATGGTGAAGGAATTGAGGTATATCGGCATAATAATGAGTATCTGTTCGTTTGGATAATTTCTTTTTTTAATTTTCTAGGCTTTTATGGACAATCTTTATTCTTTGTCTTTTATGGAATTAATTTTTACTTCTTTTACCTCATATTAAAGCGGATAGATTTAAGGTATATATTTCTGTTTATACTGCTTTATATAACGGTCAGCAGTTTATTCAACAATCAGTTAAACGGTTTAAGGCAGGCTACTGCCATCTATATAGGAACGTACGCATTGCTGTTGATTTTGGAGGAGAAAAAACTGAAAGGTTTTTTTTTCATTGTTGTATCGATGCTGGTTCATCAATCGGCTTTTATTTTGTTAATAGTATTTCTGGCTAAAAAGGTGATTGAAAGATTTTCATCGAAATACTTATTAATCTTATTGTGTATTTCCCTATTCTTGAGCTTTATATTTCGTGTAGAAATGTTAGACTTTATAGCTCCATATCTGTCTGATGCTTATGCTTATTATATAACCGGGCATGAGTATGAGGATAAAAGTATTATTGTCAAAATCACAAAATATATTTTTATTCCGTTCTATGTTTTGTCTATTGTTCGTTTTAAGAAAATGGAAATGACAGAGCAAGAAATAATCTATTTTAAATGGGGCTTTTGGAGTTTTTGCATGAGGTTGATGATTTTGAACTTAAGCGTTGTGGGCCGGATCTTCGACTATTTTCTGATATTGTCGATATTCCCCTTTTATTATTATTTGCGTTATCTTTTTAGAAATAACCGCCGATTTCAGTTTGTTATTATAATTTCTTTGCTATCTCTTTTTTACGGTCTGAAAGTGACGGTTTTTGCTCGCAGTGAGTATCTATGCAAATCCGTCTATTTTTAGAAAATGTAATTGTTTGTATATCCCTATAATTTATGAATTTAGAAGTTTTACTCTCTTGCATGCATCAAGAGGATATGAGCATTGCGCAGCGCACTCATATCCAGTCTGATTTATTGATTATAAATCAGCACGACAAATGTGATTTTACGGAAACAATCTGTGACGGTCATCGCATTCGGATGATTTCGACTACGGAACGTGGACTTTCCAGAAGCCGTAATATGGCGCTTGAAAACGCTTGTGGCGACATTTGCCTGATTTGTGATGATGACGAGTTTTTTGAGGAAGGATACGCTGCTGCGATTATTAAAGCCTTTGAAGAAATGCCTGAAGCGGATGTTATCACTTTTGCACTGCATCATTCATGGCGGAAGTTTCCTGAGCAACAAAAAAGACTTGGATATGTAGGTGCATTGAAAACTTGTAGTCTTCAAATAGCTTTTCGTCGGGAAAAAATCTTAGAAAAGAATATCCGGTTTGACGTGGAAATGGGCTCCGGAACTGGAAATGGAGGTGGAGAAGAGAATATATTCCTGATTGACTGTTTGAAACGGGGACTTAAACTATGGTATGTTCCGGCAGTGATAGCCACGGTGAGACAAACGACCTCCCAATGGTTTAAGGGACATACTAACCAGTTTTTTTACGATCGCGGATGGGTGAATAGACGATTATTAGGATTGTTTGGAGCATGGCTATATGCTTTACAATATTCCATCATGAAATATCCGAACTATAAAAAAGAAAATAGCTTTTGGAATGCCTTGTATTTTCAAATAGCAGGAACTTTAAGAAAATAACTCTGAATGTAAAGATTTAATTATGCTATGGCAAATGTAAAAAATGTAGCTGTGATTTTAGCTGGTGGCGCCGGTGTTCGCTTGGGTAGTGTACTACCCAAACAGTTTCTGAAGGTTGCAGGTAAAAAAGTTATAGAGCACACATTAGATGTATTTCAAAATCATCCATTGATTGATGAGATAGTAGTTGTTTCTCATATCGACTACATTCGAGATGTGGAAGATATTTCAGAAAGGAATAGTTATACAAAATTAAAAAAAATATTGGTTGGCGGAAAAGAGAGATGCCATTCCAGTATAACTGCTATTAATGCCTATGACGAAGAAGTAAACTTGATTTTCCATGACTCAGTACGTCCATTGGTAAATGATAGGATAATAAATGACTGCTTAAAAGCATTGGAACGGTATAGTGCTGTTGATGTGGCAGTTCCTACAACAGATACCATCATACAGGTAGATGATAATGATGAAATAGTTCGAATTCCTTCTCGGTCTTTATTACGCAACGGGCAAACTCCACAAGCATTTAAACGCTCGATTATAAAATTGGCTTATGAAAAGGCATTGTTGGATAGTGAATTTAAGACAACAGATGATTGTGAAGTCGTTTTGAAATATTTGCCGGATGAGCCAATTTATGTGGTTAAGGGCGAACAATTTAATATGAAACTAACATATAATGAAGATATTTTTTTGTTGGATAAACTATTTCAATTACGTAGTACTAATCAATCACTATATCTAGATCCTATTCATGCTAAAAATATAGCAGACAAGGTTATTGTCATATTTGGAGGAACTTATGGTATTGGACAAGAGGTGGCGAAGCTTTGCACTAAATACAAAGCTTCGATTCATGTCTTTAGCCATTCTTGTGGGGTGGATGTTTCAGATATACCATCCGTAAAGAATGCTTTGCAGATAGTATACGCCAAAGAAGGGCGGATAGACTGGATTGTGAATACAGCTGGCTTGTTAGATAAACAAGTGTTAGCCAACATGGATTATAATACAATCCAACAAGAAGTCAATGTTAATTATATGGGGTGTATTATTATAGCCAAAGAGGCATATCCCTATCTAAAAGAGTCAAAAGGTTCTTTGTTATTTTATACTTCCAGTTCGTATACTCGTGGTCGATCTCTATATAGTGTATATTCATCCTCCAAAGCAGCTATTGTAAACCTTGTACAAGCTCTTGGTGAAGAATGGTTTGAATATGGTATCCGTAT
This sequence comes from Bacteroides sp., assembly GCA_021203515.1. Taxonomy (GTDB): domain Bacteria; phylum Bacteroidota; class Bacteroidia; order Bacteroidales; family Bacteroidaceae; genus Bacteroides. Next base: position 45,125 of record JAJQAY010000018.1, on the reverse strand, counting down.
TAATTGTATAAATCCAGAGAGAACTAAAACCCCTATGCGTATTCGTAATTTCGGAAATGAACCTGAGAACACATTACTTAATCCACAAGATGTTGCCACGGCTTCAATAAACACATTATTATCGGATATGACAGGTGAAGTTGTTGATGTTAAGCGTCGATAAATGAATGAAAACTGATAGAAATATAATGAATTGCTTAGCTGTTAATTCTACTTTACTGCGAGAGTTAACGCCACAAGAGTCTATAAATCTTAAAAAAAGTATTCTTGAAATCTACAAAGATGTTTCAATGTTGTGCCAACAATATGGACTAATTGCAATGTTGGCAGGAGGCTCTGCCCTTGGAGCTGTTAGACACAAAGGTTTTATACCATGGGATGATGATTTTGACTTACTGATGTATCGTTCTGATTATGAAAATCTTATTTTGTTATTAGAACAAGGAGCATTGGGCGATAAATATGATTTTACTTATCCTAATAAATACAAAGACTCAAAGAATTTATTTTTGAAAATATATCTGAAAGGAACAGAATATGTAGAAATTGCTGATTGTGAATCACCTTTTCCTAAAGGAGTATATATTGATATATTTCCACTGGACAATGTTTCTGCCTATAGAATAGCCCGTTTGATAAAAGGCTTCATTGCTGATATAATAGCTTTTTGGTCGGTTAGCGTTTTGTATTATCAATATCAAAATGAATTATTTCGCAATTATATGTCCGGTAATAAAAAAGCATTTAGACGATATAAATTTCGTTTGTTTATTGGGAAAATAGGCCATCTTTTGGGCAAACATGGAAAATGGGCTTATCACTATGATAAATTGGTATCCTCAAAAAAAAACAACGGTTATTTAGGAATACCAACAGGAAGAAAACATTACAAAGGAGAAATACTGAGAGCTTCTGTATATTTACCACCGTCAAAGGCTATGTTTGAAAACATAGAAGTATTTGTACCCAATGACGTGGATGCATATCTGAAAAATCTATATGGTAATTATATGGAATTACCTCCTATAGAGAAGCGTGAACGTCATTTTGTTGTCAGTGTTAAGTTATAAAATATCTTTTTCATAAGTATATCTTGATGAGACATCTTGTATCCGTTGTAATACCTTGTTATAATGGAGAGCTTTTTATTAAAGATGTCATAACTTCTGTATTATCCCAAACTTATACAGATTGGGAAATGCTGGTTGCAGATGACTGCTCTACCGATAATTCTGCTGATATCATAAAGCGGTATTGCGAGAAAGATGCACGAATAAAATATCTGAAAACGAAATGCGCTTCCGGCTCTCCCTGCGAGCCTCGTAATATTGCCATAAAGGAGGCGCAAGGTCGTTTTATCGCTTTTTTAGATAGTGATGATGTCTGGCTGCCCGATAAACTGGAAGAACAGTTGAGGTTGTTTGATGAACGTACGGCCGTCGTATTTTCCGACTATGAGAAAATAGATGAAGACGGGAAGCGGGAGTGCAGGGTTGTTGCAGCGCCTCGGGAGACATCGTATAAGGAACTGCTGAAAGGAAATGTGATAGGCAATTTGACGGGAGTGTATGATACGCAGAAAGTCGGGAAAGTTTTCTGTCGGAAAGTAAATCATGAGGACTATGTATTGTGGCTTTCAATTTTGAAGAAAGGGTATATAGCTCGGAATACGGGGGCTATCCATGCGCTATATCGTGTGAGGAAGAAGTCGCTGTCTGCCAATAAGTTTGCTGTACTATCTTGGCAATGGAACGTTTATAGAAATATTGAGAAGCTTGGCTTTATAAGATCGGCCTATTACTTTGCCCATTATGCTTATCGAGCCTTTATAAAAAGTAGAAAATAGGATGATGGATTATAAAATTATTGATACGAGGAAAATCATTGATTATATCAACTCTTTCTCCTGTGAAGTCGCGGTAGATGACATTCTGCAAAACTCCGGTGCCGATAGATTGCGAGTATATCCCGCACTCTTCGAATTGGAGCAAGAAGGATTTCTTGAAGTGGTGGAGCGTGAAGAGCTCGGTGCTCCTCTAATTGTCCGCAGGAGAAGAGATGCCTCGACAGACTCAGCATGACAGAGAGAATAAACGACAAGTAACAGTGGTTATTTTGTTTTAGGCGCAGCCGGAATTGCTTTGTAAAAAGTGATTTCGGCTGTTTTTGTCGGTGGATAAGAGGTTTGTAAATGAAAAGATGTATATTTGCATAAGCTTCTAAAATATAGAAAAGAATGGGACAGATGCGTAAATTGCCGATAGGCATACAGACTTTTGAGAAATTACGTGAGGATGGTTATCTTTACATAGATAAAACAGCTATGATTTATCGGATAGCCTCTACTTCTTCACCTTATTTTCTGAGCCGCCCCCGGCGCTTCGGTAAAAGTCTTTTGATTTCTACCTTTGAGTCTTATTTTCAAGGTCGGAAAGAGTTGTTTGAGGGACTTGCCATTGAAAAGTTGGAGATTGAATGGGAGAAGTATCCGGTATTGCATCTGGACCTGAATGCTGAAAACTATAAAGATGCGGAGGCATTGAACCTCATCCTAAATCGCTACTTAAATCTTTGGGAAGCGGAATGGGGGAAAAGTGAGCAGGAAATATCACCCGCCGACCGCTTTACTGGTGTCATTCGTCGTGCTTATGAAGCGACCGGCAAGCAAGTGGTCGTTTTAGTGGATGAATATGACAAACCCTTGCTTCAGGCTCTATTGAACGAAGCTCTTTTGGATGAATATCGTCATATATTGAAAGCATTTTATGGTGTATTGAAAAGTGCCGACCGCTATCTGCGCTTCGTCTTCCTGACGGGTGTCACCAAGTTTGCTCAGGTCAGTGTGTTCAGTGATTTGAACCAACTGAATGACATCAGTATGGACTACGATTATAATGCATTGTGCGGCATCACGAAAGAGGAGTTGACCAGTAACTTTGTTCCGGAAATAACGAAACTGAGCAATTTCCTGGAGTTGACATTCGATGAAACCGTCGACCGTCTTGAAAAGCAGTATGACGGCTATCATTTTTGCGAGAATACGGCCGTAGGGTTGTTCAATCCGTTCAGTTTGCTGAATGCATTGCAGAAGTTGAAGCTGGGTAATTATTGGTTTCAGACCGGTACGCCTACTTATTTGGTGGACTCGCTGAAACAAAGTGATTACGATTTACGTCTATTGATTAGTGGCATTGAAACTACCGGTTCTGCTTTTAGCGAATATCGTGCGGAAGTCAATAATCCTTTGCCTATGATATATCAAAGCGGTTATCTGACTATAAAGCAATATGACAAGGAGGTGGAACTCTATACGTTGAAGTTTCCGAATGACGAAGTGCGCTATGGTTTTCTGAATTTCCTGGTGCCGTATTACACGAAAGTTACGGATGATGAAACAGGTTTTCATATTGCTAAATTCGTTCGTGAGTTGCGTTCCGGTGATGTAGATGCTTTCATGGAACGTTTGAAGGTGTTCTTTGCCGGTATTCCGTACGAATTGAACGACAGCACCGAGCGACACTATCAGACGATCTTCTATATTGTTTTTGCACTGATGGGGCAGTTTGTAGAGGCGGAAGTCCGCAGCGCCCGTGGACGCACTGATGCGGTGGTAAAGACGAAAGAACATATTTTTGTTTTTGAATTCAAACTTAACGGAAGTGCTGAAGAAGCGTTGAAGCAGATTGATGAGAAAGATTACCTTCTTCCTTATACATTGGATGGAAGGCATCTGGTGAAAGTAGGGGTGGACTTCAGCAAGGAAACTAGAAACATCAAACACTATATTGCGGCAGGTGAGTGAATTTAAAGAATTTACTCCTTTTTTCTTGTAATTTACGATATTTGCTTACCTTTGCCTATCATTAATACTTGTGAAAATGAATAAACGAGTAGTTCTATTGTGGGTCTGTCTTTTCGTTTGGACTGTTTCGCTGATGGCGCAGGATGTTCCGGGCGGAGTAGTGGCGGCTTTCAAAAAAGGGAAGCTCTCAAGAGTTGAACGGGTATCTGGGTGATAAGGTGGAGCTGATTCTTGAAAACCGTTCGACCAATGTAGACCGACGGACGGCGGAAAGCAGGATGAATGCTTTCTTCTCCGGTAATAAGGTGGGGAGTTTTACGGTAAATCATCAGGGAAAACGCGACGAATCAGGTTTTGTTATCGGTACACTGACAACCGCTAACGGAAACTTTCGGGTGAATTGTTTCTTTAGAAAAGTAAATAATAAGTATGTGATACATCAAATAAGAATAGATAAAACAGATGAATAAGGAAGAAGAATTGATTGACAGGTTGATTGACCTGGCTTTCGCCGAGGATATAGGCGACGGCGACCATACTACCCTTTCGTGCATTCCGGCTACGGCAATGGGTAAATCTAAACTTTTGATTAAGGAAGCCGGTATCCTTGCCGGTATCGAAGTGGCCAAGGAGGTGTTCCGCCGTTTTGACCCTACGATGAAGGTGGAGGTTTTCATCAACGACGGCGCCGAGGTGAAGCCGGGCGATGTGGCCATGATAGTGGAAGGTAAGATACAGTCTTTGCTGCAAACGGAGCGCCTGATGCTGAACATCATGCAGCGCATGAGTGGCATTGCTACCATGACGCACAAGTATGCCGAGAAGCTGAAAGGTACAAGCACCCGTGTGCTCGATACCCGCAAGACGACTCCGGGTATGCGCATCCTGGAGAAAATGGCAGTGAAGATAGGCGGTGGCGTCAATCATCGCATCGGACTGTTCGACATGATTTTGTTGAAAGACAATCATGTGGATTTTGCTGGAGGCATCGACAAGGCTATCAGCCGTGCCAAGGAATATTGCAAGGAGAAAGGTAAAGACCTCAAGATAGAAATCGAAGTCCGCAATTTTGATGAATTGCAGCAGGTGCTCGATTTGGGTGGCATAGACCGCATCATGTTCGATAACTTCACGCCCGAGATGACGAAGAAGGCGGTGGAAATGGTGGGTGGTCGTTATGAGACCGAGTCTTCGGGCGGCATCACCTTTGGCACGTTGCGCGATTATGCCGAATGCGGTGTGGACTTTATCTCGGTAGGTGCTTTGACTCACTCTGTAAAGGGATTGGACATGAGTTTTAAAGCGTGTTGATAAAGGCGAAATCCCGTAGTATAAAATAGCAGGGAAGCCTCTCATAAAGATTGCAGCATTGCAGCAAGCTTGTGAGAGGCTTTCTTCTTATCGTTGAGGAAGATATGAAAAAGATTAGTTGGAGCAAAGTAAAAACGATAGTCAAAAGCTGGAGGCTGGGAGATTTTGTGTGGCAAATAGCTGTGGTGGTGATTGGTGTGGTGATAACCTTTATGGGTAGTGATTTGGTGACTCAAAATTCAGAGAAGAAGGATATTCGCGCCACCATGTCGCTGATTAGGGATGAACTGAAAAGCAACCGGGAGAAGTTCGAAGCTATAGTTGTAGAATTTAGTGAGGACGAACATCTCTCCGCCATATTGACGAAACATGACATGAAGTATCGGACCATACCGGAAGATTCGTTAAGGCAGTTCGCCCTTCTTTTGGGGCATATCCGTGGTTTCTCTTATACCCGGAATGCGTTGGACATACTTAAAAATTCCATGTTGATGCAGAAGATTTCGGATAAGGAATTGCTGTTGCAGTTGACTGAAGTTTATGAACGGTTGGACGGCTTCAAGGCGACTATGAACGGATATTATGATATGAAGGATGAAATCATGACACCTTTCCATCTGGCATTGACCGATGAGCAATCTCGTTGTATTTATGAAGGAGGATATGGTTCATGGGATATTTACCTTGCGGATAGACAAGTGCGAAACTTCGTCAAGATTGCCTATCGGTATTTTACTCCTGACTATATAGTCAACATGCGAAGGTATCTTGACGAGGCAATACGGGCACTTGAAGAAAAATATCATTTAGAATAAAATATTATGGGACAGAACATTTGGGATAGAATAAAAGCTACGGCACATGACTGGAGGTTGGGAGACTACTTCCGTCAGTTCAGCATCGTAGCGGCAGGTATTATCGTTACCTTTTGGGGAAGCGATAAGATAACGGAGCGTAGCCGGCAAAAGGAAGTGTGGGCAACGATGCAGCTGGTGGCGGAAGAATTGGAGTACAATAGAAAGGAATTGCGTGAAGTAAAGCGGTTGCTGGATATTGACAGGCATATGAGCTCTGTGTTGTTGGAACATAATATGGATATATATGATATACCGGAAGATACCTTAGAGAAGTATGGTAAGCTTTTCAGTAATCTGAGTGAATTCTCTTATAGAGCTGATGCATTGGATGTATTGAAAGGTTCTTCATTGATGCAATATATTCCTGATAAACGTTTGTTGCAGAATGCGATGCAACCCTATTTTCAGTTGGGAAGAATTAAGAAAGACGTTGACGATTACTATCAAGTAAAGACAGATGTACTTATGTCTATTATTGCGTCTAAGAGGAAAACAAATGTTTCGGCGGAAGACGATGATTTCCGGAATAATATCTTATTCCTTATAGATGAAGACCGCTTTGTCAACTTTGTCGTCATGGCTCCCGGCTTCTTGTATTGGGGTGAGTTCGATGAACTGGATGAAATGCTTGGCGAGCAAATCGAGGTATTGGAAGCCAAGTATAAATAATCCCCGTTCTTTAACTTCTTTTTAGAGATAACATAGCAGCATTCCGCCGGATGCTGCGTCTAACTAACAAGGCGACGCAAAGAGGCGTCCGTAAAAAAGAGCACTGACATTGGAAAACGAGATAGAACTGATAGAGGGCTGCCGGGCAGGAAAAGATTCTGCACTTCAGGAATTGTATACCCTTTATTCCAAGCAGATGCTGGCGGTGTGCTACCGCTATACGGGCGACATGGATGCGGCACATGACGTCTTGCACGATGGTTTCATCAAAATCTTCACCCGATTTACGTTTCGCGGAGAATGTGCGCTGAGCACGTGGGTGACAAGGGTGATGGTGACACAATCCATCGATTACCTGCGGAAGCAGCAACGCTTCAACCAACTGGTGGTGAACGAAGAGCAGCTTCCCGACGTATTGGACGAAGCGAGTGTGGCCGAAACCGGCAGCCGTCTTTCAGAGGAAGTGCTGATGGCCTTTGTGGCAGAACTTCCCGCCGGATGCCGAACAGTTTTCAACTTGTATGTGTTTGAAGAGAGATCGCATAAGGAGATTGCCGAAATTCTTCACATCAAGGAGCGCTCGTCCACCTCGCAGTTGCATCGCGCCAAGAGTATGTTAGCGAAAAGAATTAAAGAATATACTGAACATGAGAGAAAATAAGAATGAAATAACCGGATTGTTCCGCAACCGTCTTGCCAACGCAGAGATGACCGTGCGCGACGGCTTTTGGGAACAGTTGCAAGAAGGCCTGTTGCAGGCAGAGGCGGCTGACGGAAAGGCTGCGGCAACGGGGACTTCTCCTGCCGCTACGGAACGGAAGAAACCGATTGTTCTCTCTCCGGGATTTTATCGCGTGGCTGCTGCTGCATCGGTGGTGCTGGTGTTGGGAGCCGCTTCGGCAGCTTTCTGGTACTTCTCTCCGAAGGAGGAGATTAAGGAGGCCTTCACGCAAGTGGCCGCATTGACTCCGGAAGGCAGCCTGAATGGCGACGTGGTGCAAGAGTCTTTTCCCTCCATACGCGAGGCAAGTCCCACGGCACAGAAGCCCGGAATGAAACAACCCGCCAGCGGTGTGCCGGCAGGATTGACGGCAGAAACGGACAATGAAGACGAAACCGTATCCGTCCATGTTTCCATCACCATCACGCAGCGGGTATATGGCAACCGGCAGATACGCAATAACTGTTTCGATAACTCTGCAATTGCCCAAGCCGACAACTGCTTCCGAAATGCTATCGGCAACACGGATATATCCTCGGAGCATACCGCCGTTTCCACGGAGGAAAATCACATATCTTCTTTGAAAAAAACGCATAACTGGGCGCTGAAAGCTGCTCTCGGTACATCGCTCCCCAAAGGGGATTATCACATGCCATTGACAGCGGAAGTGACAGCAGAGCGCAGCCTGAACAACTGGCTGGCAGTGGAGACGGGCCTTCGCTACAACCGCTTGCATGACGACCGCAATACCCTCCACACGCTGGGTATCCCCGTAAAACTGAATATGACGCTGGCAAGCACGCCGAAGGTGGATGTGTATGCCACCGTAGGCGGGGCTGCTGAGAAGTGCATTGCCGGTGCTGCCGACAATGGTTTCGGTGCCGAACCTATCAAGCTCTCGGTTGCGGCAGGAGTAGGGGTACGCTATAAGTTGAGCGACCGCTTTGCCCTGTTTGCCGAACCTTCCGTTTCGCATCATTTCGATACGGACTCCGGGACACGGACACTGCGCACGGAACGGCCTACCAACCTGAATTTGCTGTGTGGGGTGCGCATGACTTACTAACCTTAAAAGAAATTGACGATGGAGACTCTTCATACTATACTATATAAATGCGGGTACGTGATGCTCGCGGTGTTACTTAGTTTTACTATAGCTTCCTGCGATAAGAAAACACTGGATTACAACCATCCGGACGTAGACCTGTTTGTGAAACAGTTGAAGGCGGGGAAATATACCACTCAAAGCCCCGAAGGGCTGACCAACATTCCCAAGTTCACCAAAGACGACATCGAAGGATTGTTGAGGTATGCCGAAGATTTGGCGGTAATCCCCTCGTTCCCTCTCGCGCCGGTGTCTTACTCGGCAGGCGGAAAACTGCGACTGGGCGAGTGCATCTTGTGGACGGTGGAGACTATACGCCTGGGACATAACGCCTCGATGGGGTGCAAGATGGTACGTGCCGATGCCGAGAACTATGAGGGCATCTACTTCCTGACGGACGAAGAAGTGCTGGACGCAGCCGCCCGCTATCGCCGCTGGTGGGAAGGCAGGAAGTATCCGCGTACGATGTGGACCATCGACCCCTGTTACGATGAGCCGCTTTGTGGCAGCGGATATATGTGGTGGTGAATTTTAGGTATTAAGTATTAGGTATCAGGTATTACCATAGTGAAACAAATAATACTCTTTTGGTGACTGCTGAGTGCGGTTGCCTTTCCTCTTTACGCCCAAGACTGGACGCCGCAAGACTCCTTGAAGTTGCAACAGTTGCTTCATGGGGCGGGGGAAGTGAAGTTGAATCCGGATGTGTTGAAGGAAATTGGTGTCGAGTCTCCTATGGGTACTCCGAAGGTGGCGGTGGATAAGGCGTGGCTGAATTTCGACCATTCTTTGCCCGTGATGCCCAAGATGCCGGAGAAGAAGATAGTGCTTACGCTTCATCCCTACACGGCGAACACCAAGTATAACTGGGACCCGGTTTATCAAAAGAAAATCACGATAGACAAGAACACTTGGCGGGGCGATCCGTTCTACGAACTTACCGCACGCTTTATTTATACGAACTGGGCAAAAACTCCGATGGATGCCGGCCCGCGCGAAACGGTGGAGCAGATAGAAGCAACCGGAATGCGCTATATGGCGACGGAGCGCGTGAACAATGTGGCAACACCCTGTTGGCAGGGTGTGGGAGGCGGTGGACTGTTCAACGGTGATTTAATGAGCCCTTTTACCCGGGAATTTTGGAACCGGAAAGCTGCCAAGCGCCGTGCCCGGACTCTGGAAGTGCTACGGACCTATGGCGATTCTACTACGGTTAATATAAAGGAACCGGTTTATAAGTAGAAATATCTTACTGTAAATTTCTATGTTCCTGAACTTTCTTTCCATTCTTCTTGTTTTTCATAAGGACAAATCCTTTAAACAATAGACAATGAATAGAATTACTTCGATATTCGGGATAAAGCACCCGATTATTCAAGGCAGTATGGTGTGGTGCAGTGGTTGGCGTTTGGCGTCGGCGGTGAGTAATGCAGGTGGCTTGGGCCTGCTGGGTGCAGGCTCCATGCATCCTGAAATATTGCGCGAGCATATACATAGGTGCCGCATGGCTACTCGTCATGCCTTTGGGGTAAACATACCTTTGATGTATCCGCAGATTGAAAAGATTATGCAGGTTGTGGTAGACGAAGGGGTACGGATTGTATTTACTTCTGCCGGCAACCCGAAGACATGGACGGGATGGTTGAAAGAACATGGCGTCACTGTGGTGCATGTTGTTTCGTCATCCCGTTTTGCTGTGAAAGCAGAAGAGGCGGGAGTGGATGCCATTGTTGCCGAAGGCTTTGAGGCCGGCGGACACAACGGGTGCGAGGAGACTACCACGTTCTGCCTCATTCCTGCCGTGCGTGCGGTGACTACACTGCCGCTGATTGCCGCGGGTGGCATAGCTACGGGCGAGGGGATACTTGCCGTGCAGGCACTGGGTGCGGATGGAGTTCAGATAGGAACCCGTTTTGCGTTGACCGAAGAGAGTTCTGCCAGCGAGGTGTTCAAAGACTATTGTCTGCACTTGAAGGAAGGGGAAACGAAATTGTTGCTGAAGAGTCTTTCTCCGGTTCGTCTGGTACGCGGTAACTTTCAGCGGGCGGTGGCGGATGCAGAGGCGCTGGGGGCTACGAAGGATGAGTTGCGTATTCTCTTGTCGAGGGGACGCGCCAAGCGTGGCATTTTCGGAGGCGACCTTGAAGAGGGCGAGATTGAGATAGGACAGGCGTCTGCCTTGCTTAATGAAAAGGGAGTGCAGACGGTGGCGGAAGTGATGCGGGAACTGATAGACGGTTATTATTGGGCATGCGAGGCATTGCTCGCCGGTTTGTGCGAACATATGGAAGTTCGGTAACAGGAGATTTTAGCGTTTCATTGAGCAATTTCTACTGGCTCAATAAAAAAGGAATACTACATTATGATTGGTAATATTCCTTTTTTGTATAATGATAAAATTTTAGGCGCGGATTACACGGAATAGCACGGATTAAGTTCACTAAAACAGTGAAATCCGTGTAATCCGTGCCTAAAAGAAAGCACATAGTACCCGCAAAACTATCTCTGCATGAAACTCTCTGTTACTCTTTGGGAGGAGTACCCGAAGGGGGAGGTGGTAGGGAAACAATATACCTTTGAATGAATGATTTGTCTTCCTTGTGTTCTCTACCACCCCGCCCTTTGGGCACCCCTCCTCCCAAGAGGAGGGGAATTGAGATAGTACCCGCAAAACTATCTCTGCATGAAACTCTCTGTTACTCTTTAGGAGGAGTATCGGTGGGAGTTGCTGTCGGGGCGTTGGTTGCACTCGGACTTGCGGTTGCGCTGCTTGCCGTTGCACTCGAACTTGCCGTTGTTGCCGTGCTGTTTGCTGTTTTGCTTGCGGTTGCACCTCCGGAAACGGTGGCAGTGGCAGGTTGTACGGCAGGCTTCTCTTCCCAATGGAACGGTTCGAAGTTTGAATTCGGGTCTACCCAAGTCGGCTTCTTGGAAGCGTAGATGACGAACGGAGCAATCACCACGATGACTGCACCGATGATAAGCACGGAGAACCACACCGTATTACTACCCGTAGAAATCTGGCTGGGCGGAATGAAGCTCAACACGAATGCCAGCAATGAACCGCAGAAACCAAGGCCTCCGATAATCCACATCAGCCCGTTGTCACTCTTACCGATGCGGAACGGACGGTTCAGCTTCTTCATCTTATAGCGCAATGCGATAGCTCCGGAGAACATTAGCATGTACATGATAAGGTAAAGAATAACCGTCAACTGAGACAGGATTTGGTAGAAACTCTGCACGGAAGGCATGACTACGAACAGCAGACTCAGCACTGTTACCGCAATTCCCTGAACATACAGAATATTCTTTTGTACTCCCAACTTGTTTGTCTTCTGGAAGAACGGAGGCATATATCCGGCTTTACCCACGGCAAAGATACCCTTGGACGGACCGGCAACCCACGTCAACACACCTGCCAGCACACCGAAGGCCAGTGCGATAGCGATAATCGGCGACAGCCAGGAAGCGTGGATGTAGCGGAAGTAATTGTCGAAACCTACCAGCAGGCTCTGCGTCAGGTTGATGCCCTTGGCAGGGATGATGACGCCGAGGGCAAACGTACCCAGCACGAAGATGACAACCGTAATCAGCGCACCGATGAACACAGCCTTCGGATAGTTGCGCGAGGGGTTTTCAACATCCTTCACGTGGATACCGCCCATTTCCATACCGGCATAAAAGAGGAAGATACTTGCGGCAAGCACCACGTTGTCGAAGTTCGTGAAGTCCGGGAAGAAACTGCTGTGGAAGTCCATGTTGGAGTGTCCGCCCGTGGCCAGGTAGATGATGCCCAGGATAATCAGCAACCCGGCAGGAATAATGGTTCCTACCATACCGCCCACTTTGGCCACCTTACCTACCCAGCTCATGCCCTTCATGGAGATGAACGTAGCCAGCCAGTAGATGATGAGCACCACCACGAGCGTGTAGTACTTATTGTTTGCCAGCGACATGTCGTGCACGTCGTTCATGCCGATGAAGGCGATGGATACGGCACCGAACGTCAGCACCGTGGGATACCAGATGGTACTCTCAATCCACTGCACCCAGATGGCGAGGAAGCCCCACTTCTTGCCGTAGGCTTCGCCCACCCAACGGAATACACCGCCTTGCTTGTCCTGAAACATAGCAGCCAGTTCCGCAGCGACGAGAGAGGTCGGTATGAGGAAGATGGTGGCTGCAAATAAATAGTAAAAGGCGGAACTCATTCCATATACCGCCTCGGCGGGTAGTCCACGTAGGGATACTACGGTCGTCACATTCATGATTGCGAGGGTAAACACCCCCAACTTCACTGTTTGTTTAATATTTGCCATAAGTTAAAGTTTTAGGTGAAAAATATATTTCAAAATTAGCGTTTATAACAATTGTCTAAACACCTTGTTCAGAATTGTCGCGAAGTTTATGCTTCGCTTTCGGTTCGATAGTCTGATAATACTCTTGCTTTTCTTTGTTGCGCCGTTGCACAAGGCTTGTCACATACACCGTAAAAATAGGGAACATCATCATGCCCAGCGCAGCCAGTATCACGGAGAGCACACGTCCGGTGGTGGTGACGGCAATGATGTTGGAACCTACGGTCGTCACATCCATAAACGCCCACCACAAAGCATCGCCATAGTTTTTACCAGAGGATTGATGCCGTGCTCCATCACGTAGAAGGCAAGGCTGGCGAAGTAGACGGTGGCCAGCAGCATGGTCAGATAGGATACGAACAGGCCCGACGCGCGATTGTACGTCAGCCGGCCCACTACGATAGCCATGGCGTAACCGCCACTCACCAGAGGGATGAAACGCAGCATGTAGGTCACTTCGGGTGAGAAAGTCCACCCCATATATGCAATGATGTTTTGATAGGGGATAGCCACCAGCAGGAAGATGAAGTGCGTAGCTACGTAGTGCCCTTTGTGTTCCGCCAGAACCCATTCCAGCACGAAGTCTACAAGGAAGAGCACACAAATCCATAGCTGTACTTTCATATACGTCGACTCTTCGAAGAAGGAAACACCCTTGAACGTATCGACAGAGATACTGATGACTAAAAACAGCGAAAGCAGCAGGATGATGACATGCAGTATGCCATATACCCCTTTCTCGCGTAATACAAATTCGGATAGAGCCATTTTCCTGATGAAGCGTAAAAATAGTGATTAGCGGTTAGTGATGAGTGATTAATCACTTATCACTCATCACTTATCACTAATCACTAAAAAGCATTTATTCTGTAATCGTCACATTGTCACCGTTGAACACGCCCAGTTCGAGCTGGTTCATGATGAACTTGATTGCCTCTTGCGCCTTGACGGAGTTGTCCGCCACGTCCAGGGGAGGAGCGAAGGCGGAAACACCCATCACGCCGGGTAGCACTGCCATCACACCACCGCCTACACCGCTTTTGGCAGGTATGCCGGCTGTGTACATCCAGTCGCCCGAGTGCTCGTAGAAGCCCACGGTGGAAATCATGGAAGTGATTTTCGGTGCGAGACATGCTTCGAACACAGTCTGCCGGGTCACGGGGTTGACTCCATTGTTGGCGATGGTTCCGGCGGCAATGCTCAACTGCTGTGCCGTGATGCCGAGTGAGCATTGACGGGTGTAGAGGTCGAGCGCCAGGTCCGGGTCGTCGTAGATGCGGTTGTAGTTTTTCAGCAACCAGGCAATGGAACGGTTGTTGAAGTTGGTGGCCGTCTCCGACTTGTACAGTTCGTCGATGAGCTGCGGGGCGGAGCCACACAACTCGGTGATGTTCTGCACGATGGCCTCCCATTTCTTGTCAGAGTTTCCCACCGGCTGCACCATGGAGCAGGCCGAGATGGCGCCTGCGTTTACCAATGGAGTAGAGGGGTGGTCGTTCTCCAGCAGAATGGCGATGATGGAGTTGAACGGCAGTCCGGTTGCATCGGCGCCAATCATGTCCAATACCTTCTGTGAGCCGTATTGGCGCAGGATGAGGATGGCGGTGTGCACCTTTGATACGGACTCGATGCCGAAGCGGTAGTCCGTGTCGCCGATATTGATGGCCTGACCGTTCGTCAGGCAGATGCTGAGACCGAACAGATTGGAGTCTATGTTGGCAAGGTAGGGGATGTAGTCCGCATTCTTGCCGCCGGTGTTGCCCTTCACCTCAGCGTAGGCTTGTTGGGCAACTTCCTTGATTTGCGAAATTGAAATCTTCTTTTCCATACTTACTTCTCTGCTTTCTTGTGACGGCGTCCGCCATGATTGAACATCTTGCTCTCCACCGGGAGGTTCTTGTCTTGCGCCATGCGGGTAGGAGTGGGGTAGTCCAGCTTCTCCAGTTCGGCAATGGCGTTCTTGATGTCGCCCAGCAACATATCAGCCATATCGTGGCTGAAGCCTTGACGAACAACGACGCGCATCACGACGTAATCTTCCAATTTGGACGGCAGCGTGTAGGCAGGCACCATCCAGCCGCTTTGTGCCAACTTGTCCTGAAGGTCGAAGAGCGTCCATTTGGCGTCCTTGGCATATTCCGGTTTCAGATACCAGATGAACAGCGGGTTCGCCACTTCGTCGGAGTAGTTTACGAACGGAGCCATCTTGCCTATTTCGTGGTGTATGTATTTGGCGATTGTGAGCGAATTGAACTGTACTTCCTTGTAGCCCTGGAAGCCGAGACGGATGAACTGATAGTACTGTCCCAGGATTTGTGCGGCAGGACGGGAGAAGTTCAAGCCGACCTGAGTGATGTTGGCGCCCGGGTAGTTGACGCTGAAGGACATCTCTTCGGGCAGGTATTCCTTACCTTTCCATACCACTCAGCCCAGTTCCGGATAAACCAGTCCGTACTTGTGACCGCTGACACTGATGGAAAGTACCCACTTCAGGCGGAAGTCCCATTTCTTTTCGGGATAGAGGAACGGCAGGATGAAACCGCCGCTGGCAGCATCCACGTGAATGGGTATATCGTAACCGGTCTTGGCGTTGTAGGCATCTAGGGCCGCGTCCAGCGCTTCCAAGTCGTCGTTCAGGCCAGTCCACGTGACGCCCTGGATGGGCACGATGCAGATGGTGTTCTCGTCACACATCTTCAGAGCCTCTTCGGGGTCGAGGGTGGTCTTGTCCAGCATCAGGGGCACTTCGCGCATTTCAATCTGCCACAGTTGGGCAAACTTTTCCCATACCACCTGGAAGCCGGTTGAGATAACGAAGTTCGGTTTGTCGAACGGTTTGCCTTCGGCCTGACGTTTCTTGCGCCAGCGCAGCCAGGCAGCCACGCCGCCCAGCATACAAGCTTCCGAGGAACCGATGGCAAGCGCACCTGTCTTCCAAGTATCCTTCTCCGGTGAGTTTCACAAGTTGGCGACGATGTTGATACATTTACCGTTCATCACGGCAATGCGCGGATACTCGGTTTCGTCGATGTAGTTGATGTTGATAGCCTCGTTCATCAGTTTGGTGGCGTAGTCGTCCATATAGGTAGTGACGAATGTTGCCAAGTTGAGGCGCGGCTGGGTTTGGGCGAAAGTCTCGTCTTTTACCATTTGGTAAGCGATTTCCGGTGTAGTGGGGCCATCAGGGATTTTCTCTACCGGTGCTTGTTGCAACATGCGGTTTGAACCGAATGCATCGGTCTTGGCATCTCCTTTTCTGAAATTTAAATCTTCCATATAACTATAATTTTAAAAAGGTTTAGGTGGCGGGGATTTTCCCCGTCGAAGTTTCCACAACAACGGGGCTTGCAGAAGAAAGTTCCGGTGTTTTACATTATTTGGCGTTTATTAAAGAGCAGCTAAGTGATATACTTAGGTAGACTCAGTCGATACCTTAGCTCCTCTCACTCGTAGGGTGAGAGGTCAAAACATCTGGATGCTAGCTGTGAAAACACCCGGATGTTTTAGTATGAAACATCCCCATGTTTTGATGCATAACATCCGGATGTTTTGATATAAAACATCCGGGTGTTTTCTATTAGAGTATCCGGGTGTTTTGGGGTCTCGGTCGTAGGGTGAGATTGGCTCAGTCCTAGGGAGAGGTGGCCTCAGTCCTGTGGTGAGGCAGGCTGTGTTCTAAATTTAATATCATAAACTTTTTATAGGACGATTTGTTGTCTTCCCATCATCAATTAATACAATTCGGATATGAAAATCAACACCGGACGGGGAACCATCCCTCTCATTACGCTCATCGGCATTTGGTCTGTGTCTGCACTGACCTCGCTGCCGGGTCTGGCGGTTTCGCCCATTCTGGGGCAGCTTTCCACCATCTTTCCACATGCCACGGAGTTGGATATACAGATGTTCACTTCGCTGCCTTCGCTACTCATCATTCCTTTTGTCCTCTTGGCGGGCAAGCTGGCGGAGAAACGCGACTTTGTCCGTCTGCTGCGGGTGGGACTTTGGATGTTTGCCGCAAGCGGAGTGCTCTATCTGTTTGCTTCGAAGATGTGGCAACTGATGGCCGTCAGTGCCTTGCTCGGCATTGGTTCGGGGTTGATAATTCCACTATCCACTGGGTTGATTTCTCGTTACTTCACGAGGACGTACCGGGTGCGGCAGTTCGGTTACAGTTCGGCCATAACCAACGTGACGCTGGTGGTGGCAACGGCGGTGACGGGCTATCTGGCGGAAGTCAGCTGGCGCTTGCCGTTCGTGGTCTATCTGTTGCCTTTGGTTTCGCTCGTGTTTACTGCTTATTTAAAGAATGGTGATGAGTCGTCGGAAACGAAGACGCCCGATGAGGCCGATACATCACCGTCTATAAATGTAATTCCGGGAAAATATGGTATTCATGTCCGACACCTCGTTCAGTTGATGTTGTTTTACGGGCTGGTTACCTATGTGGTGCTTGTCGTGACTTTCAATCTGCCTTTCCTTATGGAGGCGCGTCACTTTTCCAGCGGCAATTCGGGGCTGATGATTTCTCTGTTTTTCCTTGCCATTATGGCCCCTGGCTTTATGCTGAATACTATTGTGAAGTGGTTGGGAGGGAACACTAAGTTTTATAGTCTCCTCTCTATTGCGGCCGGATTGCTGCTGATATGGATTTCGCCTACGGAGTGGATGATTGCACCGGGATGCATCTTGGTTGGTTTGGGATATGGGGTTATTCAGCCTTTGATTTATAATAAAACAGTGGATACGGCTGTTCCCCAGAAGACGACGCTTGCTCTGGCGCTTGTCATGGTGATGAATTATCTCGCCATCTTGCTGTCACCGTTTATAACGGACTTTTTTCAATGGGTATTCCATACTCGCTCGCAGGAATTTCCATTTATCTTTAATCTCCTGATTACGATAGGTGCTATGTATTGGGCGCATGCGAGGGAGAAGGAGTTCTTGTTTAGGGAGAGATGAAAGTGGAAAGTTGAAAATGGAAAATGGAAAATTACTATGCAGCGTCATAGCGCAGCCTAACTTTCCATTTTCCACTTTCAACTTTCAATTGCGGGGCTTCGCCCCACTAAATCGGCTCATATTTCAGTCCGAACACATCCGCTACTGCCTTATAGGTCACCTTGCCTTCCACCACGTTCAGTCCCAATGCCAGTGCGGCATCATCCTTGCACGCCTGCTTCCAGCCTTTGCTTGCCAGCGCTACGGTGTAGGGCAGGGTAGCATTGGTCAGTGTCATGGTCGAGGTAAACGGTACGGCGCCGGGGATATTGGCAACGGCATAATGCACGATGCCGTCCACTACATACGTCGGTTCGCTGTGCGTAGTCGGGTGGGAAGTTTCAAAACAACCGCCCTGGTCGATGGCTACGTCTACAAGCACCGTTCCGGGCTTCATCAGCGTCAGCATGTCTTTCGTAATCAGATGGGGCGCCTTGTCTCCGGGGATGAGGACAGAGCCTATCACGAGGTCTATCGTGGGCAGTTCCATCTTGATGTTGTGTGTAGAAGAATAGAGCGTCTTTACGTTCTTCGGCAACACTTCGCTGAGGTAGCGCAGGCGGCTGAGGTTGATGTCGGTAATCATGACTTCGGCACCCATTCCGGCAGCCATTTGTGCGGCGTGGGTTCCTACGATGCCTCCGCCAAGGATAAGTACGCGTGCAGGACGAACTCCCGGCACACCGCCCATCAGCTTGCCTTTTCCACCTTGCGGCTTCTCCAGGAAGCGGGCTCCCTCTTGTATGGACATGCGTCCGGCCACCTCGCTCATAGGTATCAGCAGCGGCAACGAACGGTCTTCTTTTTCTACAGTCTCGTAAGCGATACAGATGGCACCACTCTTAATCATGGCTTCGGTCAATAATTTATCGGCTGCGAAGTGGAAGTACGTGAACACCACTTGTCCCTTTTTAATCAGTTTATACTCCGGTGCGATGGGCTCCTTTACCTTGACAATCATGTCGGCTGCGGCATAGACGTCTTCAATAGTCGGCAAGGTCTGTGCGCCTGCGGCGATGTAGTCTTCGTCGGAGAAACCGCTGTTTGCGCCTGCTGAGGATTGTATGTAGACTGTATGACCTCTTTTTACCAATTCGGCTACTCCGGCAGGGGTCATGCCCACGCGGTTTTCATTGTTTTTGATTTCTTTAGGTACTCCGATAATCATAATGTCATCTATTAATGGTTAAACATGGCGAAAGATACAAAAAAAAGGAGGGCACGATGTCATCGTGTCCTCCATGTTTAAGAGCAGAAATCTAGTTTGCCCTTTCTATTTGCTCTTTATTTGCTTGGCGAGAGTGCTAGGCTCACGGCGGGTATCCCACAAGGCAACGATATAGAGTATTTGTTGCTTCTCGTCAATGTAATACACTAGCTTGAAGTGTTCGTGCACTACAAAACTACGGTAGGCGCGACGACGATTTTCAAGCAATGGTTCTACTGCACCGAGGTGGGGATGGGTGGCGAGTAGGATAGAGTCTCTTTTTACTTGCCAATAGAATTTGGCGGCAATGCGCTCACCAAATAGTTTGCTTCCTTGAGTTGTGGCAATATCCAATTGTCTTTCAGCTCTCTTTCTCCAGACTACTGATATTGGCATAACCAAGGATATTTTTTCTCCATATTGGCGAATACCTGCTCATGCGGCGTTCCCGGTATTCCTGCCTCTTCTTCTGCTTCCGCCTCGTCTATCCATGAATTTATCTCCTCCATAGTATACGGCGTGAGGTCTTCTTCCTCCACCTCTTCCTCCTTTGCCTTAGCTTTCGCTATCGTCCGGCTGACATAGTTCTTCAACTTCTTCACCAGTTCCAGGTCGTCTATGTTGAGTATTTCTCGCGCCAGCATAGCCTTTTGCGCTTCCAGTTCCATTGTTGTCATAAGGGTATCTCCTCTTCAGTTTAATTATACAACCATGCAAATATACAAATTGTTCCCGGCACAACGCCGGTGACAGACTGAATTTCTTGTTGTTTTATTCGTTCTTTTATATGGCAAAGATAGGGATTATTTTTATCTTTGCCTGCACTAACGAGAAAGAAGTTATTACAATGAAACTATATATAAAGCCTTTTATTTTATCCCTTTTGTTCGTGTCGGGTGGAGTGCGGGCGCAAGAGGATGCCTCTTTTATTCCCCCCTTCGATTTTCCTATTGTTTTTTCCGGTAATTTCGGTGAGATACGTGCCAATCATTTTCATGGCGGACTGGACTTCAAGACCGGTGGCGCTATCGGCAAGCGGGTGCGTGCCCTTGCCGACGGACACATTTCGCGCATCCGCGTCACCCACGGCTCGGGCTATGTGCTCGATGTGGATTATGACAACGGTTATTCCACTATCTGCCGTCATCTCAGCGCCTTTGTTTCGCCCATAGCAGAACGGGTGAAAAAGTTGCAATATGAGAAGGAAAGCTGGGAGGTGGAGATTATTCCCGAACCCGGTGAATATCCGGTGAAGGCGGGTCAGGTGATTGCCCTGAGTGGTAATACGGGATACTCTTTCGGTCCTCACCTCCATCTGGACGTGATTGAGGCGGCAACCGGAGAGTACATCGACCCCTTTCCTTTCTTCAAGAAGAAAGTGAAAGACAGCACTGCTCCCCGTGCCGAAGGCTTCATGCTTTTTCCGCAACCGGGCAGGGGAGTGGTGAATGGCGGACAAAAGAACCAGAACTTTCCAGTAAAGCCGGAGAAGCCCATCACCGCTTGGGGAGTGATAGGAGCAGGTATCCGTGCTTATGACTATATGGACGGGGTACGCAATCGTTATGGAGTGCGCAATGTGGTGCTGGAAGTAGACGGCAAAGAGGTGTTACGCAGCACCGTGGACCGCTTTGCCTACGAAGAAAACCGGTATATCAACTCCTGGACGTACGGACAATATATGAAGTCGTTCATCGAACCGGGAAATCATTTGCGGATGTTGCACGCTTCCAACGGTAACCGTGGCCTGATAGAAATCAATGAGGAGCGTCCCTATCATTTTGTTTATACGTTGAGCGATGCGTTGGGCAATACCTCGAAAGTCCGCTTCACGCTGCAAGGCAAGAAGACGAATATCCCTCCGGTGGAGCATCGGGAAAAGTATGCTTTCAAGTGGGATAAGACGAACTATCTTCAGGAGCCGGGACTGGAACTTGTCATTCCGCGGGGTATGCTCTATGATGATGTGTGGCTGAATTATGCCGTGCGTGCCGA
Source organism: Bacteroides sp. (assembly GCA_021203515.1). Classification (GTDB taxonomy): domain Bacteria; phylum Bacteroidota; class Bacteroidia; order Bacteroidales; family Bacteroidaceae; genus Bacteroides. Next base: position 24,096 of record JAJQAY010000018.1, on the reverse strand, counting down.
TAGTGGTGACATCGCTTTCACGTATCAGTTGAACGATACCCGCGTGCCTCTGCATGGAGCTTGTGAAATGCGTATAGGGTTGCGCCGTCGTCCGATAGAGGATATGAGTAAATATTACGTGGCGGGCGTCACGGCCCGGGGTGATAAATACAGCGTGGGCGGCACGTATGAAGATGGTTTCATGAAGGTGCGTATCCGCGATTTGGGCACTTATACCGTAGCTGTCGACACTGTTCCGCCCGAGATTACTCCCTTAAATCCTCAGCAGTGGGGGCGCACCGGGCGCATCGTCTTTAAAGTAAAAGATAGGGAGACAGGCATCAGCAGCTATCGGGGTACGATAGATGGCGAATATGCCTTGTTCGGTAAGCCGAATGCCGTCAACGGCAATCTGGTATGTGAACTCGACCCTAAGCATGTGAAGAATGGGGGCAAGCATGTGGTGGAAATAACTGTGACGGATGTGTGCGGAAACCGGAGAACGGAGCGATTTGAATTTGTATGGTAAATGATAATTTATCTTTCACCACAGATTGCACAGATTAACACAGATTATTTTTATTAAAACGCAGATTAACGCAGATTTTCGCAAAGGGGACTCTATCATATAAATAATCTGCGTGAATTTGCGTTAATCTGCGTTTCTTTAATTTTTCTCTTTAATCTGTGTTAATCTGTGTAATCTGTGGTGAACTAAATTCCCATTTAGTAATGTATTAATATTAATAATAACTGAAGTATGAAAAGTAAAAGACTAACTCTTTCCGTCCTGTTTGTTGCAGTGACAGTGGTGAATGCATTGGCTTGTACCAACCTTATTGTGGGCAAGAATGCCTCTGCGGACGGTTCTACAATCGTTTCTTATTCTGCCGACTCCTACGGGCTGTTCGGTGAGTTGTATCACTATCCCGCAGGGATGCACAAGAAGGGTACACTGATTGACATCCACGAGTGGGACACCGGCAAATACCTCGGCCAGATAGAGCAGGCGCGCCAGACGTACAACGTTATCGGCAATATGAACGAATTTCAGCTTACCATCGGTGAAACCACTTTCGGCGGACGTCCCGAACTGGTGGATACCACCGGCATTATCGACTACGGCAGCCTGATTTATCTCGGCTTGCAACGTTCCCGCACCGCCCGCGAGGCCATCAAGGTCATGACCGACCTCGTGCAGGATTATGGTTACTACAGCGGTGGCGAGTCCTTCACCATTGCCGACCTCAATGAAATCTGGATTATGGAAATGATAGGCAAAGGCCCCGGTGTGCGTGGTGCCGTATGGGTGGCCGTGCGTGTGCCCGATGACTGCATCTCCGCCCATGCCAACCAAAGCCGCATCCATCAGTTCGATATGAACGACAAGAACAACTGCATGTACTCTCCCGACGTCATCTCCTTTGCCCGCGAAAAGGGCTACTTTGACGGCGTAAACAAGGACTTTAGCTTCGCCAATGCCTATGCTCCGTTGGACTTCAGTGCACGTCGCTACTGTGAAGCCCGCGTGTGGAGCTACTTCAATATGTTTACCAATCGCGGCAACGAATTCCTGCCTTATATACTTGGCGAAACGGACACTCCGATGCCGTTGTTCGTGAAGCCTGCCCGCCCCGTTTCCGTGCAGGATGTCAAGAACGCCATGCGCGACCATTATGAAGGAACGCCTCTCGACATCAGCAAGGATTTCGGTGCAGGCCCCTATCATACTCCTTATCGCCTTTCTCCTCTTTCCTTCAAAGTGGGAGACCAGGAATACTTCAACGAACGCCCCATCTCTACCCAGCAGACCGGTTTCGTATTCGTGGCGCAGATGCGTTCTTTCCTGCCCGATGCAGTGGGCGGTGTGTTGTGGTTTGGCACGGACGATGCAAATATGACCGTGTTTACCCCCGTGTATTGCTGTACGGACAAAATCCCCGTATGCTATAGCCGCGTGGATGGTGTCGATTACATTACCTTCTCCTGGAACTCTTCTTTCTGGATTTTTAACTGGGTTGCCAACATGGTTTATCCCCGTTACGACCTGATGATTGGAGATGTACGCGACACCCAGACCGAGCTTGAAACCGCCTTCAACGAGGCGCAGGAAGGCATTGAAGCCGCAGCCGTCAAACTGCTTGAAAAAGAACCGGCAAAAGCAAAGGCCCTTCTGACCAACTATACCAATATGACCGCACAGAGTACTTTCGACACCTGGAAACGTCTGGGCGAGTTCCTCGTAGTGAAGTATAACGACGGTGTCGTAAGACGCATGAAGGACGGCAAGTTCGAGCGCAACGCCATCGGCCAGCCGGCAGGTGTTGTTCGTCCCGGATACCCGAAAGAGTTCCTCGAAGAATATGTGAAGCAGACTGGTGACCGATATAAAATGCCCGAATAATTTGTTAGTTCATTTTATCTCTTTATCTTTGTAAGAAACAAAATAATATGAAGTTAACCAAAACAAAAGAGAATGCAGGTAAGTTTTTATTAGATGTAGCAAAACTGATTATCGGTGGTGTTATTCTTGCTGGAATTATGCAGCATGGTATTGGATATACGAAGCTGTATATATTCGGAGGGCTTACGATTGTATTCTGTATATTGTGGGGACTTGTATTAATAGTATTGAGTGATAATGATAAAAGTAAGGGGGATATATAATGAATCTTGTTACAGTATTTCAGATAATGGCATTGATTAGTGGAGTTGGCTTGGTTGTCACTTTGATAGTTCAATGGAAAAACTTAGTAAGGAAACATTAACCTTTTAAAAACAATAATAGTCTTATGGAAAATCAGGAACTGATTAAGCAGGTAACTGAGAAAGCCGAGAAATGGCTTACCCCGGCATACGATGCCGAAACTCAGGCAGAAGTGAAGCGCATGTTGGAAAATCCAGATAAAACCGAACTGATAGAGTGTTTTTACAAAGACCTGGAATTTGGTACGGGTGGATTGCGCGGCATCATGGGTGCCGGCACCAACCGCATGAATATCTATACGGTAGGTGCCGCCACTCAGGGATTGGCAAACTATCTGAATAAGAACTTCAAGGATATGAAGCAGATTTCTGTTGTCGTTGGTTATGACTGCCGCAACAACAGCGATAAGTTCGCCCAAATATCAGCCGACATCTTCTCGGCAAACGGCATCAAGGTATATCTCTTCGATGACTTGCGTCCCACTCCCGAAGTGTCTTTTGCTATCCGTCATCTGGGTTGCCAAAGTGGTATCAACATCACGGCAAGCCATAATCCGAGAGAATACAACGGCTACAAGGCCTATTGGGACGACGGTGCTCAGGTGCTTTCTCCGCATGACACGGGTATCATTGACGAAGTAAACAAAGTTACCGTGGCCGACATCAAGTTCAAAGGCAACAAAGACCTGATACAGATTATCGGTGAAGACATCGACAAGATTTACTTGGATAAGGTCCATTCCATCTCCATCGACCCGGAAGTTATCAAACGTCAGAAAGACCTCTGCATTGTTTACACTCCGCTTCACGGTGCAGGCCGTGTGCTTATTCCGGATTCTTTGAAAGAATGGGGATTTGAGAATGTGCATTGCGTGCCCGAACAGATGGTGAAGGACGGTAATTTCCCGACAGTCGTATCTCCGAACCCCGAGAACGCCGAAGCCCTTTCCATGGCGATTGCACTGGCCAAGAAGCTTGATGCCGACATCGTGATGGCGAGCGACCCGGATGCCGACCGCGTAGGTATGGCTTGCAAGGACAGCAAAGGCGAATGGGTACTGATTAACGGTAACCAGACTTGCTTGCTCTTCTTGTACTATATCATCAAAAACCGTATTGCCACCGGAAAGATGCAGCCTACGGATTTCATCGTAAAAACCATTGTAACTACCGAACTCATCAAGGCCGTTGCCGACAAGAATAAGATTGAAATGCGCGACTGCTACACCGGCTTCAAGTGGATTGCCCGCGAGATTCGTTTGAGCGAAGGCAAGCAGCAATATATCGGCGGTGGTGAAGAAAGCTACGGCTTCCTTGCCGAAGACTTTGTTCGCGATAAAGATTCTGTTTCTGCCTGCTCGTTGTTGGCTGAGATTTGTGCCTGGGCCAAAGACCAGGGCAAGACTTTGTACGACGTCTTGATGGACATCTACGTGGAATATGGTTTCTCAAAAGAAACTACCGTCAATGTAGTGAAACCGGGCAAGAGTGGTGCAGACGAAATCAAGGCTATGATGGATAACTTCCGCGCTAATCCTCCGAAAGAAATCGGCGGTTCGGCTGTTTGCCTGATTAAAGACTACAAGACATTGAAGATGACGGATGCTAATGGCAATGTAACCGCTTTGGATATGCCGGAAGCTTCGAATGTTCTTCAATACTTCACGGAAGACGGTACGAAGATTTCCGTTCGTCCCTCGGGCACGGAACCGAAGATTAAGTTCTACATCGAGGTGAAGGGCGAAATGGGATGTGCGAAGTTCTATGCCGGTGCCGAGGCTGAAGCTGAAAAGAAAGTGGAAGCTGTGCGCAAGTCGCTTGGTATCTAAGAAAAAGAATGGATATAAGGATAGAAGGGGTGAGTGGCTGAGGCTGCTCACCCCTTTTTCTGTTCTCTAAAAGTTTACTCCTACACCTGTTCTCCACAACCATTCCCAACGCTTTTGGATTACGTTGAATTGCCTCTCGATTCCTGTCTTTATTTCTACCCGCTGATTAATGTGATAAGAAAATCCACTTCCAAAATATAATGGAGTTACTGCACCCGGCAATATCGCTGACTTACTACTATGAAGGCTATATCCTGCATAAATATGATAGTCAAGACTTTTTGTAATGTCAAACTTGAAATCGGTCTTTTGCTCTAAAAGGATTTTTGTTCTTTTCTTTTCGGACGTAGCTGAAATGCTGAAACGTTTATTGCTCAGGAAATATTCGGTTCGGAGTGGAGTGCCGTAGTATATGTGGGCACCATTCAATCGGAATTTTGGCATTTGATACTCTTTCAGGCGATTTTGCAACTGTGGTAAAAATTGTTCTATAGGCAAGATGGGAGTATTGTGTATATGTGTAGTGACAGCAAACAACAAATCTATCTCTTGCTTTACTGCGGGATTGATTAGTATGTCCGTCTCTCCGTCCAACATTTTCTTTAGTTTCAAAGAGTCGCTCTTCGTCCATCCGGTCGTTTGTCCTTGTAGTTGAAAGGAGAAGCAAGTGGATAAGAGTATTGATAAGATAAATTCTTTTTTTCATTATCTATAATCTTTCGTTAAGTCTTGATTTGCTTTTTACTCTTGTGAAGAGTATGCTGTTTTGTTTGTAAATTAGACGCAACGTATTATAGAATGCTGTAAGGAATTATAGGAAAAAAGGTTAAAGGAATGGAGTGCTCTTTCTATAAATGGGAATTTAGCGCGCGCAAGCGCGCTTTAGTTATGAGTTATGAGTTATGAGTTATTTGTTTGTAATAACGCTACTTTATCTACCAAGCAGGAGTAACTTAATTCCCCTCCTCTTGGGAGGAGGGGTGCCCAAAGGGTGTGGTGGTAGAGAGCACAAGACATGAAAATCATTCTTGCAAAGGTATCTTGCTTTTCCTACCACCTCCCCCTGCGGGTACTCCTCCTCCCAGGAGGAGGGGAATTAAGATAGTATTGTTATCATACCGAAAGGGAATGCATCAACAAATAACTCATAACTTATAACTCATAACTTTTAGCGGCTCCGCCGCTAAATTATCATTTAGTTTTCTTTCATTTTCTTTAAGCCGCTTCTTGTAACCATTTTCCGTTAAATGATGTTCTAGTATTCGACAGAGGTCAACAGTTGACAGATAGTACTACAGATTGCGGTTGCACGCCGATTGGTTGATGTGAATGAGAGTCGTTTCACTCGTAGTTGTTCGTTTGTTAGTGCGTGTTTTCCGCAATCTGTTTTTATTTAGTCTTCTTTTAATTGTTCTCCAGCCACCAGTCAATCAGCTTTCGGGCTATACTCATCTTGCGTGGTATCTCCGGCAAATTCTCTTTAGAGTAGAAAGCACCCGCACTAAGTTCATCGTCCTGTAGTTTGATTTCTCCGCTTTCGTAGTCGGCAATAAATCCCACCATCAAACCGCTGGGGTAGGGCCAGGGCTGATTACCGAAATAAGTGATATTCTTCACCCTCAATCCGGTTTCTTCCAGCACTTCCCGTTGCACACATTGTTCCAGTGTCTCCCCGGCTTCGAGGAAACCTGCCACCAGTCCATAGAATGTCCCCCGGAAATTGCGCACATGTACCAGCAGTATTTCTTTCCCTTTCCGTATCAGTACGATGATAGCCGTAGAAACCGGTGGATACATTTCGTTTCCGCAATTAAAACATTTCTTCATGATAGGTGCCTTCTGTTCCATCGGCATCCCGCATACGGGGCAGAAGCGACTATGCTCGTCCCAATAAAGTATCTGATACGCTTTTCCTGCAGCCAGATAATCAGCGAAGGGCAAATAATCATACGAAGCCCGCAAGCCGATCGTAATCCATTCGTCCGTCTCTGGTATCGGTTGTTCCACTGCCAGCGCCCGGACTTTCTTCCCGTCCGTGAGCGTCACTTCTTGTATCCTGTGCCCGGGCGTCGGCTTCATCGGTGGTTCCGTTCCGCAAGGCACACTGTATTGATTATTCTCTTCTTTTTTCAGCAGCAGTTGGTCTTTGAAGAAGACGAACCACTGCATGGAGGGTTGTGTTTCTGTAATTTCCATTTGGGTGTTTTTTGAATGTCTTTTGTTATTCTTTCTTTTTACTAATTTCTATCAATAGCTTTTCTCCGGCAACATATACTGCAGATCTGCCAGAACCTCGACGGCGAAGGATGCCTTGGCTAATGAAATCATTCAGTTCGTTCATGGCACTGTAAGGAGTTAGCTTAGCTAGTTGGACATACTCCCTCCGGGTGATGCAGATATTCATCTGTAGGAACGCTATCAGTTTCTCTTTCCGTTCTTCTATCGTGGAAGTCGTTTTTTAGTTTCCGAGAAGGTGAATGTACGCGTTTTAATTTCATCTTTCTTTCAATCTTCTTGCGAAATTCGCTGCTAATTCTCAGATGTACATTTTGAAAGACTACCGATTCCGATCTAATTTTGTTTGCTTCGTCATCCGTATTCCGCAAGCATTTCAGTGAGGTACTAAAGAAACCCAGTTCACCCACCTCCACGATATTACCATCGGCAAGCAGATAGCACAAGTCCTCGATGATAGCATCGAGCGCTCCGTTCAGCACACTCTTCGGCAAGTGCTCGTAAAGGGCTACATGTTCAATGAACTCTTTTTGAGTATAAGTTTTTTTTGGGGTAGATACGGGCATGCAGTGATATTTTCTCATTCTTTCCTTTAGGAGAAGGCGTTTCGTATAAATCGTATAATGCACTCATAGTATTTATTATTTTTTTCCTTCAAAAAAAATATTCATTCGACATCCATTCTTTATTAGTTTGACATATGTCAAATGAATATTCGATAACTATCAAATGAATAAATGACAATTGTCGAATGAATAATTTCTAGTCAACAAAGATATAGTTTTTAGAGAGAAAAAGAACTGCTTTTGGGGAGAAATTTTTTGGTTCTATTGTAGGTTATTCTTTTAAAAAGAAAGCCCCTCCGAAGAGGGGCCATAGGAATAAATCATTCGGCATATAGCCTTATTGTAACAAGATGTAGGAATTCTTGTGGTACGAATGTATGATTTTATTTCGAATACTCAAAATAATATTCTATTTTTACAATAATAAATCTATTGATTATGAAAACACGAATATTGGGAATTGATACTGGTACAAATAGTTTAGCTTGGGCTGTTGTAGATAAAGATGAAAATGGAATGTATTTTTTTGGTGAGAACAGGTTGTCTGATCTTTCCAGAAGGGGTGAAAGTAGAAAAAGGCATTGAACAATCTAAGGCTTCAGAACGTACTGGGCATAAGGCATTGCGTATACAATACTTTCGCAGGAGACTGCGTAAGATTGAAGTGCTAAAGGTGCTTGTAGCGAATGGACTTTGTCCCAAGCTATCGAATGAAGAACTTCGTTTATGGCACTTGAAAAAGACATATCCTAAAAATGATGAGTTTATGCTATGGCAACGGATAAATGAAAATGCACAAGTGAACCCATATTATTATCGGCATATATGCTTGTATGAAAAGTTGGATATGGATGACGTGGTTGATCGTTTCATCTTAGGACGAGCATTATATCATTTGGCACAGCGACGTGGATTCTTAAGTAATCGGTTAAATAATAGTGAAGACGACAAAGAATCGGGAAAAGTAAAAACCGGTATTTCTAACCTTGAGAAAGAAATAAAAGATGCCGGATGTGAGTATTTGGGTGATTTTTTTTATAAGCTATATGCAGAGAGAGGAAGTACTGTTCGCATTCGCAATCGTTATACAGATCGTGAGGAACATTATAGAAAAGAATTTTATGCAATTTGTGAGATGCAGCAATTGGATTGCAATTTGATTAATGCCTTGGAACGTGCTTTGTATTTTCAGCGTCCGCTAAAGTCGCAACGTAAAGGTGTTGGAAAATGTACATTTGAACCTCGCAAACCACGAATTGCAGAGTCGCATCCTGATTATGAAGAATTCAGGATGCTGTGTTTTATCAATAATATAAAAATAAAAACTCCTTCTGATATTGATTTAAGAAAACTGACTGATGAAGAGAAAAAGAAAATAGAGTATCTGTTTTATCGTAAATCAAAGTCTAATTTTGATTTTGAAGATATTGCTAAAGCTATTGCTGACAGGAATAATTATCAATGGATTCATGACGATGCTGACAAGCCCTATAAATTCAACTATCGCATGACTCAAGGGGTGTCAGGCTGTCCTACTATTGCTAATTTAATTCCTATTTTTGGGGATAATTGGAAAGATGCATTAGCGGAAACTTATACAAGGGGGATAAAGAAGGACGGGACATTGAAATCACTTGAAGAAATAGTAAACGATATTTGGAATGTGTTGTTTTCATTTTCTTCGAAAGAAAAACTGAAAGAATTTGCAGCTAATAGCCTTCAATTGGACGAAGTTCAGGCTAAGAAATTTTCAGAGATAAAGCTATCTCATTCTTATGCTTCGCTCAGCCTGAAAGCCATACGTAAAATTCTCCCATTTCTGCGTGAGGGAATGATATACTCTCATGCTGTATTAATGGCAAATGTACCTACTATTGTATCGGCGGATATTTGGAATAATCAGGAACAACGGAATTTTATTAAACGAGAGTTGCGTGAACTGATTGAGAGCTTTAGTCCCAAAGATAAAGAATTGCAAGGAACACTTGATTTCTGTATTAAAGATTTTCTACGTAACAACTATGAACTTGCTCCGGGAGCGACCGATATTCTATATCATCCGTCAATGATAGAAACATATGTCGATGCCAAGAAAAATGCTGATGGCGTGTATCAACTTGGCTCACCTCGAACGAATGCAATTCGTAATCCGATGGCTATGCGTTCTTTTCATCAAATTAGGAAAATTGTTAATCAATTGCTCCGTGAGAAAGTTGTAGATTGCAATACAGAAGTACATGTGGAATACGCACGCGAATTGAATGATGCGAATAAACGTAAAGCTATTGCTGATTATGATAAGAAACTGGAGACGAAGCGTAAAAGTTACTGCAATAGTATTATAGAGCTATATAAAAAAGAAACGGGTGAGGATATAGAGCCAACGGAAACGGAAATTCTTAGGTTTCAGTTGTGGGAGGAGCAGAAGCATATCTGTATTTATACAGGTAAAGAAATCGGTATTTCGCAATTCTTGGGGAGCAATCCACAATTTGATATAGAACACACGATACCGCGGAGTGTAGGAGGAGATAGTACAAATATGAATTTGACTCTGTGTGACAGTGTATATAATCGTACTATTAAGCAGACAAAGCTTCCTACGCAATTAGCTAATCATGATGAGATTCTTGTGCGCATAGCGGATTGAAAAGAAAAGGTAGAAAAGCTTACGAAAGATATAGACCGTATTCGTACAAATGCAGGTATGGCAAAGGATATAAAAGATGCTTTGATTCAAAAGCGGCATCGTTTAGTAATGGAACGGGATTATTGGAGAGGTAAGTATGAGCGTTTCATCATGACTGAAGTTCCAGAAGGGTTTAGTCGTCGGCAAGGTGTCGGTATTGGGCTTATCTCTAAATATGCGTGACTCTATTTGAAATCATTTTTCCATAATCCTAATGATCGTAATAAGACCAATGTTCATGTTGTGAAAGGACTGATTACTGCCGAATTCCGAAAAATGTGGGGAATACAAGATGAATATACAAAGAAATCACGCGAAAATCATATTCAGCATTGTATTGATGCTATAGTTGTAGCCTGCATTGGGCCCGGAGAATATAGCAAGATGGCGCAGTATTATCATGAACTTGAGTCTTTTGAAAATGGAAAAGGAAGAAAACCTTCTTTTCCTAAGCCTTGGACTAATTTTACGCAAGACATCAAAACTTTGGAGCAAGATTTTATTGTGGTTCATTCTACCCAGGATAATTTGCCTAAACATGCCAAGAAGTATGTGCGTACTCCGAAAGGTAAATTTATAGCCTAAGGTGATTGTGCACGAGGCAGTCTGCATAATGATACTTATTACGGAGCGATAGAACGCAACGGGGAGATCCGTTATGTGGTTCGCAAACCATTGTCTAAGTTTGAAAAGTTACAGGATCTTGATTGCATAGTAGATGAAGCTGTAAAGAAAATTATAGAAAATGCTGTGGCTGGAAAAAACTTTAAGGAAGCCATTGCAGGCAAAATTTATATGAATGAGGCAAAGGGTATTCTGATAAAGAAAGTAAGATGTTATGCGAATTCTGTTAAGAGACCTTTAAGTATTCGTCAACATCGCGACTTGTCACAGAAAGAGTATAAGCGGCAATTTTATGTCACAAATGGGAATAATTATATGTTGGTGATATATGAAGGAGTTGCTGAAGGAAAGGTTAAGAGAGATTTTGAATTGGTGAATATGTTGGATGCTGCAAATTTCTATAAGAAAAGTGCAGATAAATTGTCATTCCCACAGATTGTTCCTTGTCAAAGTGTACACAACTATCCCGCCAAATATATGCTCAAAATAGGAACAATGGTTATGTTGTATGATGAATCGCCCGATGAAATAAATTTTGCAGATAATGGAATGTTAACAAAACGGCTGTATAAAGTTGTAGGGCTTTCAGTTAACCCGACATCTCCTGGCTATGGAGTCATTTCTTTGCGCTATCATCAGGAGGCAAGGCAGGCGAAGGATATTCAAGCAAAGAATGGTCTTTATCGAATTGGAGAAGTTTTACGCCCTGCAATTACTCTACTGCATACTCAATTTAATGCTTTGATTGAAGGTGTTGATTTTGAAATAACCGTATTAGGTGAAATTAAAAAACTGAGGTAATTATGTTGAAACGAGTCTTGGTTTTCACTACTCCAACTATACTTTCATTGAAGAATTGTCAGTTGGTGATATCGGTAAGAGAAATGCCGGATGAGAAAGCGACAGTGCCTATTGAAGATATAGGAGTGGTTTTGATAGAAAATCAGCAAGTGTCGGCAACGATACCATTGCTCAATGCTTTGATAGATGCTAATGTATCTGTTATCATTTGTGATAATCGTGGAATGCCTCATGCTATGCTTCAGAACCTAGATTCAAACACTATGCAGGGTGAAACTTTGCGTGATCAGATGGCAGCAGGTGAGGTTTTAAAGAAAAATTTATGGCGACAGATTGTTGAGGCGAAAATTAGAAATCAAGCTCGTTTACTTGATAAATTGAAGAAAGATGGTAGAATACTAAAACCTTTTTATGCTAATGTGAAGAGTGGTGATACCGATAATCGCGAAGGTATAGCAGCGCGTATTTATTGGACAGAATTGTTTGGTTCTCAATTTATTCGTGATAGAAGTCAGGAAGGAGTGAATGTACTTCTGAACTATGGGTATACGGTTCTTCGTACTGCTGTGGCTCGTGCTTTAATTATTTCTGGTTTATTCCCTGCTATTGGTATTTTCCATCGGAATCGTAGTAATGCTTTCCCATTGGCTGATGATGTAATGGAACCCTATCGACCGTATGTTGATGAAATAGTATTTGGACTGTGGCAAAGAGGCATGACCGAATTGAATAAGGATGTGAAAGCGGAGTTAATCAAACTTTTGTATTGTGATACTGTTTTTTCACAAGCGACTCGCCCTTTAAGTGTAGGATTGTCTATGACAATGGCTTCTTTGGTGAAGTGTTATGCGAAAGAAATAACTACATTAGCTTTTCCTAGAGTGAAACGACCGAATTGAGATTAAATAGTTATAGGATCATGTGGCTGTCCGTAATGTTTGATTTACCTACTGTGACGAAGAAAGATAAAAAGGTCTCGGCCCGTTTTCGCAAGGAATTGGAAAAAGATGGTTTTTCGATGCATCAGTTTAGTGTGTATATTCGTTATTGTGCTTCATTGGAGAGTGCTATGGTTCATATTAAACGTATAAAGAATTCTACTCCTGAAAGAGGATTGGTAAGCATTCTTTCTATAACAGATAAGCAATATGCAAATATTATTAATATATGGGGGAATATAGAGCAGAAAAATAAACCGAAGCCAATGCAATTAGAATTTTTTTAGTATTTTCGTGGAGACATAATGCATCATGTAGCTACTTTGTAACGCCATTTGTTGGTATAATATTCTCATTTATAGATGAATATAAGGATTACGTTGTAGCCTGATGTAGGAAAATGGTAATGAACAACAGAGTTAGAATTCCATTTTCAAACTTATAAGTTGTAGCCTGATGTAGGAAAATGGTAATGAACAACTAACCCAGTTCTTTGCTTCGTGCATTGGCAGTTGTAGCCTGATGTAGGAAAATGGTAATGAACAACAAAGACAATGTAGGTTATATCTTCATTCCAGTTGTAGCCTGATGTAGGAAAATGGTAATGAACAACCTACCCGGCTGCTGGGTTTCGATGCACTGAGTTGTAGCCTGATGTAGGAAAATGGTAATGAACAACTTGTTTATTTGCAAATGCAAGCCCTTGTGGTTGTAGCCTGATGTAGGAAAATGGTAATGAACAACACAGTTTCGGAGATGAAGGACTGGAAAGAGGTTGTAGCCTGATGTAGGAAAATGGTAATGAACAACTTCTTGATGCAGTGCCGGAAGGTACGTCGAGTTGTAGCCTGATGTAGGAAAATGGTAATGAACAACCAATTGACGCCGAGATTAAGAGGCCAGACGGTTGTAGCCTGATGTAGGAAAATGGTAATGAACAACAATCAGACCTTTCAATTGCTGATTGTAAAGGTTGTAGCCTGATGTAGGAAAATGGTAATGAATAACATTGCCGAAACTTATGCAAATGCGTATCCTGTTGTAGCCTGATGTAGGAAGATGGTAATGAACAACTATTACGTCGTTTTTATATGGCAGGGCAAAGTTGTAGCCTGATGTAGAGATGGTAATGAACAACGTTATTGATTGATTGATTAACTTTGAGTTGTAGCCTGATGTAGGAAGGTGATAATGAACAACTCCGCGTGCTTTTTTGCGAAACGATTGACTGTTGTAGGCTGGTGTGGAAAAGATATAGGACAGACGATTTTCGGACAACTGGACAACAACGGGCTATATTGGGAAACTGTGCTACTAACACCATTTTGTGCCATGAAAAGGAGCTAAAAATTTTCCAATGTCGGGTTGTAGTCCCAGCAAGGTTTGCTTTAGCTCCTTTCTCGTGCCGAATGTTGCAATATCTTTTTTCGTCGGAGGTGCTAAGTAATCTAAAAGGTTACGGCTCTAATGGTTAAAAGTACAAGGAAGAGCTTTGAGTAACTGAAAAAAATGTGTGGAAATGTAATTCAGCGCGAAGACTTTTTCCGCGGGATGAACAGCAGGATGGTAAATATAACCACAAAGGTGATGCCGATGGCATAACGTTCCAGAAGATAAGGAGGGTACTTCAGCAGGGATTGAATAAGCTCGGACATGGCTTGTTGATTTGATTATTTACAAAGGTAATTATATATTTGATATAGCAAGCAATGCCACCCTTTATCCACAATCCCATAAAAACAAAAACCGAAATTTTCCAATACCGTTTTCAATTCGTTATCTTTGTACTTTCTTTGAACTCTAATTTGATTGTAATAATAAGGAATGAATATAAAAGAACGCATACAACTGCTCTTGGCGGAAATGAATCAGGGGGTATATGAGAAAGAGACTGAGATAGGGTTGTCTTTGCTGGCGGCCCTTGCTGGGGAAAGTATTTTGCTGCTGGGGCCTCCGGGAGTGGCAAAGTCGATGGTGGCGCGACGGTTGAAGAAGGCATTTGTGGGGGCACGGGCTTTTGAGTATCTGATGTCGCGATTTTCTACACCTGATGAAATCTTTGGGCCGGTGAGCATTAGTAGGTTGAAAGAGTCTGATAAGTATGAACGTGTGATAGAAGGGTATTTACCTACTGCGGATGTTGTGTTTCTGGACGAAATATGGAAAGCCGGGCCGGCCATACAGAATACTTTGCTGACTGTAATTAATGAGAAGCTGTTTCGCAATGGAGATAAGGAACTGAAACTGCCTTTGAAACTACTGGTGGCTGCCAGCAACGAATTGCCGACGCAGGGAGAAGGACTCGAAGCCCTATGGGACTGTTTCCTTATCCGTGTCGTTTCCACTTGCGTGCAACAAGAAGAAACTTTTTTATCAAATGTTACTAGACGATTGTAACGATTACGATAATGCAGACAACGCGGATTACTCAGGTAGCGCAGGCCATGCGGATTACCCAAGTAACCCAGATAATGCAGACAACCTTGGCAACGCAGATAGCATAGACAAAACGAACAAGGCTGCCAATGCTAACGAAGCCATTATACCCTCGAAGTAAAAATGCGCCCTCTTCCCAATACCAAATTTCAAACCAGGAATATGCCGACTGGCAGAAAGAAATCAGTAAGGTTGCAGTACCCACGGACGTACTCTCCGGTATTACCGCCATTCGGAAAAGTCTGGCAAATGTCGAAATACAAGAAGCGGAAATCTATCGGAATGTATACGTGAGCGACCGCCGTTGGAAAAACATCGTGCGACTGCTGAAAACATCCGCCTTCGTCCACGGGCGTTCCGAAGTTCATATCACAGACCTGCTCCCCGTTTATCACTGCCTCTGGAACGAGCCGGACGAATGTCCCACCATCCGCCAGATTGTAATCCGCGCTCTGTTTTCATCGTTCGCCAAGGAGCTTGCCTCCATGACCTCTGCCCTGAAATCCGATTTGAAAGTCAGTCGCGTGCGCGAGGCGTTGGATAAAGCCCGCCTGAACGGCGACCATCGGGATGACGACCTGTTGGTGACCGATCATTTCTATTACCAGGTAGAAAACCACGGAACCGGAAACACCTACATCTTCATCGTGGACTACAAAAACATGAAAGAATACAGTCCCAAAGACGCCCCGGCTCCGGGAGTGATGTACACCGACCCACTCAATCCGAAACGAACCATCATCCGTGCTTTCTCCGACGGCAACCAGATGAAACAGCAAGGTGCCGAACGCGTCACGCTCTACAGAGATGCGCAGCACCTCTACATCAACGGCGTGCGCTTCCCTATGAGGCGCCTGAAGAGAGGAGAGGAGCAACAGCAGTTGTGGCTTGGCAACATATCCGTCACCGGACGGGACTACGAGGCAGAACTGGAAACCGTTCACGCCCATATCGAGAAACTGGTGAAGGACTTGTCCGACAACATCTTCGTCTCCGCAGAAGACCGGAAAGGAGTGGAACATTATGTAGCCACCTTGCGCAAAGAGATAGCCTGGGCACGTGTAGACGTACGCAAACTGCAATACGGCGATGAGTGACCACAGGTATGACTCGGCTTTCTACGTGCAGGTGCTCGACCGCTACGTGCAGACCGGTGAATGTGCCGAGACGGACAGCGAGCCGCTATATGCCTACCTGCTGTCCGTGATGAACGACCCCTTGATGAAGATACAAGTGCTGAACGATGAGATTTGCGCCCGCATTTTCTACGACACAATGATCCAGTTCGTCCAGCTAAATCTGGAAAAGGAGAAGTATCACTTGCAGAAGAGCCGTTCAGACCAGCAAGCAATGAAGCTCGTGCTGGAATGGTCGGTGACAAAGCGGAAAGACGGCTGGCAGGCATTGATGCAGCAGATAGCCGATGACTATCAGGCGTACGGTTTCGACCATCGCTTCTATAGAAGCCAGTTTGGCAACGAAGGAAAAGTTGCCGACGACGACCTTTGGGAGAAAATGGTGGACGACTGGGAAGAAGCCTTCCGCCGGAAACAGCAATCCAGTAAAGAGCAGGAGATAGAGCAGCGCCGGGAAGCCCTCGAACGTCGCTTGCGTTCCAACCTGAAAGAAATTCCGGAATACCTTCGACAAAACAACATAGAAAAGGATGAATTTCTCCAGGCGTGGGGGCTGATGAGTGGCCTGTGGAATACGGTGGACCTTGACGCATACGAAAAGTAGTCCGCATCCAGCGAGACTATCCGGAGATTGTGCGCGTTGCCAACAGAATGGGGCATATCGCCGACGATGAAGGTAGCGACCGTATCTCGGTGTCCCAAGGCAGCGTCTATAAGCTCGACCACTCCTCGCGGTGCGACATACAAGGCATCAGCGTGGGCAACGACCTGAACGCCTTGCTCCCTATGGAGCTGGCACATTGTGCCGATGACGACCTGGAAGATTTATTTGTCTACAAGTATCTCACCCGCAAGCTTCAGACCTTCCGCTATAAGTCCGAAATCATGCAGCCTGCCCGGCGCATCGAGACAAAGCCCGCCAAGCAGAAAGGCCCGATGATTGTCTGCCTCGACACCTCCGGCAGCATGGTGGGCAAGCCGGAAAGGATTGCCTACTCCGTATTGATTAAACTGCTCGAAATTGCCGACAGACAGCAACGAAACTGTTTCCTGATAGCCTTCTCCGTGTCCATTCATCCCATCGACATTCGGAGGGAACGGGCGCGCCTGCTCGAATTCTTCTCAAAAACGGCGTGTGGCGATACGGATGCTACCCGTATGCTGGAGGCTATGTTCCGGTTGCTTCAATCCCGCAAGGAATATATGAATGCCGATGTCCTGTGGGTCAGCGATTTTAAAATTCCGCAATCCCAATCCTCGCTTACTCGCAAGATGCAAGAGTACCGCGAGGCAGGTACGCGCTTCTACGGGTTGCAAATAGGGATTGTGGAGAATGAATGGTTGCCTTTCTTCAATCACATTTACAAGATAGGTTATACTCCTGGCAGGTCGAAAAGTTAAAACCGGACATTCACGCCTCCCATAAACGTCGCTTTCAGCATCGGGAATCCGTCGTTGATTTCATACCGTTGCGCCAGTAGGTTTTCCCCCTTCATAAATAGGTCGGCAAAGTGGTATAAACGGTAGTCGGCATTCAGGTTCCAGAGCACGAAACCCTCTTGCTTCTCTTTTCCCTTCACCACATTGGTGTGCAGGTCTTTGATGTATTGCACGCCCGTAGACACCCGCCAGCGTCCTTGCGTAAAGTCCGCCCCTGCATAGAGCTTGTGTTCGGGAGCAGCAACCACCGGATTTTCCATATGCAACCAACTGTAATTGGCATTTACCTGCCAGCGGGCACTGATGCGGTAACCCACGTTCGTCTCAATTCCCCAGTTCTCAATCTCGCCCGAATTTACATTCAGCATTTTACCGTCAGTGGGCACCGCCATAATCATGTTATCCCCGTTGATATAGTAGAGGTTCACCCCATACGACAACGCCCCCTCCAACAACCGTTGCGAGAACGAAAGTTCGTAATTCATCAGGCTTTCCGGCTTCAAGTCCGGATTTTGCGGCGGAAACATATACATCTCCCGGATAGTAGGATTGCGGAAACCCTTGCTCACCATCGCCTTCAGTTCCGACTGACGGGGCAGATGAAACGAAAGTCCGGCTTGCGGTATCCACTCCGTACCCACGTGCGAGTGGTGGTCCACCCGAATACCGGCATCCAATGACAGCAGGCTACCGATGTCCTGACGAAAATCCACATATCCGGCAAATTCATCCATCTTCTTGTCCACACCCGGCACACGTTCGCCCGTGGCCGCCACCTTATTCCACGACTCGCCGCCGAAGTGCTGATAGTCGAAACCTACCGTCAGTCGGTTGCCGGTGAAGAGCGTGGCGCTCTGATACCAGGACAGTCCCAGCATCCGGTCTTTCGAGTTGAAGAGAGAGGTTTGCGGTGTTCCGCCGGGATGATAGCCGTCGTCAATCTTGTGCCGTCCCCAGTTGTAGAAGAAGCTCAGCGCACCGGACGTCTTGTCGTAATGGTTCTCCAAAGCGAATGAAGTCATTCCGCGCGTAATGCGCGAGTCATTGTCGATATACGGATTGCTCACTTCTCCGGGATTGGACGCCTTGAACTGCGTCAGGTTCACGTCGCCCCATAGCTTCCAGGCGTCAGTGAGGTCGTATCCCAGTTTGGCATAGCCGCTGTACTGTTCAAACTTCATATCCTCCCGGTGTCCGTCCGTGCGGTTATACGACCCCGTCACCACACTGCTGAAACGCCCATTCTTCACCCGGTTGGATACCTCCGTTTGCAGCGTATTATACGAGCCGTAACCTATCTGTGCATTCGTTTTTACTCCGTCTTCCTGCATCTTGCGGGTTACGATGTTGATGACACCGCCCATTGCGTTAGAACCATACAGCACGGAAGCCGGGCCACGCAGCACCTCCACCCGTTCGGTCATCATCGTCTGGTAGGCATCGGCGATGGGGTGCCCCATTAAGCCCATGTATTGCGGATGTCCGTCTATCAACACCAGCAGCCCCGCCGTCGGACTGCCACCCACACCGCGCAGGCTCATGCCGCCTGCCGCACCGGCCGACACGCCGTATCCCATGATGCCGCGACTGGTGGCGAACAACCCGGGCACTTGTTCCGTCAAGGTGGGTAATACGGAAGGCTGATAATTCTCCTCCAACTGCTTCCGGCCGATTACTGAAATCGTTATCGGCAGATGCCGGATATCCGTCTCGTTTCTTGTTCCGGTCACTACCACTTCATCTATTGTCAGACTTCTTGCCGCTCTTGTGCTGTCTTTAGCTGTTTGTGCCACCCCCTGCCACGCTCCATAAGGAGGCTATGGCGAGGAGGCTTGTCATTCTTCTATTCATCCGTTTTTTTTGTTTTCTTGTCAATTTCTCCGGTGCAGATACGCCGTCTTTTCTTATAATTTCTCTTGTTTGAGGTTTTCTACATAGGTGTCAATTTCCTGTAGCTTCTTGGGGATGTCGATATTCTGCGGACAATGCGGATTACACTGGTTGCATCCCGTGCAGTGGCTTGCCTGCCTCAGTTTCGGCACACTGCGGTCGTAACCCACCAGGAAAGCCCGGCGTGCTTCGCGGTAGTTTTCGTCCTGACTGCTTTTGGGGATATTTCCCTCGTTGACACAGCGGTTGTAGTGCAACAGAATAGCGGGAATATCCAGTCCGTAAGGGCAAGGCATACAATATTTGCAATCGTTGCACGGCACGGTGGGATACGTCAGCATGATTTGCGCCGTGTCTTCCAGCAAGGCGAGTTCCTCTTCCGTGCACGGTTCCAGGGGAGAAAAGCTGCGGATATTATCTTGCAGATGCTCCATATAGGTCATGCCGCTCAATACGGTCAGTACATCGGGAAACGTACAGGCGTAGCGGAACGCCCACGATGCCACGCTGTTCTGCGGCCGATGCTGTTTCAGGCGTGCCACGAGGTGGTCGTTCAGTCTGGACAGCCGTCCGCCCAGCAGCGGTTCCATGATGACGGCAGGGATGCCGCGTTTCACTAATTCGTTGTACAGATATTCGGCATCGGTGTTGCGGTCGTTCATCTCTTTGGCATGTTTCCAGTCTATGTAGTTCAACTGTATTTGCACGAAGTCCCATTTATATTCATCGTGCCGGGAGAGCAGATAATCAAAAACCTCGATGTCGCCATGATAGGAGAAACCCAGATTGCGGATACGTCCGGCTTCGCGCTCTTTCAGCAGGAAGTCCAGTATGCCGTTGTCCAGATAGCGCTTGTGCAGCGCTTCCATGTCTCCGAACCGATGCTGTGCAGCAGCAGATAGTCGATGTAGTCCACCTGTAGTTCTTTGAAGGAGTTGTGATACATGGCGAGGGCGCCTTCACGGGTTTGGGCTTCAGAGTTGAAGTTCGACAGCTTGGTGGCGATGAAGAACTTCTCGCGCGGATGGCGTTTCAGGGCAATGCCCGTGGCACATTCCGACAGACCTTGTACATAGACGGGCGCGGTATCGAAATGGTTTACTCCATGCGCAATGGCATAATCCACCAGCTCGTTCACGGCTTCCTGGTCTATCTCGTCCCCTTCACCGTCGGCACGTTTGCGGGTGGGCCAGCGCATGCAGCCATAACCTAACAGGGATACACGGTCGCCCGTAGTCGGGTTGGTGCGATACACCATTTTGTCGGTCGGAACCTCACCGAGTACGGCCGACTCACTATCATAATTCTTCTTTTTCGGAGCACAACCATACAATGCAGTAGCAGTGGCAAGCGTTCCGGCGCCGGCAAGCTTGAAGAAGTCGCGGCGGTTTATTTTCTTTTTATTATTCTCTTTCATAATACTAATCACTAATAACTAATCCCTAATCACTAATTACACCGTTCTGTGCATCCCGTGTCCTTCCACATAAATCGCACTGAACGGGCGTGACGGGCAAAGATTCTCACACGCTCCGCAGCCTATGCAGCGTTCGATATTGACTACCGGTATCTTTCTGGATTGTTCATCTCCCGGCACGGATGCCACCATCTGTATCGCACTGACCGGACAATGACGGGCACAGTTGCCGCATTCCACATCGTCCGTGATGCAGATGCAGTTATCCTTAATCCATACGGTATGTCCGATTTGTATAGCCGACTTATCGGCTCGGGTAATCGGCAATATCGCCCCTGCCGGACAAACCTCCGAACACTTCGTGCATTCCGGACGGCAATACCCCCGTTCATAAGACATTTCCGGCTGCATCAGTTTCATCAAGTCGGCCGAAGGGCGCAGCACCTGATTGGGACACACCGATACGCAAAGTTGGCATGCCGTGCAATGGCTGGCAAAGTTGCGCGCACTCACCGACCCCGGCGGGGTGAGGGGAGTGGCACGTTCGGGAATTTTCTTCTCTTCGATGGCTGCCAGTCTGCCGTCCACTTTCTTCTCCTGCGCTTTTAGGGTGGCAGTGGTTGCCAGGACTGCCGTTGCCGACAGAAACGCACGGCGGGCTTCGTCAATTTGCTTCGGGGCGACGGCTGGTTTTGCTGCAACTACCTGTTCCTGAATACCGCTTCCTGCTGTTTCAGGCTTCCGGCGAGTATAGGCAATAGCGCCCTGCTTGCACTTTCCGAGGCAATCCATGCACGCCACGCAGCGGCTGTAATCTATCTGGTGAGCTTTGGCATTGATGCACGAAGCCTTGCAGTTGCGTGCACACAGCCCGCAACCGTTACATTTCTCAGCGTCTATCACCGGCTTGAAGATGGAATACTTGGATAGGAAGCCGAGCACCGTGCCCACCGGACAAATGGTATTGCAGTAGGTTCGTCCGCCACGTACCGCCAATACGATAAGTACGATGAAAGTCACGCCGGCAATAATAAGGGTAGGCAGTCTTTTCATCCACACATCCGTTTCATAGAAAACATAGCTCCCGGCACGTTCCGCCAGATAAGCCATCCCGTTGTTTGCCCATTGATAGAGTGGGGCGAAGAAACTGGAAGCGATACGTCCGTAAGAGCTGTAGGGTGCCGGCAGCACAACAAAGTAGTTTATTTCCGCGATGATAGCGATTACAAATAACCACAGCATCCCGTAGCGCAGCCACGACATGGCAGGTGAGTAGCGGAAGCGGTTCTTTTTCCGCTTTCCGGCAAACCATGAAACGATGTCCTAAAACACGCCGAGTGGACAGATTACAGAGCAATAGACGCGCCCGCACACCAAGGTCAGTGCAACAAGCGCCGCTATCACGCCGATGTTCAGTGCCAGCACTGCCGGCAGAAATTGTATCTTTGCCAGCCAGCCCAGCCACGTGTGCAGGCTCCCCGTGAAGTCGAGGAACAGTAGTGTGATGAGCGTAAAGAATACAATAGCAAGAATGAGTCTGATAGTACGTAACATATTAATATAGAATGTTTAGTGTATTTGCTTTCTCAGTGATGTCGCATTATTCACAATTACATACTACAAAAATAGGGAGTTTACGGGAGACTTTTGTATATATATTACGGTTGTTGTTACCCGTTTTGCGGATAAGGTCTATAAATGATGGTTTATTTTTCAATTAAACTTCCATAGAAGAGGCATCGAACGATAGCGGGAGTAATGCTCCCACATTCTTCAGTTCATAAATACCTTTTTGCCCGAATAGCAATATCCGCATAGGTTGCTTAAAGCGCTTTTCCGTTTCTAGCATCACCTGGCGGCAGGCACCACAGGGTGGGATAGGGTCTTCCAAAAACTCCCCGCGTTCGTTGCGTGCAGCTATGGCAAGAGTCGTCACGGCCTGGTCGGGATATTGTGAGTTGGCATAGAACAGAGTGGTCCGTTCGGCACAAAGTCCGGAAGGATAGGCGGCATTCTCCTGATTGGTTCCGGAGACGATAACACCATTTGCCAGTCTGGCAGCAGTGCCCACCGAGAAGTGAGAGTAGGGGCATAACTGCGCTCGGTTGCCTCACGGGCAATATTGATTAGTTCGCGGTCGGAAGCACTCAGTTCCTCGTATTCGTATATCTTGATGGCGATTTGTATATTCAGGTCTTTCATGGCTTGGAAGATTATACGTAATTAATGTTACAAAGATAGGAAAGAGATTGGATTTTTCAATTCTTTTGCGGACTTTTGTGTCGAACTCAATAATTGGAACATGAAACGTATCTTCAGACTGACTGCTATCATGGCGTTGCTTTTGGTTGCCGTGACTGCACAGGCACAACGCCGGAACGCCCGCTATAACGAATATATCAAGCAATATGTCCCGCTTGCCGTGGAGCAGATGAAGGAACATAAAATACCTGCCAGCATCACGCTTGCCCAGGGATTGCTGGAGAGTGGTGCCGGACAGAGCACGCTGGCGCGCAAGAGCAACAATCACTTCGGCATCAAGTGCGGCAGCAACTGGCGCGGACGCACCGTGCGCCACGACGATGATGCCCGCAACGAGTGTTTCCGTGCCTATAGCCATCCCAAGGCTTCTTACAAAGATCACTCCTTGTTCCTGAAACGCGGTGCCCGCTATGCTTTCCTCTTCCAACTGAAGATTACAGATTATAAAGGTTGGGCACGCGGCTTGAAAAAAGCCGGATACGCCACCGACCCTTCCTATGCCAATCGTCTGATAACGATTATCGAAGATTACGAGCTATATAAATATGATAGTCGCGGCATGAGTAAGCACGAAGCCCGCGATTGGGAGAAGGAACTGAAAAAGAAACCCTGGCTTGCCCGTCCCCATCAGGTGTATATTGCCAATGACATCGCTTACATCGTTGCCCGCGACGGAGATACGTTCCAAATGCTGGGCAAGGAGTTCGACATCAGTTGGCGCAAGCTCGTGAAGTACAACGACCTGCAAAAAGACTATACGCTGGAAGCAGGCGACATCATCTACCTGAAAGGGAAGCGCACGAAAGCTGCCAAACCCTACACCGTATATATCGTAAAAGACGGCGACTCCATGCACACCATTTCTCAGAAATTCGGTATCCGCCTGAAAAATCTCTATAAGATGAACCGCAAGGATGAGGAGTATGTGCCCGAAGTAGGGGATAGGCTGAGGCTGCGGTAAGGAAACGCAGATTAACGCAAATTCACGCAGATTGTTTATTATAGTAAAGCTTTCTTTGCGAAAATCTGTGTTAATCTGCGTTTTTATAAGAATAACCCCTATTCCCTCTTCTTCCTTCTCTCTTTCTCCTTCTTCCTATACAACTGGAAATACTTCATCAACGTATCTTCGTTGACGAGGTCTTCCA
>JAJQAY010000062.1 GCA_021203515.1 Bacteroides sp. | reverse complement strand
AGGGCCATTTCGGTAATCTCTTTTTAGGCACGGATTACACGGAATTTTCACGGTTTTAGTATTGTGATTACGCGAAGCATCTGTGAAAATCCGTGTAATCCGTGCCTAAAATCCTAAATCACTTTGGCACGGGTAGCTCCAAGTCGAGCTCGCTCACCAGCTTGTAAAGCTCCGCGGCCACGCTTTCCGCACTCATGTCGCGGGTAGCATTGCGGGTGCTGACGAAGCGGAACAGCGTCAGCAGCAGAGCCGCCCATGCCGGAACATCGGTCTTGCAGCCCTTGCGCTTGCGCATCAGGATGAGCGTGGCGGCGGAACGGAGAATACACTCACGCTCCTTCCTAACCTCTACGGGCTGAACCGCTGACAGTTTGATACTTGCGGAGAATTTCTCCACGTCGATGCATTTGTTTTTCAGGACGACCGAGTACTGTTCTTCCTCGATGGCCGTCACTTTTTTAAAATACCACTTTTCATTGTTTTCTATAATTACTTTTAACAATAATAAATGTTTAAAGCAAAAACGACGCGAAAGTAAAGGATATTTCTTGCACGGACAAGAAGGACAGGGATAAATAAAAAGTAAATATGGACTATCTCAACTCCCCTCCTCCTGGGAGGCTGTGTAAAAACTAAAATTAACTATCATTTTGCTCTGTCATTCAGAGCGAAGCGAAGAATCTACTCTCTTTATGAGTAGGAGAAGAGATGCTTCACTGCGTTCTGTATGACAGAATGCTAGGCCTATCAGAGTTTTTACACAGCCTCCCAGGAGGAGGAGAATGGAGATAGTGCTGCAAAACGGAACCTTCCTAATAAAAAATCGCCGCGCGCATATCGCGGAGGTAAGGGTCACTGTATATATACACAGGGATTTTTCTTATAAAAAGGGAAAGAATTACGCGCCTGCGGGCGGGCGTACATTATATAAAAAAGGAGGGGGAAAGTGTTTTTTAAACGTTCGTTTAATAAACGCAAAGATAGACGCTATTCCAATATCACCAAAATATTTTGATAAATTCTTTTATCATAATTTATAGAGTAATACTTATATAATTATCATACAATAACTTACGAAAACTTTTGAATTATAGAATTAACACGATAATCCAAATAAAAACAGGGAAAATTGGAGAGGCAAAAAAGGGTGTTTTTTAAACGAACGTTTAAAAAACACTTTTAGTATCGTATATAGCTGTTATTAAGCAATATATATCATACAAACAAAACATTTTCAAAATTATGATTACCCCCATGACTCAAGCCGCCATTGCGCTGCTAAACGACATCTACTCAGGCGGAGAAGACTACCGGAGCAGAGACCTGACACTTCCGGACGGAGTGCGCAGGGACTTATTGGAAAAACTAACCGCGAAAAAACTCATACGCCTGACAGACAAGGAACATCCGATGTCAGTGTCCTCCTACGAACCGGTTAAGAAAATCGGGGAAACATCCTTGCTCGACATTCTTGAAGCTACGGGAGAACATCTGAACTGCAACCAGCCTACGAGCGAGGAGTTCTATATGCGCTACGGAAAAGCGGCCCAGAAGTTGGGGGTGGTGAACCACATGACGCGACTGTATCTGGAAGAAATCAAACTCCCCGACCTATAGAAAGAGTTTTCTTTTATTCATTTATAAAAACTGTTTTAATATGAACAAACAACATGTACTGCAAACCGTGTTTGCATTGTGCGCTGCCGCACTATTCACGACAGGATGCACAAACGATGTGTTGACATCGCCCGGCGATGCCGATAGTAAATAAGACCCGACGGTGGTCTTAAATCTGGGCTTGCCGCAAGGCGACGAAGTGAACTACACCCGTGCATTGCACGACCCCGTTGCCGACGATGCCACGGAGTGGGCCGTCAAGACCATGAAGGTTTATCACTTCAGCACTGCCCAGACTACCAATCCTACCGATGCCGACTACACGCTGGTGAAAGCCTACGACCTGCCTGTAACCACGGCGGAAGGCTCTACCTCGGTTCCCGGCTCCGGACAATGCCTCGACTATGGCGACGGAGAGTATCAGATACGGATTTCGCTCCGTTCCAATGCGGTGGGTGAAGGCACCCGGTACAAATTCGTGGTGGTGACCAACGACGTGTGCAGCGACTTCGACAACAGCCTGGAAAACGCAACAGACGAAAGCGTGACGCTCGCCGCACTGAAAGTATGCATCGCCGACAAGCAACTCACCGGAGAAACAAACTCTTCCGACCTGTTTATGGGGAACACCGGAGCACTGTGTATGACGGGAGCTACCGGAGACCTTACGCTGACAAGGGGTCACAACGAATTTCTTACAAATGAAAATGATAAAATCACCCTGACCCGCATCATGGCGCGCCTCGACGTGAAGAGCTTCGTATCCGCCAGCAACGTGTTCGAGCTGAAGTCCGTGGCTGTGAAGTATGGCAAGAACTACATCGCTCCCAAAGGGTATCTCTTTGAGCAGGAAGCCATCACCACCGGAAATAATATCTGGTACGACGATGCCCGTGCCGCCATGGAGGTCACACAAAACTCCAAGTACAACACAATCGGCTTCCCCGACTACAACAACCATACGGGAGAAGAAGAATGGGTGGCGGAAACCTCTAAGGAAGTAAAGCTTGAAGGAGGAGGAACCATCACCCGGACGGGAACATGGTATAAAAAAGTGCTATACATGTATCCCTTCCCCGCCAAGATAGGAGGAAACATAACGACCGAAATCCCCAAACTGGTAATAGACTACACGCTGAACGGCGAGCCCGGCACGAAAGAAATTGTCATGAAGGATGAAACGACCACGTTTGCTTTCGACATCCTACGCAACTACGTGTACACCCTGCAGGTGGGCGACCCCAATGCAGGCAGCAAGGAGTTGAACTTCACCTTCACTTGCGCGCCCTGGAACGTACATCAGATTGATGCAGACCTGAACGAAGGAGAGGCAGTAAATTAATAATTAAAAATTAAAAATTAAATTAGGTATGAAACGAATATACAGACTGATGACCGCTGCCCTGATGCTGGCAGGTGCTGCCCTGTGGAACGGTTGCGACAACAATGAACTGGCGGATGCCACTGACGGAAACGGCACTGCGCAAGAAGTGCGGAGCTTCAACTTCAGCATCAAAGGACTGGGAGCGCAGACACGTGCCATCACTGATGAGGGTGAAGGACTTGAAAGCACCGTGAAGACCATGTATGTGGCAATGTTCCTGAAAGACAATGCATCGGAGGGCGCAAGCAAGCTGCACAAGATATTCTGCTACGATGACAATACTGAGAGTGGTTGGAGCGCCTTGAAGCTTACCGAGGCAGACGGCACTTACATCATCACTACTCCCGGTACGGTGGGCGACTACATCGTTTACTTCATTGCCAATCCGGACAAGAAAATCAAGGAAGATTTGCTGACGATGCAGCAGGATGCAGGCCCTACACGAGCCACGCTGTCTACTTTTGAAAGCAACTTGGCAACCGGAGACGGGACGGCTGACGGAAACACGGATGATGAGGGAAAGGCGGCTGCGGCAGGCAGCGAGCGCGGCTTTATCATGCTGGGCAAGGAGAACATTACGTTAAGCGAGTACACCACCGCTGCCGTAACCTTAACCCGACTGGCAGCACGCTTCGACTTCATCAACTCGGCAGCTATTGCCGGGGTAAACAATGAAGTCAAAATAACCAAAATAGAGTTTGGAAACAGCGGCAAAAGTTCGATTGTGGCAGAAACCGCTGCAATGACCGAAGATAGCAGATGTGAAAACAAAACGTATGATTTAAGCGCTTCAGGCTGGGACAACCAAGTGGGCGAAGAGAATAAATATACTGCCTACGCTTACGAAAACCTGAACACGGAAAACCCAATCAAACGTACACTGATTACCGTTTACTACACACTTGGAACGGTGGCAAGCACGGAAAACAAGAAGTTGAACATCGACCTGAAAGAGGGAGAAAACTATATCGGCGTAACCCGCAACCATCTGTACAGAATTTATCTGAACGGCGTAAGCGGACAGTTCAAGCTGACGGTAGAAGACTGGAAAGAAGGTAATACCGTAAAAGTGCCTAATGAAGAACTAGCTATCACCTATACGGCTGCCGATTTGGGTAAGGTAGGTGACATTGCATATATCAATGATGCAGGCGAATTAGCCTTCTTCGACGGAGGTTTAAGAAAAGTAAATTTAGATGGAACTTATGTATGGAATTTAAATGAAAGACGCACTCTCACTGCATCAGAACAAAGTAAATGCATCGGTATCGTATTCTCCAACTCGACTACTGCGGCCGAAAAGAAAGATGGATATACACATGGACAAGTTATGTCACTGCTAAATTTTGGAAAACGAAAAGACGGAACTGCTTATTGGAAAACTGAAAAGACAGATGACGGTGATTTTAAGACAAACACTGAAGGAGACATGGTGGGAGATTGTAACGGCTATTTATATTGTTCAAACATAAAGGCAAAAGCAGACTTCCCCGCAAAATATCCGGCACTTAGCAATCTTCAAAATTGGAGTGTAAAAGCCCCGGCATCGACAAGTGGCTGGTATATCCCTAGTTTAGGACAAATGTTTGCCGTATTCAATAACCTCAGTAGTTGGAAAATATCCCAAGCGTCCAGAAATAATTTCACACCTGGATCAAGCTGGGCCTACCGAAGATTAAAATAGCTACACAACAGAAATAGCTAATAAAATGGCTATTGCAGGTAGCTATGATGCATATTCCAATCGCTATATCACCAGTTCAGAGGGGAAAAACGAACTTTGTCAAATGGGATTGAATATCAATCACTTGGGTGGTGATACATATCAAGGTAATATGGATAAAAATGACACAGATGTAAATACTCGTCCTGTATTCTCTTTCTAAAGACAGAGAGCTAAACTAATCGAATTACAAATTCGATTGAACGGAAACAGATAAACGAGGAAACTCACCCTATAAAGTACCTGTCATGCCCGGCCTCCGGAAGCATGACAGATACTTTACTTTATAAAAGCCAATCTCGAAAGATAGAGTGAAAGCGCTCTTTGAAATGTTGGGAAAAAAGAAATAGGATTATTGTAGCCCCCCTTCAAAGGAGATTGAGAAAGCAATGAAAATCATGAAAGAGTATTTTGATTTAAAACAGCTTGGGGTACTTTCAAAATAAGTCCTCAAATATTGTGGACTTTGATATATTTATACTACCTTTGTTCCAATGATTACAATCATATAAATGGAAATCAAATTTGATAAGGAGTATTTAGAGGAACTGTACCTCGACGGCAAGACGTCTGACAAGAAACACCGCTTTCAACCCCAAATCATAGCCAAATACCGTAAGGCGATTGATTTGCTGGAAGCAGTGTCAACCGTAGAAGACCTTTTCAGGTACCATTCGCTACGATACAAAGCGTTGGAGGGTGATAAAGCCGGATTAGAGTCAGTGAGAGTGAACGACCAGTATCGTATAGAGTTTAAGACAACAAAAGTGGTTTCCGAGATTGTTATCACTGTTTGTAATATTATAGAATTGTCAAACCATTATAAATAAGCAAAGGATATGGCAACCGTAAAATTTGGATATACCCCGACTCATCCCGGTGAAGTGCTAAAAGATGAGATAGAATACCGCAAGATTTCACAACGGAAACTGGCAGAGCAAATGGGCATTTCCTACAAAGTGCTGAACGACCTGCTGAATGGACGGCGTTCACTGACTGCAACCACTGCCATGATGTTTGAAGCAGCACTCGACGTTCCGGCCGATTCGCTGATGCGTCTGCAACTGAAGTATAATATGCAGGAAGCCAGCAACGACCGGACATTTATGGAACGCCTGAACAAAATTCGTCAATATGCCGCTTTGCTGTAGGCTGCCGGTTTGGATTTTCTAAAGATATTGCTTCATTCTATTGATAACTAAGCATTTAGAAACAATAGGATTTTTCTTTCTTCCCCACACCTTTCAAAGCGCTTTCTTTTAAACAAAAAAAACAGTAGTTAAAAGAAGCGTATGATGTTACGGAATTTATTACTTACAGCCCTGGCGTGCTGCATACTGACGTCTTGCGATGTGGAAGACGAAAGGGACGTGTGCTGCAAACACATCCTCATGGAGTATCACTACATGAGGGACGGACAGGATAAATTCTCCGAGAACATACGCATCATGCGTCACTTCCTTTTTGACGGCCGCGAACGTTTCATCCGGGAAATACACGCCGGAAACAACCTGCAACAACTGCAACTGGACTCGCTGAAAGCGGGAAA
Source organism: Bacteroides sp. (assembly GCA_021203515.1). Classification (GTDB taxonomy): domain Bacteria; phylum Bacteroidota; class Bacteroidia; order Bacteroidales; family Bacteroidaceae; genus Bacteroides. The sequence continues at coordinate 4,676 of JAJQAY010000062.1, read as the reverse complement.
CTACGTGATGGTGGCAGTGGGCAACGCCGCCGATGCAACCCGGCTGGAAACGCCACCGGCAGGAAGCTGCATGGAGGACTTCGTACTGAAAGTGGCGGAAAGCAACGGACAGGATACCGACCCGCTATACTACGGGATATGCCGCTTCGCACCCCTGCGGGAAAATGCCGGAAGGCTGCAACACTTCGTCACGCAGATGTCTAACGTGCACTGCAAGTTGAAGGTGACCGTGAAATGGCAGAACCTCCCACCCGTGCTCACCACAAAACCCATCTACCGCATGACACTGGAAAACTGTGCGGCAGACTACGAACTGGATGCCGCCAACGGATACGCCATAGACGAGAAACAATTCCCCTACTCGCCCAACTGGATGCAGGAGCACCGGAAAGACTGCGCCCTGGACAGCCGACAACTGAAACAGACATTCATCTCCCTGAGATATACGAACGAGAACCTACCCCTGCTGCGCATCTTCTGCCGGAAAGAGGGGGAATATGTGGAGCAGACGCCCGCACTGGACCTGAAGAAGGCTTTCCGTTCGTGGGGTTACCGACCCTCCACCGCCGAAAGGCAGGACTACAGGATCGTAGTCACCATCTACAGGGACGGACACGTGGGCGTGAAGGTGGAGATGGAAACGGGAATAGCCGACTGGGTGGACGGAGGCAGCTTCGGATAAATGAAAACGACGGAAACAGGATATGAGAAAACAGATTATAGGACTGATAGCAGCAACCGTCCTCATGGGAACGGCAGGATGCAGCAACGAGAACATCGGCAGCGGGGACGCAGGAAGCGAAGAGGAACTCCTGGTGAGCTTCAGCATCGGCACGCCCGAAACGGACGAGGTGATTTATACCCGTGCCGAAACGGAGGCGGAGAAGATGATTAACAGCTTGCGGGTGTATGACTTCCTCGTCAATGGAGGAAAGACAGTAATTTCCACCGTGCACCGGCTGAGGAAGGTGGAAGGAAGCCCGAAGGCGGGAGAGTTCAGAAGTGAGTATGACGCTGCCAGCAGAAGCATGACCGCCACCCTCACCCTCTCGATACGCGGAACGTGGGATGCCTCCATAGACCCCTACCATATGTTTGCCCTTGTGGCCAATGAGGGGGAGGTGCATTTCGACTCCATCATGCGCCCCGGAGTGACGCCGATAGACAGCCTGATGTACAGCTTCTCGGCCCGGAGAATGAAGGACGGGGAGAACTGCGACAAACTGGCGGGAAGCGAAGGTTTCGTAATGACTGCCGTGACGGGAGCGATGCAGATAAAGAAGAATATGGGCTTGCAGGAACTACCCAAGCTGGGCCGGATGGTGGCAAGGATAGACGTGGCGCACAACATGCTGGACACAAGAAACCTGAAAATAGTAAGCGTCAGCGCCGTAAACTGTGCCGCGCAGGGATACTTGTTCGGGCAGGACAGCGACGGGAACGCCACCACCGACAAATATAATTATAAATCCACAATCAGCATAGGGCAGAACAGCACCGTGAAGAATACGTTGGAAGGACTCACGAACGGGGGGGGACTTGCGAAAACGTGCTGTATCTGCATGAGCAGCCCGCCAAGCAGCAGGGGAAAGATACTCCCGCCCCCGCACTGCTGCTGACCTATACGCTGAACGGCACGGTGAACACCATGCGGGTGGAGCTGAAGGCCGACAACGGAACAAGACTGGACATCAGGAGAAACAACAGGTACACGCTGATGGTGGGTACGGAAGGAGGTGCTTCCACCCGCGTGGCGTGCAGCATTAAGACGGACGGGGCAAACCCTAAATAACAGATGAAAAGATGATGCGGATAAGAAGATTTCTAATGATTTACCTCTATGCGGCAAGTCTGCATGGAGCCGTGGAGGCCAGAGCGCAGACCACTGCCGTGCAGGACGGAAGGCACTCCCTATCCGTGTCCGCCGAGGCGAGGACGGAACGGCACACTTATCTGAAAGTGCGGCTGGAACTGGACTTGGACAGCTTGCGACCGGGGAGGAAGGAAGCCAGGGTGTTCACTCCCGTACTGAGTGACGGGGAGCATCGACAGGCATTGCGACCGATTGTGGTGAACGGGCGATGGAGACACCTGATGTATCTGCGGAAATTGGAAGGAAGAGGGGAAGATGAATATGTGGTGCAGGGTGGCAGGCATATCGGAACTACGACATATGAGGACTCTTGTCTCTATCGCCCCTGGATGAAAGAAGCCGGGGTGTGGCTTGCGAAAGACTTGTGCGGCTGCGGAGGAGAACCGATGGAACAGTCGCTGCGGCTGCTGGCGAAGAAGGTGGAGGTGACGGAAGAAAAGGATATGACAGGGTCGGTAGCACAGCAGACAGTGAGTGTCGCTGCCTCTCCGATGACAGACACTGCTTCCGAAAACAGGCATAGGATAACCAGGGTAACCTTATATCTGGACTACCTGACTTTTCCCCTGGATAGGACGGAACTGCTGCCGGACTTCGGCAACAACCGGAAGGAATTGCAGAAGCTGGACAATGCGCTAGACAGCCTCCTGACCCGCCCCCGGTGCCGCATCGAGGTGGTGGACATCAACGGTTATGCCTCGCCAGACGGCCCTTATCCTAGGAATGACGAACTGGCCTACGGGCGGACGCTGGCACTGAGGAACTATCTGCAGGGCATCAGGCGATATAGGGAACTACCCTTCCGGACGGCAAGCGTGGCGGAGGACTGGCAGTGGCTGAAAACGGCACTGGAGAAGTCGGACATGCCCTACAGGGAGGAGTTGCTGATGATTATAAATACAAGTCTGACACACGACGAAAAGGAGGCGAACATGAAGAGGCTGGACGGGGGAAGGGCGTACCGGATACTGAAACGGGACTTCCTGCCGCAACTGAGAAGGACGGTGTGCGAGATACATTATATACAAGAATAAACGATAGGTGATATGGGAATACGAATGAAAAGGGCATGGGCAACGGTACTTATCTGTTGCTGCCCTACCCCTCTGCGCGCAGAATGTGGAGTTGAAAACGAACGTGCTGTATCTTGCCACCACCACGCCCAACGTCGGGGTGGAATGGGAAGTGGGCAGGCACTACACGGCAGCGCTGACGGCGGCTTACAATCCGTTCCGCTTCGGGCAGCATGAAGATGCGCAGGGGAATGCCGTAAACCGGAAACTGCATCGCTGGCTGACGGAGGCGGAAATCAGGTATTGGTTCTGCGAGACGTTCCTCGGCTGGAATGTTGGGGTGCATGCGTTGGGCGGTGAATATAACGTGGGAGGAATAAGGGCGATACCCGCGCTGGAAGACACGAGGTACAAAGGATGGGCGGTGGGCGCAGGAATAACGGCGGGGTATCAAATTCCGTTATCCGTCAGGTGGAGTCTGGATTTGTCCATCGGACTGGGATATATATACACGAGGTATGGGAAGTATGACTGCTATGCCTGCGGAGAGAAGAAGGGCAGCTACAAGAAGAATTACATGGGGCCGACGAAGGCGGCGGTATCCCTGGTGTATTCGCTGAAGTAGCCCCTGCTTATCCTATAATTTCCGCATCTTCCACATCATCGTCCGCCTTGGCAGCCTTGGCAGCCGCTACCGGTGTTTTGGGGCGACGGCGGGTAAACTTGAACCAGTTTATCAACTCGGAAACGGCATAAATCAAACTAGTGACGCCAATAATGATGAAGGCCGTGGAGCGTACGCCCGTAGGGTTGAACAACGCAACCAGCCCCGCCAACAAAATCAGCACCGGAACCACATAGAAGCCACCGGGGACCACCGTCCAACGACGGGCCGCCATCAACGAAGCTATCTGCTGCACACCTCCCATCAAGAGGATGAACCCCAGGATGAATGTCAGCAAATCGGCAAAGAAGCCCGGCATGATGACCAGCCACAAGCCAAACAACAAACTGCCCGCCCCCTCGATGGGAAAGCGGAAGCGAGTCTCGGCACTCTGCACAAAATAAGCGATAATGCTGACGAGCGAGGGTACAAGGAAAATGACACCTATCGTAATCACAAAGTAATCGCCTGCCTGATTGGGAAACATCACCAATATCAAGCCGATGACCAATGCACATATCATGCGCAAAAATGAATAACTTAATCCTTTCATGAGCCAAAATGATTTTTTGCAAAGATACATTATTTATCCGAAGAACAGTGCATGAATGTTCCTAAAAAATCAATTTACATTGAGCCAGGCATTCATGTCCTCGGCTACCAAAAGCCAATATAACAGCAAGAGTATGGCAATCGTTACGCCTATGGCAATCATATGTTTCCGTTTCATAGTTTGTTCCTTTCTTTTTAATAGTAAATAATGGTTGTTATCAAGGTTATAGAACAATATTACAAGAAAAATGTTCTAATCAGAAAAAAAAGAAAGAATTGTTTTGGTGTTCCAAACAAAGTGTTTATATTTGCCGTCGATAAAACAAAAAAAAGACAATGAAAACAATGTTAGTAAATACATATTGGTGGTGGCGCCCGTTACAACTCCGACAGTCGTAAGGGAGCAGTGCTCGTATGTATATATGTAATATATAGAAAGAAAAAGAAAGAGCCCTGTCGCAACCTGCGACAGGGCTCTTTTCGTTAAAAAGGGAATAAACATGAATACAATGATTTCACCACAGAGTCCCACAGAGTTCTATAGATTAAATCTGTGTTAATCTGCGTAATCTGT
>JAJQAY010000079.1 GCA_021203515.1 Bacteroides sp. | reverse complement strand
TAAAGATACAACTTTTATTTGAATTATGCAAGATTAAAACAGGCAATTCCGTAAAATTATAGATAATATAGCTGTTTTTCTCGACTAAAAAGCCCTAAAATAAGGCTGTTAGCCTGATATTCCCTTTGTGTAGTGCCGGAAGCATCTGCCGAAAGATTGTTCAATATCATAAGAATTTTTATCGCCTATTTCAGGTGCTTTAACACCGGAATGCAGCTTTTGCGGGCTTTCTTCAACGAAAATTTCATCCCATAACCCTGCCTCTATGAAAGATTGCAGCAGTTGGCTCCCGCCTTCCACCAGCAGGGATTGAAGCCCCCGCGTGTAAAGGGTTTCCATAATTTGAGGAAGGATATTTTGCTGATAGTCAATCCGGATATATTCCACGTTGGGGCGTGGGGCGTGCGGTTTCTCCGTAGATACTAGAGTCGGTACGCTGCCGTCGAATAGCTGCAAGGAGGCAGGCAGTGTCTGTCGTCTGTCCGGAACGATACGTACCGGAGAATGCCCGTACCAGTGGCGTACTCCCAAACCGGGATTGTCGAGCAAGGCGGTGCGCGTGCCTACCATGATGGCGCTGTGCTCGGCACGTTTCTTGTGTACCAGCATGGATGTCAGTTCGTTGGATAGCATGACCGGAATCCCGTCTTCTCTCTGATAGCCAATATATCCGTCTGCCGACTGGGCCCATTTCAAAGTGATATAGGGGCGGCGCAATGTGTGAAAGGTGATGAAACGCCGGATGAGCTGCCGGCATTCTTCTTCCAATACTCCGACAATGACCTCTCGCCCGGCATCCTTTAACTTCTGAATACCTCGTCCTGCTACTTTGGAGAATGGGTCCTGGCAGCCGATTACGATGCGCGGAATACCTTTCTCTATAATAAGGTCGGCACAAGGAGGTGTTTTTCCGTAATGCGAACAAGGCTCCAGACTGACGTAGATGGTGGAACGCTTTAATAAAGAGGTGTCTTTCACCGAACGGATTGCATTGACTTCGGCATGTGCCTCGCCGCAACGCACATGATACCCTTCGCCTATAATCTTACCGTCGCATACGATAACTGCCCCCACCATCGGATTGGGTGCTACGTTGCATAACCCGTTTTTTGCTAGCTGGATGCAACGTTGCATGTATTTTTCTTCTTCCATACTCTTTTGTTCTTCGGATTATTCTTACTTTTGCAGCCTGAAAATGTCCGAATGTTATGAATGTAACCGGTTCTTATATCCGCAGCGCTTTACAGAAGAGTTACTCTGCACAAGAAGCTGCCAGTCTGTCCCGCATCATCTGCTGTGAGGTGCTGGGGCAGAGCACGGTCGATTATTATCTGGGCAAAGATATAATTTTATCATCAAATGAAGAACAGAAATTGGGATACATTCTTTCCCGGCTGGACAAATTCGAACCGATACAGTATGTTCAGGGTACGGCACGCTTCCTGCAACGTGCCTTTCGGGTAGCGCCTGGTGTGCTGATACCCCGCCCGGAGACAGAGGAGTTGGTGGAGGTCATGCTGAAAGAAGTGGCGCCGGCATCTCGCATTCTCGATATAGGTACGGGCAGCGGTTGCATCGCTGTCTCCTTGTCAAAGGAGCTTCCGGATGCGGAAGTCACGGCTTGGGATATTTCGGAAGAAGCGCTTGAGGTGGCACGTTTTAATAATGAGGCTTTGCAGGCCTCCGTCCGTTTTCTCCGGCAGGATGTGCTGGCTTACTCTCCGGACGGAACGGAACGCTACGACGTCATTGTCAGCAATCCACCCTACGTCACCGAGTCGGAGAAGCAGGAAATGGAGCGTAATGTCCTGGATTGGGAACCAAATCTGGCGTTGTTTGTTCCGGATAATGACCCACTCCTTTTTTACCGGCGTATTGCGGAGTTGGGCAGAACCATGCTCGTGGAGGGTGGTTCACTCTATTTTGAAATTAACAGAGCTTTTGGAGACGCTACTGTAACCATGCTTCGCGGGCAGGGTTACGGTAATCTCCGGATTTTGAAAGATATTTCCGGTAACGACCGGATAGTAATTGCAGAACGATGGTAGAAATTACAGAAACAGAAGCATTGAGTCGCGTGGCCACCTATTGCTCTACAGCAGAGCATTGCCGGGCGGAAATTACAGAAAAGTTACAGCGTTGGAGCATCCCTTACGATGCGATAGACCGCATTCTCGACCGTTTGGAACAGGAAAAATATATTGACGAAGAGCGCTATTGCCGTGCCTTTGTCCGTGATAAATACCGCTTTGCCAAGTGGGGGAAGGTGAAAATAGGAGAGGCGCTCCGGCTGAAGAAAATATCCCAAAGCATATATTTCCCTTTTCTGAACGAGATTGACCAGGAAGAGTATCTCTCTATTCTGCGCGGGCTGCTGTCTGCGAAACGGAAAAGTGTTCGTGCGGAGAACGAATTCGAACTGACTAATAAATTGGTGCGTTTTGCTCTTAGCAGGGGTTTCGAAATGAAAGATATTCGTCATTGCCTGGCACTTTCTGATGAAAATGAATACCCGGAGTGAAAAATATCCGTATTCTTTTTTATTCTCGATAGCTTTCCGTATTTTTGCATCATAATTTATCATAATAGTCAGTTTTGCTATGAAAACTTTAGAAAGATTGTTTGCAGAAAAGTTGCTGAAGATCAAAGCGATTAAGCTACAACCCGCTAATCCTTTTACTTTGGCTTCCGGGTGGAAATCCCCGTTTTATTGTGATAACCGTAAAACCCTCTCATATCCTTCACTCCGTAATTTCGTTAAACTTGAAATTACCCGTCTGATTTTGGAACGTTTCGGTCAGGTAGATGCTATCGCCGGTGTTGCTACGGGAGCTATTCCCCAAGGAGCATTGGTAGCGGATGCGCTGAACCTGCCGTTCGTATATGTACGTTCTACTCCGAAAGATCATGGATTGGAGAACCTGATTGAAGGCGAACTTCGTCCGGGAATGAAAGTGGTAGTGGTAGAAGATTTGATTTCTACCGGTGGAAGCAGTCTGAAGGCTGTGGAGGCTATCCGTCGCGACGGTTGCGAAGTTATCGGTATGGTAGCTGCCTATACTTATGGTTTCCCGGTTGCCGTAAAGGCCTTCAAGGATGCCAAAGTTCCTTTGGTAACGTTGACTGACTATGAGACGGTAATGAAAGTTGCGCTTCGTACGGGCTACATTGAAGAGGAAGATGTTGCTACGCTGAACGAATGGCGTAAAGACCCTGCACACTGGGATGCCGGAAAGTAAGACTTATTTAAAATAATATATATCAGGACGAAAGAGCCATTCGGATAAATATTGTCCGGATAGTTCTTTTTATCTTTTAAAGCGTATTGATTATGACTAAATTTGAAAGTGAAGTGAAGGTGATTTCTGCTTCGCAAAGGGCTGTTTATGAGAAACTTTCCGATTTGAATAACTTGGAGAACGTAAAGGACCGTTTGCCGCAGGACAAGGTGAAGAATTTGAGCTTTGATGCGGAAAGCATTTCGATAGAAGTGGCTTCGGTGGGAAAAATCACCCTGCAAATTGTTGAAAAGGAACCTTGCAAGTGCATCAAGTTTACAACGACCACCTCGCCCCTTCCTTTTAATCTGTGGATACAGTTGGTGCCCGTCACGGAAATCGAATGTAAGATGAAACTCACTATCGGCATGGAATTGAACCCGTTCATGAAGACGATGGTGCAGAAACCATTGCAGGAAGGGTTGGATAAAATGGCAGAAACGTTATCAAATATAAGGTATTAATTCAAGTATTAGGTTTTAGGTATTAGGTATTAACTATGCAGATTATAGCGCAGCTTAATACCTAATACCTAATACCTAAAACCTAATACCTAAATAAAATTGTTATGGCTCAGAAACTTTGGGAGAAATCTGTTCAGGTAAATAAGGATATAGAACGTTTCACGGTGGGACGCGACCGCGAAATGGACCTCTATCTGGCAAAGCACGATGTGCTGGGCTCGATGGCACACATCACTATGTTGGAGAGTATCGGCCTGTTGACGAAGGAAGAACTGTCTCAACTGCTTGCCGAACTGAAAAATATCTATGCAACTGCCGAAAGCGGTGAGTTCGTGATAGAAGAAGGAGTGGAAGACGTCCATTCGCAGGTGGAACTTATACTGACGCGCAAACTGGGCGACGTGGGCAAGAAGATACACAGCGGGCGTTCACGCAACGACCAGGTGCTGCTCGACCTGAAACTCTTTACCCGTACCCAGATTAAAGAGATTGCCGAAGCTGTGGAGCAACTCTTCCATGTGCTCATCATGCAGAGCGAACGATATAAGAATGTGCTGATGCCGGGATATACCCATTTGCAGATAGCGATGCCGTCTTCTTTCGGGCTGTGGTTTGGCGCTTATGCCGAAAGTCTGGTAGATGATATGCTTTTCTTGCAGGCAGCTTTCAAGATGTGCAACCGCAATCCGTTGGGTTCTGCTGCCGGATACGGTTCCTCTTTCCCGCTGAACCGTACAATGACTACCCGGTTGTTGGGCTTCGATGCTCTGAACTATAATGTGGTCTATGCCCAGATGGGACGTGGCAAAATGGAGCGTAACGTAGCTTTTGCCTTGGCAAGTATTGCCGGCACAATCTCCAAGCTGGCGTTTGATGCCTGCATGTTCAACAGTCAGAACTTCGGATTTGTAAAACTACCCGACGAATGTGCTACGGGTTCCAGCATCATGCCGCACAAGAAGAACCCGGATGTGTTCGAACTTACCCGCGCTAAGTGTAACAAACTGCAATCGCTGCCGCAACAGATTATGATGATTGCCAACAATCTGCCTTCCGGCTACTTCCGCGACCTCCAGATTATCAAGGAAGTCTTCCTGCCTGCTTTCCAGAAACTGAAGGACTGCCTGCAGATGACGACTTACATCATGAACGAGATAAAAGTGAACGAGCATATCCTCGATGATGACAAATACCTGCTCATTTTCAGCGTAGAGGAGGTCAACCGTCTGGCTCGCGAAGGCATGCCTTTCCGGGATGCTTATAAGAAGGTAGGGTTGGACATCGAAGCTGGTAACTTTTCCCATAGCAAGGAGGTGCACCACACGCATGAGGGAAGCATCGGCAATCTTTGCAATGATGAGATTTCTGCTTTGATGCAGAACGTCGTCGAAGGATTTAATTTTGAAACGATGGAGCAGGCCGAAAAAGCATTGCTCGGCCGTTAAGATGTAGTGAGTTAACTTCGTGGGATGTATGATGTTAACTTCCTATGTTTACGATGTCAACTTATTAAAGGCAACTTAGTTAACTTCGTAGGAGGTACGAAGTTAACTTTTTTCCGGTGAAAAGTTTGGCTGTAATCGGGAAACTCTTTATCTTTGCATCCGTTCTCCAAAAACCTGCGGAAATAGCTCAGTTGGTAGAGCATAACCTTGCCAAGGTTAGGGTCGCGAGTTCGAGTCTCGTTTTCCGCTCTCCTTTTTAGGACGCTCGAATGGTGGAATGGTAGACACGAAGGACTTAAAATCCTTTGGCCATTGCGGCTGTGCGGGTTCAAGTCCCGCTTCGAGTACTAAGAAAGCCTCTTAATCAATTGATTGAGAGGTTTTTTGTTTGAAGTGCATAAGTGGGCGTGCAAAAATAGAAAAAAGGATGGTTTGGCAGATAAAATTGCATCATCTGTTTGTCCCAAACGCATCATCTGTTTAAGGCAAATACATCATCAGTTTGGGGCAAACACATGATACATTCCGCCGGGCTTTTCGACTAATCCGTTTAGAGACACAAACTTTTTCTTTCCCACATTTGTTAGAGTTTCAGTTATTAACTTTAAAAGGAAGAATGATATGGAAGAGAAGAAAATGGTCCGAGAAGAGAGAAATAAGGAGAAATTGGCTACAGCCGATTGGGTAATGGCTGAATTTTATGCCACATGGTGTCCCCATTGCCAACGCATGCAACCCATAGTAGAGGAATTTAAGAAAAAGATGAAAGGCACGATTGAGGTAATCCAGGTCGATGTAGACCAGGAAAGTGCACTTGCCGATTTTTATACGATTGAGGTTACCCCCACGTTCATATTATTTAGAAAAAGCGAACAACTGTGGCGGCAATCGGGTGAGGTAAGCATCGAAAGATTGGAAAAAGCCGTCAAGGAGTTACAACGCTAACGATACAAGCGCGGGCGTCTGTTATTAAACCGGTAGCCGACGCCTAACATCAGATAGTTCGGTTCATGAAAATCCTTTAGATTGTAGCCGATGTGCAGATAAGTGTCGTGTCCCGTGTCAATCTTGAGCGCCAGTATCTGATAAAACGATTGCAAGTCATTGCCACCATGCAGAATATTGGCTCCGAAGCCGATGTCCACCGTGAAATAAGGCATTACCAACTCCCCGCGTGCCGATACTCCCAGCGACAGCTGCTTCCGCAGGGGAGGCGTGCCGAAGCCGTCGTCGTCATCGGAACTGATGTAATTCTTGGCGTATACATTGGCGCTGGCATCGTACACACCGTCCAATGAAACGCCTGCGCGGAACTTATATCCCAAGTTATACATCGGAGCGAAGTTAAATCCCGCCACCCCGTACTTGCCCGGTGCCGGAACCTGTCCGCCCGGAACGTTCACCGCCTTGCGTCGCCACGAGCCGAACAGTGTCAGGTCGTAGTTGACATGCCGCGGAAACGGCGGAACATCATATGCCGGATGCAATAACTCCTTAAACACATCCAAATTCCGGTTGAAGTTATACACCACTCCTATCTTGAAGTCGATTGTATTCAGCCCCGTATTGGGAAACTTGGTATTGCCGTTTGAGAAGTGCATCGCCGAGGCACCCACGTTCAGGTCGAAGCTGGGCGAGAATACCCAGTTCAGGTATACACCCGCATTGAGATAGGCATTCGCCTTCGTGCCGATAACGGTATTATTGGGATTGGTCCAGGAATTATACGGTTTCCACCCGAACGACACGCCGAACCCCCACTCATAATTCAGTGACAAGCGGGGCGTGAACTCTGCGATGCGCGCTCCCTGAAAGAGGTAGAGAGCTATCGGCGTTCCCATTTCCCGATGGTCGCCGAAGTCGAAATATCCCAACCCTATTCCCTGATAAGCGCCTCCGTAAACCTTGTCGGCAGCAGTGCCGGGGGCAACTTGGAACGAGTATTTCAGATGGGCGGAGTAGGCCGATTGCAGGTATCGGTGCAAGCCGTTCTCGCCACGCAGAAAGGAACTGGTGGGGAATATATATCCCGGCCGGCCCTCTATACCGAGGCGGTGAATATAGTTGTCCTGAACTTGTATGTAGGTGGACGGGAAGAATAGGGCTGTCAACAGAAGCACAATTCTTCCCGTCCGCAGGGTACTGTTCATAGTGTTTGGCTATTTTTCGTCATTCTTCCGGATTTCCACGTGGCGGATTTTGCCGCTGATTGTCTTCGGCAGTTCGTCCACGAACTCGATGACACGCGGATACCTGTAAGGAGCCGTCACCTTCTTCACGTGGTTCTGCAGTTCCTTAATCAACTCTTCGCCGGCACGAGTCTTGTACTCTTTCGACAGCACGATGGCAGCCTTCACCACCTGCCCGCGTATCTCGTCGGGCACTCCGGTAATGGCGCACTCCACAACGGCAGGGTGCGTCATCAGTGCACTCTCCACTTCAAAGGGGCTGATGCGGTAACCGCTACTCTTGATGACATCGTCGGCACGGCCCACGAACCAGAGGTAGCCGTCTTCATCTTTCCAGGCCACGTCACCGGTGTAGTAGATGCCGTCGTGCCAGGCTTCGTAGGTGAGGTCGGCGTTGCGATAGTATTCTTTGAACAAGCCCAGCGGCTTGCCTTTGTCGGTACGGATAACGATTTGTCCCTGCTCACCCGCTTCCACCGAGCGACCGTCGTAGTCTATCAGGTCGACATCATATTGCGGGTTGGGTAATCCCATACTGCCCGGTTTCGGTTCCATCCAGGGCATGGTTGCCACGGTGAGCGTGGTCTCCGTCTGTCCGAAGCCTTCCATCAGTTTGATGCCGGTCAGCTTCTTGAGCGTTTCGAATACGGCAGGGTTCAGCGCTTCGCCGGCGATGGTGCAGTATTGCAGGCTGGAGAGGTCATACTTCGTCAGGTCTTCGTGAATGAGGAAGCGGAAGATGGTGGGAGGCGCGCACAGCGAAGTGACACGGTACTGCTGTATCTTCTCCAGGATGGCGGCAGGCGTAAACTTCTCATGGCCGTATACGAAGATATTGGCCCCCGCAATCCACTGTCCGTAGAGCTTGCCCCACACGGCCTTTCCCCAACCGGTGTCGGCGATGGTGAGGTGCAGGCTGTCTTCCGTCAGTCGGTGCCAGAAGCTGCCGGTGACGATGTGTCCCAACGGATAAGTGAAGTCGTGCGCCACCATCTTCGGTTCACCGGTCGTACCGCTGGTGAAGTACATCAGCGAGATGTCCTCGTTCGTGTTCGGATGTTCCGGCTTCACGAACGGTGCGGCTGCCTCGATACCCTTGTGGAAGTCCTCAAAGCCTTCCGCCACTTCGGGGCCTACACTTACCAGGCATTCCACCGAAGGCGAGTCAGGCATGGCGGCGGTGATATGGTCGGTAATCACGTTTTCGCCTGCGCAGACAATTATCTTGATGTCGGCGGCGTTGCAGCGATATACGATGTCTTTCTTCGTCAGCAGATGCGTGGCCGGAATGACTACGGCACCCAGTTTGTGCAGGGCGAGGATGCTGTACCAGAATTCGTAGCGGCGTTTCAGTATCAGCATCACCATGTCGCCATGTCCGATGCCGAGACTTTGGAAGTAAGAGGCCGTCATGTCGCTGTAGCGCTTCATGTCGGCAAAGGTGAATTGACGGTGTTCGTCTTTATCGTTGGTCCATAGCAGGGCGGGTTTCTCGGGTTGTTCCTGGGCCCAGGCGTCTACTACGTCGTAGCCGAAGTTGAAGTTCTCCGGCACGTTAATCTTCAAATTCTTGCAGAAGTCCTCTTGTGAGGTGAAGGACGTCTGCGCTAAAAATCTTTCTACCATAATCTTGATAAGTTGAAAGTTGAAAGTTGAGAGTTAATCATGCTACCATGCTGCATAGCAACTTTCAACTTTCAACTCTCAACTTTCAACTAAGTTAAATGATTACCGCCAGGAAGCGCACCATCTTTCCGTCCAGCGCCTTCATGCCGTGCGGCAGTTTGGAGTTGAAGTAAAGGCCGTCTCCTTCGTTCAGGATTAATTCTTTGCCGTCGATGCTCAGCATCATACGTCCTTCGAGCACGAGGTTGAATTTCTGTCCCGAGTGGCTGTTGTAGTGTATCGGTTCGTCGTCCGGTTTGGGTTCCACGGTGACGATGAAGGGGTCTACGTTGCGGTTCATGAAGTCTGCCGCCAGCGACTGGTATTTGTAGGCTTTGGTGCGTTCGATGCTCGTGCCTTTTCCGGCGCGGGTCAGGAAGTAGGTGCTCATTTTGGGTTCTTCGCCAAACATCAGTGCGTCGAGTGCTACCCCGTAGCGGCGGGCAATCTTTTGCAACATGCTGACGGAGATGTCGTAATCGCCTGTTTCGGCCAGCCAGTACTCTTCGGCGGAGAGGTCGCAGTCGCGGGCGATGTCTTCGGCGGTAAGTTCGAGTACGTCGCGCAGTCCGCGCAGGCGTTCGGCTATTTGTTTAATCTGTTCGTCCATAAATTATGTATTTTAATCTGTAGTTCTCTTTCACACGCTCTTCTTGATGGCGTTGATGATGGTGGATGAAAATCCTCCGTGCTCCAGCTCGTTGATGCCCCGGATGGTGATGCCGCCGGGGGTGCACACCTTGTCTATCTCCACGCTGGGATGGGTGTCGTTGTTCAGTATCAGTTCGGCGGCACCGCGCACCGATTGGGCTACCATGCGCATACCGTCTTGGGGGCGTATACCCAGTTCGATGCCAGCTTGCATGGCGGCTTGGATATATTTCAGCACGTAGGCGATGCCGCAGGAAGTCATGGAGGTGGCAGCGGCAAACTTCTCTTCGGGCAGCAGCATGGCAAGGCCCATCTGATTGAAGATGTCGAGCAGGAGTTGTTCCTGGTCGCGGGTGGCGTTGCGGCTGGCGATGAGGGTCATGCTTTCCAGTTCGCTGATGGCGGTGTTGGGGATGAGGCGGAACATGGTCATTTCCTTGTCGGCCACGTAGTGCGCCAGTTCTTCGAAGGGGATGCCGGCGGCTACGGAGATGAGTATCTGCTTGCTTTTCAGTTTCAGTTCGCTCACTACGGGTTTTATCAGCCAAGGCTTCACGGCGAGGATGATGAAGTCGGCGCCGGTCACGGCTTCCTGGTTGTCATGGGTGGTCTGCATGGCGGGGAATTCTGCTTTGAGGGCCTCCAGTTTGCCTTGCGAGGGGTTCGATACGATGATGTCGGCGGCGGTGATGATAGTCCCTTTGGCCAGTCCGCGGGCGATGGAGCCGCCCATGTTTCCTGCTCCGATAATGGCTGTTCTCATATCTGCTTTCGGTGTTAATGTTCTGACGGTGGTAAAGGTAAGAAGTTTTCCCGTATATCGCAATAAGGAGGGGAGTTTCTTTGGGCGGGGGGTTGCGGTGGCGCTGACGGGAGAGCCTGAGTTACTCCTGCTTGCGGGGGACCCCGTTGGCGGGAGTATCTCGGGTTGCGGGCGGCGGGAGTATCTTAGTTCTCCCGCCTGAAAGGGGGAGTGGCCGTAGGCCGAGGGGGTCTTTGGGCGGGGCGCTGGTTTAACAAGTGTAACTCTTGCTGCGCTTTGTGTGAGACCCCCTCCCCCCCCCTTCGGGGTACTCCCCTTTCAGGCGGGAGAGTTTCAGATAGTTCCGCTGGCGGGCTCCGTTAGAGGGAGAGCTGGAGATACTCCTGCCGCTACTCACTGCCCCCCCTCGTAGCTCCACACGATATGCGGCGCCACCTGGCCGCCCGTAGCCACCGTCGTGGGCAGGTCGTTGCCCCAGATACCGGCGGCGGACCAGGTGCGGGGCTCCACGCGGAGACTGCCGTCGGGGTTGGCGAGGGCGGTGGGGATGTGGCGCAGGGCGCCGGCGGGGATGGAACCGCCGGTGGCGGGGT
>JAJQAY010000112.1 GCA_021203515.1 Bacteroides sp. | reverse complement strand
ACCTTGTAAATTATGATTTAATAGGGATATTTATATTGAATCGGAAATCTGGCTAACGATCCTTGCCTCAGTAAGGTGTCTCAAAATGTTTCAACGGTGCAAAGGTAATAATTATTTTTGGTTTCATAAATAAATCGCCTTTTTTTAAATTAAAAGTTTATCTTTGCTTCATTATTCTTATCAAGAAAGCACCTATGGATATATACGAAGCGCATTTAATAACCTTTTCTCCTACTCACACTTCTAAACAAGTAGGGCAGGCAATTGTTCACGGCACCGGAATTTCCCGAATTACGGAGACGGATTTAACCCTTCATGATGCCGGTAACCTGGAGATTTCGAAAGAAACATTGGTCGTGATTACCGTTCCGGTTTATGGCGGCAGAGTGGCGCCGCCGGCATTGGAGCGCATGAAAGAGATACGGTCCTCCGGTGCGCCCGTTGTGTTGGCTGTCGTGTATGGCAATCGTGCTTACGAAAAAGCGCTGGTGGAGTTGGATGCCTTTGCCTCGGAACGGGGTTTTAAGGTGATAGCCGGGGCTACGTTTATCGGGGAGCACTCTTTCAGCAATGAAAAATATCTGGTTGCTGCCGGACGTCCCGATGCGGACGATTTACAGTATGCACAGGACTTCGGTGCAAAGATACGCTCCAAGATTGAGGCTGCTGCGGATTTGGAGAAACTGTATGCGGTGGATGTCAATCGCATACAGCGTCCTCGCCAACCTTTCTTTTCGTTGCTCCGTTTTTTGCGCAAGGCAATAAAGTTGCGTAAGAGCGGCGTACCTATGCCCCGCGTTCCGGCAGTGGATGCGGAACTCTGCACGCATTGCGGCTACTGCGCTGCGCATTGCCCGGTGGGAGCCATCCTGAAAGGAGACGAATGCAATACGGATGCGGAAAAGTGTATCCGTTGTTGTGCTTGCGTGAAGGGCTGTCCCGCCCATGCCCGCACGTTCGATACACCGTTTGTGGTGCTATTGGCAGATTGCTTCAAGAGGCAAAAAAGAAAATCGGATTATCATTTAGTCGCTACGGCGAAAGTGGGCAAGAAACCGTGCCATCGCGGTGGTACGACTTTGCCTTCGCGATGGCAAAGTTGTGCCTTTTTGATGGCACGGCTGTGCCACTTCGATGGCACACATTGCATGTCTGAAAGGATTGAATTCGGTGCTAAGGAAGGGTGCTGATTGTTATTACCTTCTTTGTTTCCCCGTCTATTCTAAATCGGTTGTCCGTGCGTTCTCCCACCAGCCAGATAATATCTTCACCGCAACAAAGCACCCACTGCCGTTCTTTGCACAAGAGGGAGAATTTGCGGTCGGTCAGATAGTCGCTTACTTTTTTTCTTCCCTTCATGCCGAAAGGAGCGAATGTGTCTCCTTGCTTCCAGAGCCGCAGGGAGAGGGGGTGCAACAATTTGTCCGCATCGAAGCAGGCTGTGTTCTTATCCCGGGGGATAATGAAATCCGGACTATAAGGATGCTCTTCTATCTTCAGTTCGGGTTGTTGGGGAGCTTTCAAAGGTTCGATGAGCAGATATTCGCGGTCTTTCAAAACCCGCCAGTTTTCTGTGGTGAAGATTTTGCCGGGCTGTCCGCTTAGTGCACGTGCTATGCCTTTCACTTGGGCGGCATTGAAGCCCAACGGATACAGTATCTCGAACAATAATGTTTCCGGTGCCGGCTCTTGCATCAGGGCATCGATTCGTATGCCTTCGGCGGTCTGCACCCGTTGCTTGCTTTCTTCTATACCTTTCTTATATATAGTGGCAACATCGTTCAGGTGTCGGGAGGTGGCGAGGAGGCTTTCCCTGACAGACGGGTTGATTTCATGCATCATCGGCAGGAGGTTGAGGCGTATCTTGTTGCGGGTGTATTCATCTTGCAGATTGGTGCTGTCCGTCACGAAATCCTGACCGATGCGTTTCAGGTATTCGATAATTTCCTCCCGGTCGAGGCAGAGCAGGGGGTGGACGATGTGCCCGTTTTTGGGGCGTATGCCGCACAAACCGTTGATGCCCGTTCCGCGGATAAGGTTCAACAGGAGGGTCTCTACACTGTCGTCTTGGTGATGGGCGACGGCAGTGATGGCGGCACCACATTCTTTGCGTACTTTCTCAAACCATTCGTAGCGTAGTTCGCGCGCGGCCATTTCGATGGAGATGTGCCGCTCTTCGGCTGTACGCATTGTGTCGAAGTGGACAACGTGCAGCGTTATGCCATGCTCCTGGCAGAGTTGGCGGACAAAAGCTTCGTCCCGGTCGGACTCTGCACCGCGCAGATGGAAATTGCAGTGGGCGGCTTCGCAAGTATATCCCAACGCCTGTAGCAAGCGCAGCAATGCTACCGAATCGGCTCCGCCGCTTAAGGCCGCGAGTACATTATCCGTCGGCGTAAAAAGCTGTTCCTGTGCAATGTACTGTGCTACTTTCTTTTCCATAGGGCAAAGATACGTTATTCTTCCCGATTTATGATTTATCCCTGCCTCCATTTTTGTCTTATTTAAAAACATTCTAAATTATTTGCGCCATATGAACTTATCCTTTATCTTTGCAGCAAAAATAAAGAAAGGCAGAAGAGTATGCGTTTGTCCGAATTGAAAACCGGTGAAAAAGGTGTAATCGTTAAGGTACTGGGCCATGGCGGTTTCCGTAAACGAATTGCAGAAATGGGATTTATTAAGGGGGAAACAGTGGAAGTACTGCTGAATGCCCCTCTGAAAAACCCTATCAAATATAAAGTGATGGGGTATGAAATCTCCTTGCGACGACAGGAAGCTGAAATGATTGAAGTCATCAGCGAACAGGAAGCGCGGGCGGAGGCGGATGTCGTACAACTCGACTATCACAAAGGACTGAGCGAAGACATACATCTGGGAGAGGAGGAGATGAAACGCCTTGCCTTGGGCAAGCGTCGCACTATCAATGTTGCCCTGGTGGGCAACCCGAATTGCGGCAAAACTTCTCTTTTCAACATCGCTTCCGGTTCGCACGAGCATGTGGGGAATTATAGCGGTGTCACCGTCGATGCCAAAGAGGGCTACTTCGATTTTCAGGGTTATCACTTCCGCATTGTCGACCTCCCCGGTACTTATTCTCTCTCTGCCTATTCTCCCGAAGAGATTTACGTCCGTCACCATATCATTGATGAAACACCCGACGTTATTGTCAATGTGGTGGATGCTTCCAATCTGGAACGCAATCTGTATCTCACCACCCAACTGATAGATATGAACGTGCGCATGGTCATCGCGCTTAATATGTACGACGAGTTGGAAGCCAGCGGCAATTCGCTGGATTACGTAACGCTCGGCCAGCTCTTCGGTGTGCCGATGCTGCCCACTATCAGCCGCACGGGGAAAGGAGTTGAGCAGTTGTTCCATGTCATTATCAGCATTTACGAGGGGGGCGACTTCCTGGACAAGCAGGGCGAGATACGTGCCGAAATCTTGAACGACATGCGCAACTGGCATCAGGAGTATGTGCCCGACCATGACTTCGGTACTCACAAAGAGGAAGAAGAACATCCGCGTGGTTTCTACCGCCATATCCACATCAACCACGGTCCGGAACTGGAACAGAGCATCGAGGAAGTGAAGCGGGTAATCAGCTTCAATGAGAATATACGTCATAAATACTCCACGCGTTTTCTGGCCATCAAGCTACTGGAGAACGACACGGATTTGGAGAAAATCGTGGAGAAGTTTTCCAACGGGAAAGAAATTCTGGAAGTGCGCGACCGTGAAGAGCAGCGCCTTCGCAATGCGATAAACGAGGACAGCGAGCAGGCCATTACCGATGCAAAATATGGTTTTATTGCCGGTGCCCTGCGCGAAACTTTTGTGGACAATCACGAAGATACGGCACGCACCACTCGCGTCATCGACTCCATTGTGACGCATCGCGTGTGGGGGTATCCCATCTTTTTCCTCTTCCTGTATCTGATGTTCGAAGGAACATTTGTGTTGGGCGACTATCCCATGCAGGGCATCGAATGGTTGGTAGAGTCGCTTGGCAACCTGATACGCAACAATATGGCCGCAGGTCCGTTGAAGGATTTGCTGGTAGACGGCATTATCGGGGGTGTGGGCGGAGTCATTGTCTTCCTTCCGAATATTCTTTTGCTATATTTCTTTATCTCTTTGATGGAAGACTCCGGATATATGGCGCGCGCTGCCTTCATCATGGATAAGATAATGCATAAGATGGGGCTGCACGGCAAATCATTCATACCGCTGATTATGGGGTTTGGTTGCAACGTTCCGGCCATTATGGCTTCGCGCACCATCGAAAACCGCAAGAGCCGACTGGTGACGATGCTTATCAATCCGCTGATGTCGTGTAGTGCACGTTTGCCCATTTATTTGTTGTTGGTCGGAGCTTTCTTCCCGAACAATGCCAGTCTGGTGTTGCTGATAATTTATGCTATCGGCATTCTGCTTGCGGTGGTTATGGCACGGCTTTTCTGCCGTTTCCTGGTGAAGGGTGACGATACTCCGTTTGTGATGGAGTTGCCGCCTTACCGCGTACCGACTTCCAAGTCTATTCTTCGTCATACATGGGAGAAAGGGGCACAGTATCTGCGCAAAATGGGAGGCATCATCATGCTTGCCTCCATCGTGATATGGGCTTTGGGCTATTATCCCAACCACAATGAATATAAAGATGTAGCCGAACAACAGGAGCATTCCTATATCGGCAGAATTGGTCGGGCTGTAGAGCCGGTAATAGAGCCGTTGGGCTTTGACTGGAAACTGGGCATCGGCATTCTTTCGGGGGTAGGAGCCAAGGAATTGGTGGTGAGTACGCTTGGAGTGCTTTATGCCGATAATGCCGAAGAGGGTGCTGTGAGTCTGGGCGAACGTATTCCGATTACACCACTGATGGCTTTCTGCTACATGATATTCGTGTTAATCTATTTCCCGTGTATAGCTACGTTGGCGGCGATTAAAGGCGAGTCGGGCAGTTGGAAGTGGACGGCGTTCGCGGCGATGTACACCACTGCGCTGGCATGGGTCGTTACATTTGCCATCTATCAGATAGGAGGACTGTTCGTATGAGTAATTGGCAGAATTGGGTAGTTGCGGTTGTATTATTGCTGTGTGCAATACGTATCGGCCAAAGTATTTACGCTTTTTTCCGGCATGTAAAGGAAAAACGTAATCCGTGTGAGAACTGCGCAAGTGGTTGTGAATTAAAGCAATTGTACGATAAGAAGCGTGCGGAGTGCAGTGGGGAGCGAAAAGAAACGAAGAAAAAATGTTGCGGATAGTTGGTAGTTTGAAAAAATGTACTACCTTTGCATCCGCAAACGAGAAGGACTGGTACCTTGGATGAGTGGCTTAGTCAGCGGTCTGCAAAACCGTGTACGGCAGTTCGAATCTGCCAGGTACCTCAACAAAAGCTTCGAAACTACTTCTAATAAAGGGTTTTGGAGCTTTTTGTTTCTTAAAGGGGTGCAAGTGGAACGAATTAAAGCAATAGAATGACCATGAATGAAGCAATAGCAGATAAACTTAAAGAGGTTGATGCTCTCAAAGAGAGGTTGTCAGTTTTACGTCCACTTCCCGAAGAAGCGTTGAAGAAAATTCAAGATGCCTTAGATATAGAATATACTTACGAGAGTAACCGTATAGAAGGCAACACGCTTACTTTACAAGAAACTGCCCTTGTTGTGAATGAAGGCGTTACCATATCAGGCAAGTCTATGCGCGAACATTTGGAAGCTATTAATCATGCAGAAGCTATAGACTATATAAAAGATATAGCAAAGAAGGAGATAGAGATAAGCGAGCGTACCATCAAAGAAATACATGCGCTTATCTTGCATGGAATAGATCGTGAGAATGCCGGCAGGTATCGGACGGTTCCGGTTATGATTTCGGGTAGTACCCACATGCCACCACAACCTTACCTGATAGAAAAACAAATGGAAGATTTTCTTATTAAGTTCCGACAAATGCAGAAAGATAAAGTGCATCCCGTGCTTATCGCTGCTTATCTTCATGATGAACTGGTACGAATTCATCCGTTCATTGATGGAAACGGTCGTACTTCCCGTTTGTTGATGAACTTATATCTTCTTTGCAATGGTTATGTGATTATAACTCTAAAAGGAAGCAATAAAGATAAGATTGGCTACTACAAGGCTTTGGAAAAGTCACATACGGAACATTTATCAGAAGACTTTCAGATGTTGGTTGTTGAGGCTGAAATAGCTTCATTGCAGAAATATTTGTCTATTATGGCTTAAATGAATAAATAAAGAATAAGTGATATGAAACAGTTTAAAGTATGGGTATTCTGCCTGTTTGCTTTGTGCAGCGTGGCAGTTATGGCGCAGGAGGTAACGGCCGATGATACGGGCTATATCGTGAAAGTGGGACAGATGGCTCCCGACTTTACAATGAAGTTGACGGATGGCAAGACAGTTAAACTCTCGGATTTCCGGGGAAGATTGTAATGTTGCAGTTCACAGCCAGTTGGTGTGGGGTATGCCGCAAGGAGATGCCTTTTATAGAAAAAGATATTTGGCAGAAGCATAAGGCTAATCCGGACTTTGCATTGATGGGCATCGACCGCGACGAACCGTTGAAGAGAGTTATAGCGTTCGGCAAGTCTACCGGCATCACTTATCCTTTAGGATCAGACCCAGGGGCGGATATTTTTGCCAAATATGCGCTGCGTGACGCAGGAATTACCCGTAATGTATTGATTGACAAAGAAGGACGCATTGTGATGCTCACCCGTTTGTACAATCCGGAAGAGTTTGCCTCGCTCACCAAGAAGATTGACGAACTCTTGAAATAAAATCTTTAACTTGGAGATAGATCCCGTTTGCCTTTCAGGTAATGGGGTAATACAAAGGAAAGTAGCTATAGCTACTTTCCTTTGTGTCTATTCGCACGTTTCTTGCGAATTTCCGCTTTCATTTTTGCAGCACCGGAACCATGTTGCCCGGTGATGTAGGTTTTCTTTTTGGCTTTGGTCTTCACTTTGGCTTCTTCCTTAGGCTTGTCTTTCTTGCCTTTGAAGACAATTCCGCCCATCATTGCATCTTCTATGCTCATATTTGAATGTTAGGTGTTAAATATTAATAGCTGCGCTATGAGGTGACTTTTTCTCAACTTGATTAGCCAGGCAAAACTTCAATCCAGTAATCGTCCGGATCATTGATGAAATACAACCCCATAGCAGTATTTTCAAAACATACCCATCCGTTTTCTTTGTAATACCGGCGGATGGCTTCGTAATCTCCGGCTACGCGGAAACAGAGGTGGCTTTCGTTTTCTCCCAATTCATAGGCTTGGGGATGTTCTTTCAGGCAGGTCAGTTCCAGCAGGAAACCGGTACTGCCGTCTGTCAGATAAACCAGCGTGAAAGAGCCGTCTGCCGACTCTTTCCGATGGTGTTCTTTCAGTCCCAATGCTTTCTCGTAGAATGCGATGCTACGCTCCAGATTGGTGACGTTAATATTAAAATGGTCAAATTTACTTTTTATTTCCATACTCTATATGTTTTATAGCGAAGCGAAGCTTCGCAGTTGAAAGTTGAGAGTTGAAAGTTGAAAGTTAGCTGCGCTATGACGCTGCATAGTAACTTTCAACTTTCAACTTTTAGCGGTGAAGCCGCTAAATTATCATTTAATAATTGCTTTCAGGATTTCTCCCACATACGTGCGCGGCATCCCTTCCATCGGAGCAGGTGACGGCACCTTCTTACATTCCAATACTACGGACGGCTCATTCTGACCGTTGGGGTAGAAGCGAATGGTATAGGTTTCTGCTTTATCCATTTGTTCGGATGGCTGGTCGGGCGAAAGGATGCTGAAAATAACAGGCTTGCCGTTCACTTTGCCCAGAGAACCACCGGCATTGGCAGTCATCATTGTCGTATTGAACGGCTCTTGTCCGATGACGATGACGAGCTTTCCTGCTCCCGTTTGAATGGCATTGGCTGGTATCGCATCCGGAGCAACCTCCTTGTAAGCAGATGAAGCGGCAGGCGCACTTGCCTGCGGAGTAGGAGTGACAACGGGCGTTACAACTGTTTTCGGTGTTACGGCTGCTGTCGGTGCTTCCGCCGTCGTAACCTGCGCCTTCGGAACAATCACGGTAGTGCCGGAGTTTACCATCGCTTTCTCCGCCTTCTTTTCTTCTTTCTTTTCTGCTACCGGTGGCTCGTTTGTATTTTTACTGAGTGCCTCGGCCACTTCTACGCAGAGGTCGTCCACGAAGTCCACCGTATTCCTGCGCCACTTGGCAAGTCCGCGCACCAGTTTGGTCTTTGCCTTGTTCAGCGCGTATTGGTCTGTAATCCACTCTTCGGCAGTATATTTCTCTTTTCCTTCCCGGTAGTTGAAGCGTATCTTCTCTACTTCGAACACGCACTTCTCCGGTTGGCAAGTGACGACAAGCTGATATTGCACCTTCGTTCTGTCCAACGACAGGGCAGTGGAGCTGAATATAATCCACTCCTCTCCGGTACCCACAATCTGACCTTCTTCCTGGTTGGAGAAGACAACGCGGCTGTTATTCTCGTTTTTTGCCAGACGGCCGTTCATCCATTTCAACAGGCGGTCGTAGATTTCGTCTTGCGACATGCCCGGAATACTGAACTCTTTGGTGAATACCACCTTACCGTCCACTTCGGGTACGGCACCTGCCAGATATTTACTGTCATCATCCTGCGCATGCAGCAGTGCCGGCATACAGAGGCAAAAGAGTGCAAAAAGAAGTTGTGTCAAATTTTTCATGATGCTATGTTCTATTTAGTAATATCAAAACTTTCACCCCGGTAGAAAATAGTCAGGAAACGGCAACCCTTACTCTCCGCATAAGCGCGGAATGCATTGCCTCCCTGATAATCTTCACTGAAGTGCATGGGTACAAAGATAGTGGTTTTTATCCGTTCTACGAATTGTTCCGCCCCTCGCATATAATCTTTTCCGATGCGGCTGTCTACGGGGAACATAGCTACATCCACCCCGGGGGCCGTCTGTTGCAGTAGTTTAACCTCGGCCAGGAAGTTGCCCTCTGCCTTACGGATTTCCTGCGGGGTAGACTCTTCGCTCCAATGCCAGTTGTTCAGGTCGCCGGCATGAAACAGGCGCACGCCTTGCAGATCTATCAGAAAAGAGATACCCACATCGGTAGAGCCGAACGCCTCGATGCGGATATGTTCATCCTGGTAAATGTCACCTTTATTAATATAGGTGGCATCTTCCACGGTCGCACGCCGGTGCTTCAGTATGTCTTTGGAAAAGATGTAACGGATGTCGGGACGTTCCGCTTTCCATGAAAGAACTTCGCGATTGAAATGGTCGGGGTGGAAGTGGGAGGCGAGTACGTAGAGCACGCCCGGTTTCCTTAACAGATAGTCATGCACGATGCCTTTGCCGAACGCCTCTTGCGAGGAGTCCTTGTAGTAGTCGATAATGACTGTCACTCCGTCCGCTTCAATCGCGAAGCCGCTATGGTAGATGTAATCAAGTTTCATGTACGGATTGAATTATAGCGCAATATTACGAAAAACGCTACACAAACTTCCGGTTTAAGCTGTTATTTTATGCAAAAGTTTTACATGGGTACTTCTATCAGCAGGATATGCGAGTCTTTCAGCGTCTCCAGTTCGAAGCTGCTGGTTTCGTATACGCCCATTCCGTCGCGACGGGAAAGTACGGTGTCGTCCACTTTGACTTCTCCTTCTATCACGAAGATGTAGACGCCCGCATGAGATTGGTGCAGATGATAGCCCAACTTCTTCCCGGCCTCTACTTCGCCTATGGAGAACCATGCCTGTTGCAGCATCTTTGCCGGAGCATCCCCGTCGGGCGATACGATGAGGGCAAGTTCGTTTTTGCGCAACAACGGGCGGATGTCGTAATCCTTATAAGCGGGCGTGGTGTGCAATTGTTCCGGCATTACCCAGATTTGAAGAAATTCCACCGGTTCGGTGTCGCTTCCGTTCATTTCGCTGTGGTAGATACCTGTACCTGCACTCATCGTCTGGATATCTCCTACGGTGATGGTGCGGTTATTTTGTCTGCTGTCTCCATGTTTCAACTTTCCTTTCAAGGGGATGGAGATTATCTCCATATTCTTGTGAGGATGTGTGCCGAAGCCCTTGCCCGGTTCTATCCGGTCATCATTCAGTACGCGCAGGGCACCGAAGTTCATGCGGCGCGGGTTATAATACTCGTCGAAACTAAAGGTGTGGTGGCTATCGAGCCAGTCGTATAGGGAATGACCTCTGCTATCGGCTTTGTCTATTACTTTTTTTCATAATTTCTTTCTTTTTATTGGTTCATAATTATGCTATAGTAACAAACAATTCGGCAGAAGGTTTAAATTTTTACTTCATTTTCAAGTGGTTTTTGGTTAATAAAGTCTTTTATATTCTGAAGTGTAGTAGACGCTATGTTTGCCAGTGCTTCGCGGGTGAAGAAAGCTTGATGCGAGGTTACAATCACATTATTAAATGATAGCAGACGTGCCAAAGTATCATCATCTATGATTTTGTCCGACTGGTCTTCGTAAAAATATTCGCTTTCTTCTTCGTATACATCCAGTCCGGCCGATCCGATTTTTTTATTCTTCAATCCCTCGATTAAGGCATTGGTATGGATGAGCTGGCCCCGTCCGGTATTGATAATCATCACACCGTCTTTCATCCTGCCGATGGAGTAGTCGTTGATGAGGTACTTGGTCTGCTCGGTGAGCGGGCAGTGCAGGGAGATGATGTCCGAGTTGTGGTATAGCTCGTCCAGCGAGGTATATACCACCTGATGTTCGCGGGCAAAGTTGTGGTCGGGATACAAGTCGTAGGCCAGGATATTCATGCCGAAGCCGCGCAGGATGCTGATTAGCTTCTTGGCAATCTTTCCCGTGCCGATGATGCCTGCCGTCTTGCCGTACATGTCAAAACCCAGCAGGCCGTGCAGGGAGAAATTCCCGTCGCGCGTGCGCCAGGTGGCACGAGGGATTTTGCGGTTGAGGGATAGCATCAGGGCGACAGTATATTCTGCTACAGCATAAGGAGAGTAGGCGGGGACGCGTACCACCTTGATGCCCCGCTCCGCGGCTGCTTTTAGGTCTACATTATTATATCCGGCACAGCGCAATGCCAGCAGTTTCACTCCGTTTTCGGCCAACAGGCGTATTACTTCCGCATCGGCAGTGTCGTTCACGAAGATGCACACGGCGTCTATGCCTTGGGTCAGCATGACGTTATGTTTATTCAGATGTCCTTTGTAGTAGCGTAGCTCGAAACCGTATTCGCGGTTCTTTTCATTAAACGAAGCCTCGTCGTAGGGCTTGCTGCCGAAAAATGCAATAATATATGCCATGAGTCTTTAAAGTTTTTAGGGATGTTCTTACTTGCTAAACTAAACATCTACAAAGATAATAATGTTCAGAATATAATCCTTTTGTTCTTCCAACTCCTTCTCCGGAGGATAAGGAGTGATAGACTCATGCCTTCGTTGCACAAGATGCCATCTTGAGCAACACAAGATGCCATCTTATACAACACAAGATGCCATCTTGTGCATTGATGGTAGGAGAGGTAAGAAAGGTAGGGAGGCGAGGAAGGGAATTCTGCCCGCTAAATTCCCATTTACTTGCTAACCTTAATCGTTTCAATGGAAACTATTGATATTTTCAATTAATTTCGTCTTCCCGCACAAATTAAACACACGAAACAGTTCCTTATGCGCAATATTATTGTACCTTTGCCCCGAAACAATAAAAAATGATTTAGATGAGAAAATTTTCCTTGATTAGCATTGTGATGTTAATCGTTTCAATCCCAACTTTCGCAGGAGGTCTCCTGACGAATACCAATCAACACGCTGCTTTTCTTCGTATGCTGTCTCGTGGTGCCACTACCGAAATAGACTGTGCTTTGTCCAATCCGGCAGGTTTGGCTTTCTTGCCGAACGACGGTTTCCATGTATCTTTGAGTATTCAGAGTGCTTTCCAAACGAGAGATATTGATGCCAACTTCTTGACATATAGCGGACTGGACGGAACAAAACCTACCGTTAAACCTTACTCCAAGTATTACGAAGGAAAAGCTGCCGCACCAGTCATCCCCAGTTTGTTTGCCGCCTATAAAAAGGGCGACTGGACTATCTCCGGTTTCTTTGCCATCACCGGTGGTGGAGGAAAGGCGTCGTTCGACGACGGTCTGCCTATGTTCGAGGCGGCTGCTATGGTAGGCATATTCCAGAAAAGTTTGGTGGGAGTGGCATAAGGTGGGCCGATAATGACTCCTGACAAGTATAGTATCCTTAGCGCTATGGACGGGAGGCAATACATTTACTCCGTGCAGTTGGGCTGACTTATAAAATTAATGAGTGGCTTTCGGCTTTTGCGGGTGGACGTATGAACTACTTCACGGGTGGTTATGAAGGCTTCCTGACTGCTAAAGCGAGCGATACGACCTTGATGCATCTGGCGTTGGATTGCGACCAGACAGGTTGGGGACTGACTCCGGTGATAGGCGTGGATATGAAATGGAGCAAGTTGAATTTTGGAGCCAAGTATGAGTTCATGACTAACATGAATATTGAGAATAAAACCAATAAACTGGATTATGAGCCAGAGGCAGAGGGCTTGGTAGGCCCCTATAAAGACGGTGTGAATACTTCGAACGACATACCTTCCATGCTTTCCGTGGCGGCTTCCTACGAGTTCCTTCCTGTGCTGCGTGCATCTGTAGAATATCACTTCTTTGATGACAAGAGTGCAGGTATGGCGAACGGCAAACAGAAGTTCCTGACGAAAGGAACCAATGAGTATCTGGCAGGTATCGAATGGGACGTAACCAAGCAACTGACACTGAGCTGCGGTGGGCAGATTACGGATTATGGATTGTCGGACGACTATCAGAGTGATACCAGTTTCTCTTGCGACTCTTATACCCTGGGTGTCGGAGCTAAGTTGAAATTGACGGAAAAAGCTAATCTGAACGTGGGTTATATGTGGACTAACTATGACGACTATACCAAAACGTCCCAAAACTATAACGGTACGGGATTGAGTGGTACAAATGTATATAGCCGTACCAACAAGGTATTCGGGCTTAGCATTGACTATAAGTTCTAATCTTCACAATCCAATTTATATATATGTAAGAAGCCGTCTTCAAGCAGTGATGCTTGAGAGACGGCTTCTCCGCTTTTATAGGGCTTAGAATGAATATTGTACCAACAAATTCATCCGGTTGGCATGATGGGTGGCATCGTCGAAATTGGTGCGCCAGCCACGCAGATATTCGGCTCCTACCTGCATGTTCGGGGTGACACTCCAGAACATGTTGGCTACAAGATACTGTCCGTAGCGATACATGGCAGGCTCGTCCGTGGGATAACCGTGGTCGGAGTAGAGGCGGGACGTACTGTAAGTGCCGGACAGAAACACCTTCGGGCAGATGTTATATTGCAGTCCTGCAAACCAGCCAAGCATGGGCAATGCCTGCATTTTCCCTTCTTTCTCGGGGCCGGGCACGATGTCCACATTCAGGTTACTTATATCATTCAGATATTGTCCGATACCCTTCCCGTAAGTTGCCTGCCCGAAAACCTGCCATTTCTTAGTCAGACTGAACGTGGTGGAAGCCTGCACGCCATAGCCCGTGACGGCAGAGGCTTTGTCCCTCTCCTCGCTTGTGTACGTCATGCTGCGGACAAGTCCGCCCACACGGAAGTGGCTGCGACTGTTCCATCCGTATTGCGCATAGGCGGTGAAGTCCGGCATACGTTGCTGGGCGATGCTCAGGTCGCTGTTGGTGGTTCCGTCCACGGCGGGCGCTTCGATGGAGGCGTGGAAGCGGAAGTTCTTCAACCCTTTATACGTATAGCCCAGTTGCGTGGAACGATAGAAGGCGGCTCCGTTAGGCCCCTGATAGTCGATGGTGGAGGGCATTGCAGCCAAGTCCATAAAGCCACCATAGGAATAGCCCACCGTTACGTTGCGGAAAGATACATAAGCATTGCGCAGTTGGAAGCCCTTGTTGCTGCCGTCGCGGAAGTTGCCGGCGGTGTAGACCACAAAGTCGCCCAGCAACCGGGTGTGTCCCACTAGTTTCAGGAAGATGGTGGAAGTGCTGGCATCCATCTGAAACTGGTTCTTGATTTTACTTCCGTTGGGGATGTAGGCGGGGATAAAGTCTATGTTATCCACAATACCGCCGAAGTCATACTCGGCCGTGGCGCGCACATAGCCGCCTATACCCAGTGCAAACTTCCCCTGCTTGTCCATCAGCAGGAAGCGCGGCGCCTGCGGGTCGTGGATGTAGGGCAGTTGCGACTCGTTCATAATGCGGATAATCTCGTCGCCCGCTTTGTCGATGGTAACCATGACTACTCCCTTGGACTCGTCTTCGATAATCACTTTTTTTGTGCGTGGGCTGCAGACGTTGACAGCCCGGCGGCGCACATCAGAAACATTGTTTTTAAGATTGTTTTCATTTAAGTTAGGTTTTGGTGAATTCCTTCGTTGAACAACGCGGATGGGAAAAGGTTGAGGCGGGGGAGAAAATTTATAGTTTCGTTGCTATAGTCAAAATCGAGGTTGTGTCACATCTTTTTAGAATAGAATTTGGCAGAGAGACAACTCTTCCCTATATTTGTGCAGTGACTTTGAACAATAACTTAATATATTATGAAAAGAACCTTTCATCTACTTCTTTTATTATTCCTGTTTGGCAATCTTTGCACGGCAACAGCCACTGCGCGACCAGCAGAAAAACTGAATGTAACCTGGAGTACTACCGACTATCATGTCGGCAAATTTGAATGCCCGCCCGCTTCCGGCTTGCTGAAGCAGCAGGCACTGATGGCCTGGCGCGGCGAACGTCTGCATGCCAAACTGCTGCTGTGGTCTGCTGCCTCAGAGGGCGAACTCAGCTTTTCCATCACCGAACCCGAAGGAACCCGTTGGGTGGACGCTACGAGCACCGGCTTCATGCGCTACGTCATGACGGACGAATTGAACAAAGACGGCAAGGGTGGTTGCGGATACCGCCCGGACAAGACGATGTACGACTCTCTGCTGGTAGCAGACCGGATACAGCCGATAACGTCCATCGCCTACGAACCCAACACCGTTCGCCCGGTATGGATAACTTTCGATGTTCCGCGCGATGCCGCACCGGGACTTTACAAAGGCACGGTAGAAGTGAAGAGCTCGCAGAGCGAACCCCAAACCCTCTCTTATTCCATCCGCGTGATAGACCGCACGCTGCCCGAAGCCGGTCAGCAGAAATTCCACCTCGACTTGTGGCAAAATCCCTTTGCCGTGGCCCGTGTGGCGGGAGTTCCGTTGTGGAGCAAGGAGCATTTCGAGGCCATGCGTCCCCTGATGGAGCGTCTGGCCAAGGCGGGACAGCGTGGAATCACCGCAAGCATCACCCACAAGCCCTGGAACGGACAGACCTATGATTATTTCCGTAATATGATTACCGAAGTCCGCCGTGTGGACGGCACGTGGACGTATGACTTCACGCTGTTCGACCGTTGGGTAGAGTTTATGATGTCCTGCGGTGTAGGGCCCTACATCTACTGCTACTCCGTCATCCCCTGGGATTTGACCTTCCGCTACTACGACCAGGCCGACAATGCCATGGTCGACCGCAAGTTCAACGTAAACGACCCCGGCTTCGATGATTACTGGATGTCGAAGCTGACGGCTTTTGCATCCCATCTCAAGGCGAAAGGTTGGTTCGGGAATGCGATTATCGCTATGGACGAGCGCCCGGTGGAGAGCATGAATGCCGCCTTGCGGGTGATAAGGAAAGCCGACCCGGACTTCAAGATTTCCCTGGCGGGATACTATCATAAAGAGCTGGATGATGAAATCTACGACTACTGCATCGGATACTACGACCAATATCCGGAGGGAGTAGTGGAGGCGCGTCGTGCAAATGGCAAGATTACGACTTTCTACACCTGCTGCACGGAGGTCTATCCCAATACATTTACTTTCTCCCAACCCATTGAGGCCAGTGCCTTCGGCCTGATAGCCGAGCAGCGCGATTTGGACGGATATTTGCGTTGGGCCTATAACAGTTGGGTGGAGTCTCCTTGCGAGGACAGCCGCTTCACTGCCTGGGCAGGAGGCGATACCTATCTGGTTTATCCGGAGAACGGCACGTCGGCTCGCTTCGAGAAACTGATAGAGGGCATACAGATGTTCGAGAAGATACAACAGTTGAAGACCGACGAACGCCGTGTACGCAGCATCCGCAAGTTGTTGCAGCCGTTTGCTTATGGCAAGCTGAATAGCGGCAATATGCAGAAGAGTATCAAGAATATCAACGGATACCTCAATTCGAAGTAAGATACTAGCTCACCACAGATTACACAGATTAACACAGATTATAAAGAATAAAATCTGTGTAATCTGTGGTGAAATTATTTCTTGTCAGTCTGAAAATCTTATTGTATCTTTGCCGCCACATTTACCGGATACAACTTTCGAATTGTACATTGTACCTGGTAAATTGTACATGTTATGATGCCGTGAATAGCGGTCATGTATTCTAGAACACCACGTAAAAAAACAGGAGTATGAAGCAAAAAGTATCCGTACCTTTTATGCTGCTGGGCATTCTGTTCAATGTCTGCCTGATTGCAGCCAATCTTCTTGAAACCAAAGTCATTCAGGTCTTCGGCATTACCGTCACCGCAGGACTGTTGGTCTTCCCCATTTCCTATATCATCAACGACTGCATTGCCGAAGTCTGGGGCTTTCGCAAGGCATGCCTCATTATCTGGAGTGGTTTTGCCATGAACTTCTTCGTGGTAATGCTGGGCCTGATAGCCGTGGCACTGCCTGCCGCAACGTTTTGGGACGGTGCGCCCCACTTCAACTTTGTCTTCGGCATGGCGCCGCGCATCGTCTTCGCCAGTCTGTCGGCCTTCCTCGTAGGCTCGTTCCTGAACGCCTACGTGATGAGCCGCATGAAGGTGGCTAGCGGCGGGCGACACTTCTCCGCCCGAGCCATATGGTCGACGGTGGTGGGCGAAACGGCCGACTCGCTGATATTCTTCCCCGTGACCTTTGGCGGCATCATTGCCTGGCACGAACTGCTGGTGATGATGTGCATCCAGATTGTGCTGAAATCCTTGTACGAAGTCCTGATACTTCCGGTAACCATCCGCGTGGTGAACGCTATCAAGCGGATAGACGGGAGCGATGTCTATGACGAAGGCATTTCCTATAATATATTGAAAATCAAAGAACTTTAGTGATATGAACAAAGAAGCTGCATTGGTCGTGTTCAGCGGTGGGCAGGACTCGACTACTTGTCTGTTTTGGGCAAAGCGTGAATTTAAGAAAGTATATACACTGAGCTTCCTCTACGGGCAGAAGCACCGGAAGGAAGTGGAGTTGGCGCGGGAGATAGCCCGCAAGGCCGATGTGGAGTTCGAGGCAATGGACGTCTCCTTCATCGGCCGCCTGGGGCACAACTCCCTGACGGACACCACGATGACTATGGACCAGGAGAAACCTGCCGACAGCTTCCCGAACACCTTCGTGCCGGGGCGCAACCTCTTCTTCCTGAGCATCGCCGCCGTCTATGCCCGTGAACGGGGGATTAACCACATCGTCACCGGAGTGTCCCAAACCGACTTCAGCGGTTACCCCGACTGCCGTGACGCCTTCATCAAATCGCTCAACGTGACGCTCAACCTGGCGATGGACGAACAGTTCGTGCTCCGCACCCCCTTGATGTGGATTGACAAAGCCGAACCTGGGCGCTGGCCGACGAACTGGGCGTGCTCGACCTTGTCCGCCACGAAACCCTCACGTGCTACAACGGCCTGCCGGGCGACGGTTGCGGGCACTGTCCGGCCTGCAAGTTGCGCCGCGAAGGACTGGAACGGTACTTGGCCACGAAGTCATTGTAGCTTTCTCCCAGACTGAATATAACTAACGATAGGGGTGAATTTGAATTAAAAGGCTTTTAATCATCTATTGATAGGCTTTTAATTCATACTCCCCATAAAACAAAGACCATTATGAATGAACTGAAAAACCAACTCTCCCTCTTGGGAGGAAAGACCGAATACCGACAGGACTATGCTCCCGAAGTATTGGAAGCGTTCGACAACAAGCATCCCGGCAACGACTATTGGGTACATTTCAACTGCCCCGAGTTCACCAGTCTGTGCCCCATCACCGGGCAGCCGGACTTTGCCGAAATACGTATCTGCTACATCCCCGACATCAAAATGGTGGAAAGCAAGAGCCTGAAACTCTATCTTTTCAGCTTCCGCAATCATGGCGCCTTCCATGAAGACTGCGTCAACATCATCATGAAAGACCTTATCCGCCTGATGAACCCCAAGTATATCGAGGTGACGGGCCTCTTTACACCGCGCGGCGGCATCTCCATCTATCCGTATGCCAACTACGGACGCCCCGGCACGAAGTGTGAGGCGATGGCGGAGCATCGGTTGATGAACTGCGAGTAGTCCCGTTCCCTTTCTTTTTCTTTCTTAGTTGCCGAATATACCTATCAATAGCGATTGCAGGTGTGGCAACTATCGGAAAAGGCCCGGCACAATTACCTACAATATGCGATTGTGCAGTTTTCATTTTATAATGACCTTTGCGGTGAGATTAGTAACCACACAAAAGTCATTATAAATTGAAAACAAAAGCATTTACATCACTCCTCTTATTTCTCCTTTTGCTGACGTCCGCTTCTGCCTATGCGCAGCGGCACGGGCGGGCAATGCTCTCCGGCAAAGTCTTCTCCACGGAGAAGGAAACGGTGGATTTCGCAACCGTCTATCTGAAAGGAACCAGTCATGGCGGAACCACCAACCTGGAAGGTATCTATCACTTGAATGCTCCGGCGGGCGACTATACGCTGGTCGTTTCGGCCGTGGGCTATCGGACGGTGGAGAAAGCCGTGAAGCTGACGGACGGACAGCGGACGAAACTGAATGTAACGATTACCCCCGAAACCCAGCAACTGGACGAGGTTACCATCGTCTCCACCGGGGTGAGCCGGATAAAGCGGTCGGCTTTCAACGCGGTGGCGGTCGATACGAAAGAGCTGCAGAACACCACGAAGAACCTGAGCGATGCGCTGACCAAGGCGCCGGGCATGAAGCTGCGCGAAGCAGGCGGAGTAGGGTCGGACATGCAGTTGATGCTGGACGGTTTCAGCGGGAAGCATGTCAAGGTGTTTGTCGACGGAGTGCCGCAGGAAGGCGTGGGAAGCTCGTTCGGACTGAACAATATCCCCGTGAGCTTTGCCGACCGCATCGAGGTGTATAAGGGGGTGGTGCCCGTAGGCTTCGGCACCGATGCCATCGGTGGTGTCATCAACATCGTTACTAATAAGAAGCGCCGGAAGTGGTTTCTG
Source organism: Bacteroides sp. (assembly GCA_021203515.1). Classification (GTDB taxonomy): domain Bacteria; phylum Bacteroidota; class Bacteroidia; order Bacteroidales; family Bacteroidaceae; genus Bacteroides. The sequence continues at coordinate 37,931 of JAJQAY010000112.1, read as the reverse complement.
GATGCTTCCTACTCCTACGGGTCGTTCAATACGCATAAGTCATATGTGAACTTCGGGCGGACATTCAAGAACGGTTTCACGTATGAAGTCAATGCTTTTCAGAACTACTCGGACAATGACTACTACGTGGATGCCCCGGTGAAGAACTTCGAAACGGGCAGCTTCAACGAAAGCGAGAAGTACCGCGTGAAGCGCTTCAACGATACTTACCATAATGAAGCAGTCGTAGCCAAAGCCGGCCTCGTGGACAAGAGTTGGGCGGACCGGCTGATGTTCGGCTTCACCTATTCTCATATGTACAAGGAGATACAGACGGGCGTGCGGCAGAAGACGGTATTTGGAGAGAAGCACCGCCGGGGACATTCGCTGATGCCGTCGGTGGAGTACGCCAAGCGCAATCTTCTGATTAAAGGTCTTGATGCCGTGCTGACCGCCAACTACAACCGCAATGCCACCACCAATGTGGACACCGCCCGCTATGAATATAACTGGCGTGGAGAGAAGCATCCGCTGAACACCCCCGGCGAGCAGTCGCGCCAATACTCGCGTGCCGACAATGACAACTGGAACGGTACGCTGACCCTGAACTATCGCATTGCCCGGGTGCACATGCTCACCTTCAACCACGTGCTGAGCGCTTTCCAGCGCGACAACGCTTCGCTGCTTGCCGTGGAGGAGCAGAAAGACGCCATCTCCAAGCAGACCCGCAAGAACATTTCCGGCCTGTCCTATCGGCTGATGCCTTCCGATCGGTGGAACTTCTCGGCATTCGGCAAGTACTACCGCCAATACGTGGCAGGGCCCATTGCCGAAGACGGAACGAGCAGTAACTTCGTGCGTACCAGCCGCACGGTCGACTCGTGGGGGTATGGCGCTGCCGGAACTTACTTCCTGCTGCCCGGCTTGCAGGCAAAGCTCTCTTATGAGAAAGCTTATCGACTGCCTACCATCGAAGAGATGTTCGGTGACGAAGACCTGGAGACGGGCGATGTAGGTATCCGCCCGGAGAATAGCGACAACGTCAACCTGAACTTGAGTTACTCCGGGAACTTCGGTGTGCATTCCGTCTACGTGGAAGGCGGAGTGGTATATCGCAATACGAAGGACTACATTCAGCGAAATATCCAGGATTTGAGTGGCGGAAAGGAAGGCGCTGCCTATACCAACTACGGCAAGGTGCTGACGAAAGGATATAACGTGTCGGTGCGCTACGGTCTGGGTCGCTGGTTGAGCGTGGGCGGAAACTATACGCAGATGAACGTGCGTGATGATGAGAAGACACAAATCGGAAGTACCGGTCATGCGGTGGAGAACCTCGGATATAAGTCGCGCATACCGAACGTGCCTTACCGTTTTGCCGATTTCGACGTGAACTTCTACTGGCGCGACCTGGGGAAGAAGGGCAATGCGCTCACCGTGACTTACGATAACCAATATATGCACAGCTTCTCGTATTATTCGCAAGCCATCGGCAAGAATAGCGATTACATTGTGCCCGATCAGTTCTCCCACAACCTGGCCTTGAGCTATAGCTTGAAGAACGGACGCTACAGCCTCTCCTTCGAGTGCCGCAACTTCACGAATGAGAACCTGTACGACAACTTCAGCCTGCAAAAGGCGGGGCGGGCGTTCTATGGGAAGGTACGGATACATTTTGAAGATTGACAATTCACCACAGAGTACTCAGAGTCTCACAGAGTTTTTTTTCTTTGTGCAGATGATAAACAATGCTATCTGTCATTCAGAGCGTAGCGAAGAATCTACTCTCTTCAGGCAGCGCAGCTATGTATTTAGAGAAGAGATTCTTCGCTACGCTCTGAATGACAAATACTACAGAGTAGTATTCTCTTTGCGAAAATCTGCGTAATCTGTGGTTCAAAAAGAGAAAACTCTGTGAGACTCTGTGCCCTCTGTGGTGAAACACTAAATAATTATTCAATAACCAATTAATAATAAGCAAATGAAGAAAAATTATCTTTTCACCGGCCTCTTCGCGATAGCGATGACCGGAATGACTTTGACATCTTGTACGGACTCCGACGAACCGACTCCCGGTCCCCAATCCAAAGGAAGCTATGTGATAGCTGCCACAGCCACCGTTTCCGGAAGCTCCGTTCCTGTTCTGCTGACCGCCCAGTCGCTGGAAAGCGGTGAGATTACCGCCGCCGGCAACGGCCTCGTGAATGACGGCGCTTCCTACTGGGTGTTCTACGGCAACAAATATCTCTATGCCCTGAACTACAACCAGGGAAATGCCGGCACCACCCAGTCGTTCGTCATGGACGCCAACCAGGAACTGGTGAAGCGTACGCAAGAATATAACGTCAACCGCTTCACCACCTACGGATACTATGACAAGTACATCATGACCACCTCTACCGGTGCCGGCCCCACAGAACTGAACGACGCCAACGGCTACACGCCGAAGTCATTCCTGATTTCCTATCTGGATGTGGAGAACCAGACGTATACGAGCAACAAAGTAACCAAGGATACCCCGTTCCTCTCCGAGAACTTCCTGGGCAATGGCGAGTATGTGACCTTGGCCGGCATAGACCAAGTGGGCAGTAAGATTTATGCAGCCGCCATTCCGATGGGATTGAGCCAGTACGGCTGTGTGCAGAAGAACAGCGACGGCAGCTATAAGTGGGTGCTCCCCGGCAACGAAGACTTGATAAAGACAGAGTCGGGCGGCAGCAACAGCAGTTCTTATCAGAAAGACGAACTGCAATGGACCCAGTACCCCGACGAATGCTGGATGGCCATCTTCAGTGATGAGACACTGACCTCGGCAAAGCTCATCAAGACCGATAAAATCAGCTATGCCGCCGGACGCTTCAAGTCACAATACTACCAGATGAATTGGCTTGCCGACGACGGGTATGTATATGTATTCTCTCCCAGCTATGCCAAGACCATGAAAGACGCCCGCCAGCAAACCACCTTGCCTGCCGGAGTGGTGCGTATCAATTCGAAGACGGAAGAGTTTGATGCAGGATACTACTACAACCTCGAAGAAAAAGCCGGTGGCGCCTCTTTCTTGCACACCTGGTACATTGCGGGCAATTACTTCCTGATGTTGATGTACGACAAGGAGATTACAGCCTCCGATGCAGCCGCCGACCGTCTTGCCGTCTTCAATGCTTCGACCGGTGCATTGACCTATGTAACCGGCCTGCCGAGTGATGTAACCGGCTTCGGCAATACTCCGTACATGGAAAATGGTAATGCTTATGTGGCTGTTACTACCTCGTCGGGCTATCCTGCCATCTACAAAGTTGAACCTGCCAGTGCTGTGGCAACCAAGGGTTTGACGGTCAATGCAACTCAGTTAAATGGCGTAGGTAAGCTGGAATAATAAGAGAACGATGAAGAAACTATTCCGTAAAGTACACTTGTGGCTATCCGTTCCTTTCGGATTGATTATTACGGTGATTTGCCTTTCGGGCGCCGCACTGATATTCGAGAACGAGGTGATGGAACTGTGCCGGCACGACCTTTACTATGTGAAGCGGGCGGAGACTGTCCCGCTTCCCGTAGAGGAGGTGCTTGCCAAAGTTGCCGGAGCATTGCCGGACAGTGTATCGGTGACCGGTGTCAGTATCTCCTCCAATCCGGAACGTGCCTGGCAAGTGAACCTTTCCAAGCCTCGCCGTGCTTCCGTCTACGTAGACCAATATACCGGAGAGATAAAAGGCAAGAGTGAGCGTGCCCCGTTCTTCGCAACCATGTTCCGGTTGCACCGATGGCTGCTGGACAGCATGAAGCCCGACGGAGGCATCTTCTGGGGGAAGATGATTGTGGGCACTGCCACGCTGATGTTGGTCTTTGTACTTATATCGGGCATTGTAGTCTGGCTGCCCCGCACCAAGAAAGCGCTGAAGAACAGCCTGAAGATTACGGCAAAGAAAGGATGGCATCGCTTCTGCTACGACCTACATATAGCAGGCGGTCTGTACACCCTGGTTTTCCTTCTGGCAATGGCACTTACCGGATTAACGTGGTCTTTCGCCTGGTATCGTACCGGGTTTTACAAGATCTTCGGAGTGGAGACACAGCAAGGGGGCGGACATAGCACTACGAACAGAGCAGGTGAGCATGGCGCTGCAAACAGAGCAGGCGGGCATGGCACCACGAATAGAGCAGGCGGGCATCACTCTCCTTTTGCAAACTGGCAGAAGGTTTACGATGAACTGAAGGCTCAAAACCCCGGTTATAAACAAATCACCGTTTCCAAAGCCGCAGCCACCGTTTCTTTCAACCGCTTCGGCAACCAGCGTGCTGCCGACCGCTATGCCTTCAATCCGCGCAATGGTGAGATTACCGAAACCACCTTATATAAGGATACCGATAAATCCGGCAAGATACGCGGATGGATATTCTCCGTTCATGTGGGGAGTTGGGGCGGCATGACTACCCGTATCCTGACTTTTATCGCTGCCCTATTGGGCGGCACTCTTCCGTTGACCGGATATTACTTATGGTTGCGCCGACTGAAGCGAAAGGCTGTGCGATAGCAAAATCAGCAGTTTATACTTTGAAGAATGTGCCGGAGGTTAACTTTCGGCACATTTTTTCATGATAGTGCGAACAATTATGTCTATTTTTGCCTAAGCATTATATGAATATGAGACTGGTTAAAAAGAAGAAAATACGTATGATAGTAGGAATTATAATAGCTATTGTAGTTGTTGTAACCATAGCGGTAATTGCATTTGTCAATCAGCCGCGTTTCGGGAGACTGCCCCGGGGAGAACGTTTGGAACGCATCGAGAAATCGCCGCATTATAAAGATGGTAAGTTTAAGAACCTGCATAGCACCGTGATGATGACCTCGCAAAAAGGGCGCATCGGAGCTTTATGGGGTTTCTTGTTTAAGAAGGAAAAGAACTTGCGTCCTGATGAAAAAGCAGTTCCGGTAGTGAAGACGGACTTAAAGAAGATAAGGAGGGATGAAAATGTTCTGGTATGGTTTGGGCATTCTTCTTATTTCATCCAGATAGATGGAAAACGGGTTCTTGTCGATCCGGTGTTTTGCATGGCTTCTCCCGTATCGTTTGTCAACAAACCCTTTAAAGGTACCGACGTTTATAAACCGGACGATATACCTGATATTGACTATCTGATTATTACGCATGACCATTGGGACCATCTGGATTACCACACTGTGATACAATTAAAAAATCGGGTGGATAAAGTTGTTTGTCCGTTGGGCGTAGGAGAACATTTTGAGTATTGGGGATTTGAAAAGGCAAGACTGGTAGAGCTGGACTGGTTTGAGGAGGCCGGACTGGATGAGGACTTTCTTGTTCACTGCCTGCCCACCCGTCACTTCTCCGGACGCTTCTTGAAGTCGAACCAATCGCTTTGGGTTTCTTTCCTTCTCGAAACACCCTCGCAAAAGATTTATATGGGTGGAGACGGCGGATATGATACGCATTTTGCTGAAATCGGTAAGAAGTATCCGGGGATAAACCTGGCTATCCTGGAGAACGGGCAGTATAACGAAGATTGGAAATATATTCATACCTTGCCTGTATATCTGGAGCAGGTAGCCGAAGACTTGAAAGCCGATAAATACCTGACAGTCCATCATTCAAAATACGCTTTGGCAAGGCATCCTTGGGATGAACCCTTGAAGAATGCCCGCGAATTGAGAGAGAAGGATACTTTGAATATTTTGATGCCTGTGATAGGAGAAGTAGTTCGTTTGGACTAGAAGCCCTATGTCAGAGATAAGAATGCAGCAAAGCAACTTCCTTTTCCTACTTCGGAATGTACTTCGATATGCCCTGACAGTTTTTCGATGATGACTTTGCTGATGGAAAGTCCCAGACCGCTTCCTTGCCCAAATTCATCACTCTTATAGAAACGGTCGAATATCATGATTAACTCTTTCTCTTCAATGCCCTTGCCGCTGTCTTCCACGTATATGCAAACTTCATTCTGCTCCTTAATGACTTTGCATCCCAGCGTTATGTATCCTGCCTTAGTAAACTTATTGGCATTGTTTAAAAAGTTGGAGATAACCTGAATGAAACGTTGGCGGTCTATGTCGACAGGCAGGTCGAGAGTTTCATCTAAATGAAGGTTGAATTGTAAAGAGGGCTGCACTAAAGGTTGGTAAGTTGTATAAATCTCTTTGACGATTTCGGTCATATTCCATCTCTTTATTTCAAAGTCCATATAGCCTGCATCCAAATGCGATATTTCTACCATATCGTTAATGAGCTTCAGCAGCGGTTCATTGTTGTGATTGATAATCTCAAGCATGTTTGCTTTTTCATCCGGACTGATTTCATCGGAGTCTTCGCCTGCCAATATATTCGTGAACCCTACGATAGCATTGAGTGGAGTACGGATTTCATGGCTTATATTATTAAGGAATGATTGTTTCAGCTCTGCCTTTTCGGCCATTTGCTTGGCTACAATCAGTTGGTATTCACGCTCCACCACTTCCTGGATATTTTGCATGATACCTGCCAGCATCATTTCTCCTTTTGCATCTTCCAGGCTGCGGCATCGGAGTTCATACCACTGATAATCTTTCTCATTTTCATTGAAACAGAGACGCACACGCCGTATCTGTGTGTCCGTTGACTGGCACAGTTCTTTATACAGAGCATTTAATATCCGCAAATCATCGGGATAGGCAAATTTTGAGAAATCGGCTATTGAAAAATGCCGTTGCTGCAATCCGGTCAGCCGTGTGTAACTGTCATCAAATTCGATAATATTCCCTTGTATATTCCAAAGGGCAATCTGACCTCCGTCGGCAGAATGGGTCAAGCGCTTATGGGTTTCCTCAAGCATTTTTATGTTTCTCCGTTCAATCATAGAACGCCGGCGCATGCGTAGCAGACTGATGGATATAAAAATAAAAGAGATAACAAACAATATTGCCAATAGATAAAGTTCCTTGCGATAATGGTCATAAAACGGATAATTAATAATACGCGTATTCTTTGGCACCATCCTTATGTCATTCGTATTGTAAGCAGAAAAGCGCTTCCAGTCAAGTATATATTCCTTTTCTAAATCTCTGATTTTAGGCATTCCGATATTTTCATTATTCATCAATCGTACGGACAAATCGACGGCAGTCCGGGCAGAAATCTCTTCGGTAGCCATGTAGCCGCCGATAATCTTAGTTTCTCCTCCAAAGCCTTCACGTATGCAACTGAAAGAGGGAATATTCAGGGCATTCACTATGGGAAGTGATGCCACATCAAACTTATCCAGCAGAAATGCTTTTTTGCCTGCTCGTTTTTCGACTTCTCCATCATAACGAGCAAGGCCATACCCTTTACATATCGGAATGGGCAAAGGTTGATGGTAAGTTCGTTTTCTTTTATGCGTTCGTTTGTTAATGCAGGCATCAGATTGTAATACCCGACCATGTCACTAATTTCTCTGTAGTTATTCTCTAAAGCGAAAGCTGACCGTTGTCCCCAAATCTGTACATTCTTTCTGTCGACCGATTGAGTTAATAAGTCGAAAGACGCCCGTCCCAGATAGGTCAGGTCAATATTATAGATAATTTCCATACCTGTCTGAGGATGTAATGCTTTTATGAATTCTATGTTTCGCTTAAAGTCCGGTGTATCTCGTAAAACATATATCTTTCTGGATTCATATTCTTTTAAAAGTTTCTCATTGGGGAAATTTACATTACATGCAACTACCGGAATAGAAGTGAGAAGTGGGTGACGGGTCGATAGTAAAGCATAGGTAGCTTGGTCGCCTACCGTCAAAATGAGGTCTATAGGTTTGCTTTTGATAAGTTCCAGATATTTGTTTGTATGACCGATTTCTTCTTTTTCGTCGAGTTTACTACAGTCAAGATAAAATTTATCGAATATAGGTTCTATGCCTTGAGCCTTGAATTCTTGTTTAACAAGCTTTTCAATGTTTAAGCATCCGGTTTCGTTGGCAGCAAATGAATATATGAGAGAGATATGTTTTTCCGTTTTGTGTTTGCCGACATACAATTGCCTGAAGTTATATCCTAATATGAATATGCCTAATAATAAGATGCAGATAAGTATGTTTTTATATTTAAGGTTGACAATTTCCATGCTTATATTTTAATTTGGACAAAAATAGTATAATTTCTATAAAGGAGGAAATGTATTGTCAAATATATGCAATAAGCTTTGAATGCATGTATATTCTGTTTTCTTACTTAATTATCGTAATTTCCATCAAAATGCTTCTGTAAATTTAGTTTTAGTTGTTTTTTAATAGATTTTTATTACCTTAGAAACGTTATTATAATTGGGGGTGATAAAAAGTCCTGACCCGCAGGCAAAGAATATGAGGATACAATTTGAAATCAAAGAGAACCTATCAGAAATTGTGAACGAAATCCTTAATAGTGACAAGTGGGCAGCTGTCGTTAAAGAGAAAATCTCAGGTAGAAAATTGGTTGTCATTCGTGACTTTAACTATGATTCGGAAGCGTCCATAGAGATTTATGCCCGCGAAATCACTATCAAGACTGCATGGTCCAGCTACACCTACCGTATATTTGCGATGGGAGATAGTGTGTGGTGTGAGTATAATGGTGCCTATCGTGGCTTGCTGGAACAGAAATTACTTCCCGGCATCACTCCCAAAGAAAGTCTTTTGGACTCCGAGGTACTGGATAGCTCCCTGTACGGTCATGAGAAGAGGAAGTTGCGGGAATATGCCGAGGATAATGTGAAGCTGAAGAAATTCCGTCGTGAGAACTTCAACGAGAACCGCAGCGGAGTGGCGCCGTTCGATCATCCTAAGAAAGTCTATGATGAGTTTATCAAGGAAGATTATGTAGCTCCTCCGGTTTCTTCAGATAAGTAGGAACGGAGCGCTTATCAGATTTCTTCCAATGCATAATATTGGTAATCCCGAAGGACGGTTTGCAGGAATTTCTCCTGACTGCCGTCTTGAGGAGTTACCGAAAGAAGTTCCTGCACCTTCTTCGCGAGTTGCGTGATGCAACGTGCGCGGTCTTTTTCGCCGGACTCCAAAGCACGGGTAATAACGTTGACCTGCTCCAGTGACAAGTCGGCTGCCTGCGGATAAACCGGGTGGTAATTCTTCGTCAGATAATCGAACTCATCAAGGCTGACGTGTATTTTGCGATAATTCTTTTCCTTTATTACCATGGTGCCTGCGGCAAGGTCGCCCAGCCGCTGGCTGTTCTTGGTCAACAAGATGACCAATAGCCCGAGTCCGCCCGTAACCGGAAGGTCGATTGGGAAGAGGAGCCAGCGAAGCAGATAAGAACTGATGCTCGGAGTAGAGCCATCTGCTTTGACTACGCGGATATTCATCAATTTTTTCCCGGGGCTTTGTCCGTGATTAAATGTTTCGCAAAGGAATGAATAGAACAGTACCGGCAAATAAACTACAGCCAGGAAGAAAATCAGCGTAAATCCCGTAGGCAGGCGGAGTGAAACAAGTAAAGCGGCTGTGGAATATAAAAATCCAATCAGAATATAATCAATAATCAGTGCGAGAAACCGTTCACCAACGCTGGCGGGCGTTTGGCTGATACGAACAAATTGCCCGGTGATAATAGTAGATTCTGCCATTCCTGATTAAACATTTTAAGATTTCGTTGCAAATATATTATAAATCTCTTATTTTTGCTACCGATTTCAGGCAAAACTTATCTGAAATATTCGGGGAAGCATGAAAGAAGTAACATTTATTCGTCGGAATATAGAAAAAATGGAAAGCGGCTGAAAAAGTTGTGGAGCAGGCGGCCAGTCTGTCCCCCGACCGGCTTGCCGACGCATATACGGAGCTTACCGCCGATTTGGCATTCGCACAGACTCATTTCCCTACCTCTCGTATTACTATCTATCTGAATAACCTCGCTTCGGCACTACATAATAATATTTATCGGAATAAACGTGAGAAGTGGACGAGGATTATCACCTTCTGGACACGGGAAGTGCCGCAGACGATGTATGATGCGCGCCGCGAGTTGCGGACTTCATTCATCATATTCATGGTTAGTATATTTATCGGTGTGCTGTCTGCCATCGGAGACGTAGACTTTGTACGCCTGATTATGGGGAACGCTTATGTAGACATGACTCTGGACAACATTGCCAATGGCGAACCTATGGCAGTATATAACGGTTCTTCCGAACTCCCGATGTTCTTAGGTATTACCCTGAATAACATTATGGTGTCTTTCTATTGCTTTTCAATGGGATTGCTCACCAGTTTCGGCACCGGATATATGCTTTTCACTAACGGAGTGATGCTGGGTTCTTTTCAGACTTTCTTTTTCCAGCATGGTTTGCTTGGGGAGTCTATGCTTGCCATTTGGCTGCACGGAACGCTCGAAATATGGGCTATCATCGTGGCCGGTGCTGCCGGACTGGCGTTGGGCAACGGCTGGCTCTTTCCGGGAACTTACTCTAGGCTTGAGTCCTTTCGCAGAGGAGCAAAGAGAGGGGTGAAGATTGTGGTAGGCACAGTTCCCGTGTTTATCATGGCCGGATTTATAGAGAGTTATATAACCCGCCACACCGAATTGCCGGACATGTTGAGGCTCGGTCTGATTTTAATTTCATTGGCTTTTATCTTATTCTACTATATTTATTTACCAAACAAGAAAAAACATGGAACTACAGCAACCTAAAGTCGCAATGTATGTAAAGCGTTCATTCGGTGAGAAATTAACCGCCTCTTTCGATTTCATGAAAGAGAATTGGAAGCTATTACTGAAATTCACCACCTATCTGCTTCTGCCGGTTTGTCTTGTGCAGGCTTTGAGTCTGAACGGACTGATGGGTGGAATGATGGCGATGTCGGATATGGCTAATGGAGGAATGTCCTCCGAAATGGGAGTGATAGCATCATTCTTCTCTTATTACGGGTTGTATGCGCTTGTTTATATGATAGGTACCGTGATGCTGACTTCGTTGGTGTATGCATTGATGCGTACTTATAACGAACGCGAAGAACGGCTCGAAGGGATAACGTTGGGAATATTGAAACCGATGCTATTCCACAATATGAAAAGAATGTTCATCATGATAGCTTTCAGCGTATTGTTGATAATAGCCTTCGGTATTGCATTAGGAATTTTTAGTGTCATATTTCCCTACTTTCTGATACTGCTTGTTCCGGCTCTTATTGCCGTAGCTGTGCCTTTTGCTTTATGGGCACCTATCTATCTGTTTGAGGACATCACTATCATGGGAGCCTTGAAGAAGACTTTCCGTCTGGGCTTTGCCACTTGGGGCGGTATTTTCCTGGTTAGCTTGATTATGGGTCTGATTGGCGGTATCTTGCAGGGAATTACGATGATGCCTTGGTACATAATGATGCTGGTGAAGGTTTTCTTCGCTGCGAGTGGTACGGAGAGTGAGGTTACTGTATCGATAGGCTATAATTTCATACTTTATCTGTTGACAGTAGTCCAGGCTTTCGGTGCTTATCTTTCGATGATAATCACGTTGGTAGGTTTGGCCTATCAGTACGGACACGCTTCGGAGAAAGAAGACAACGTAACGGTGGAAAGCGATATTGATAATTTCGACAAACTATAATTCTGATATTGGATGATTATTTCTCCGGCCGATACATTAGTATGCGATACTACACTGGTTGCCACGTGGCAGTCAAAACCGGCGTATGACTATAATCGCGAGTTGATTGCTCCTGAAATTAATATCCTGGAAGGGATAAGCCGGTGGTTCGGGGAAATTCTGCAAAAGATATTCGGTAGTCATTTCGCACAGCAATATTCCGATTTGATTTTGATATGTATTGCCATCCTCATATTGGCACTCGTCATCTGGTTTATATATAAGAAACGTCCGGAATTGTTCATGCGTTCGCACAAGAGTGCCCTGCCTTATACGGTAGGCGAAGATACCATTTACGGAGTGGACTTTGCCGGAGGAATTGCCGATGCGCTTTCCCGTCGAGACTATCTGGAGGCAGTTCGTCTGCTCTATCTGCAGACTTTGAAGCAACTTAGCGACAAAGGCCGCATCGACTGGCAGCTTTATAAAACGCCAACCCAGTACATCTACGAAGTGCGAATGCCTGCTTTCCGTCAACTGACCAACCATTTTCTGCGAGTGCGATATGGAAACTTTGATGCAACGGAGGAGCTGTTCCACACCATGCAGTCCTTGCAGGAAGAAATAGGGAAAGGAGGCGCTGCATGAAAGGTTCCCATTGGTTTACCATAGGCATAGTCACCTTTTTGGTTCTGATGTTTGTAATAGAATGCCGGTTGCCGAAGCAGTTTGTCTGGAACCCTACTTTCAGCCACATTGACAAGCAGCCGTTCGGATGTGCCGTTTTCGATAGCTTGTTGTCGTCTTCGTTGCCCAACGGATACTCGCTGTCCCGCAAGACCCTTTATCAGATGGAACAGGACGATTCGCTGAGTTGCCGGGGTATATTGGTGATTGCCGAAGACTTATCCTTCGGGAAAGCGGATGTGAAAGCCATGCTGAAAGCTGCCGAAAGAGGAAGCAAGATCGTATTGGTCAGTCACTCGTTCAGCAGGCTTTTGAGGGATACATTGGGATTTGATTGCAGTTATGCCCGTTATAGTGCGAGGTCTTTGAAGAAATACGCTACTTCATTCCTATCGAAAGACAGTTTGCGTTGGGTGGGAGATACTGCGGTCTATTCCCCGCAAACGTTCCGCGTCTATCCCCAGCTTTGTTTGCCCTATTTCTGGAATGACTCGATAAAGGCGGAAATCTTGGCGGAAAAGGCGATCTTGGGAAAAGACATCAACCGTAAGAGTGAGCGTGACTACTGGCTGCCCAATACCGTTTGCTGGACACCGGTAGTCATGTCGTATACGTGGGGAAAAGGGGAAATCATTCTGGCTTCAACCCCTCTGCTCTTTACAAACTATGGTGTATTGGACGGAAAGAACGCCACTTATATTTTCCGTGTACTGTCGCGACTGAAGGGACTTCCCATAGTCAGCACCGAGGGCTATATGAAAGAAACGGCGCAGGTGCAGGTGTCACCTTTCCGCTATTTCCTATCGCAAGAGCCGCTTCGCTGGGCGCTATACCTGACAATGCTTTCCATTCTGCTCTTCATGGCATTCACGGCCCGGAGGAAGCAGCGGGCAATACCGGTCATTCGCGAACCGGAAAACAAATCGCTGGAATCTATCGAACTGATAGGCACGCTCTATTATCAGAAGAAAGACCATGCCGACCTGGTTCGTAAAAAGTATATCTATTTTGCCGAAGTGCTGCGAAGAGAAATCCAGGTAGACGTGGAAGAGGTGGCGGATGATGCGCACTCTTTCGGCCGGATTGCCCGGAAAACCGGGATGGAGGCGGAAGAAGTCGGCACGCTTATCCGCGAAATAAGGCCGGTGATATATGGCGGCCGCACTATCTCTGCCGAGCAGATGAAGTATTACATTGATAAAATGAATGAAATAATCAATCACATATAAAAGAATAAACGTATGGAAGAGAATATGGAAAAACGGGTGGACTTAACTCTCTTTTCCGAGAAGATACAGGAGTTGAAAGAGCGGATAGCCTCTGTCATCGTAGGGCAGGAAGAAACGGTAGACCTGGTGCTGACCGCTATCCTTGCAAACGGTCACGTATTGATAGAAGGTGTGCCGGGAGTGGCAAAAACATTGTTGGCCCGTCTGGTATCCCGCCTGATTGATGCGGATTTCAGTCGTATCCAGTTCACTCCGGACTTGATGCCGAGCGATGTGCTGGATACTACTGTATTCAATATGAAAACCAATGATTTCGATTTTCATCACGGACCGATATTTGCCGACCTTGTGCTGGTGGACGAGATTAACCGTGCCCCGGCCAAGACGCAGGCTGCCTTGTTCGAAGTCATGGAAGAGCGTCAGATTAGTATCGACGGAACCACCCACCGGATGGGAGACCTCTATACAATCCTGGCAACCCAAAATCCGGTGGAGCAGGAGGGTACGTACAAACTGCCCGAGGCACAGCTCGACCGTTTCTTGATGAAGATAACGATGGGTTATCCCTCATTGGACGAAGAAGTGAACATTCTGGAACGTCATCACACCAATGCTGCGTTGGTGAAGCTGGACGATATTACACCGGCCATCACCAAAGAGGAACTTCTGTCGCTTCGCGGATTGATGTGGCAGGTATTTGTTGACCGCACTTTGCTTCAATACATAGCCCTGATTGTGCAGCAGACACGTACCAGCAAAGCTGTATATCTGGGAGCTTCTCCGCGTGCGTCCGTAGCCATGTTGCAGGCTTCCAAGGCATATGCGCTCCTGCAGGGGCGCGACTTTGTGACGCCTGAAGATATAAAGTTTGTTGCTCCCTATGTGCTTCAACACCGCCTTATCCTCACTGCCGAGGCCGAAATGGAAGGCTATTCTCCGGTGAAGGTGACGCAGCGCCTGATTGATAAAGTGGAAGTTTCCAAATAACTCATAAATCTGAAATCATTTTGTATTTATCCCGTCGTTTCTATATAGTCCTTATTCTGGTTATCCTGCTATTAGGTAGCGGATACGTATATGCTCCGTTGTTTGCCATCGGGCAGTGGGCGCTTTTTATCCTGTTCTTATCGGTATTGGCAGACGGGTATATGCTTTATCGCATTCGGGGTATCCGGGCATTTCGCCAATGTGCCGTCCGTTTCTCCAATGGAGATGAGAATGCGGTGAATATTCGTGTCGAGAGTAGCTATCCTTATCCTGTTTCTATAGAGGTAATCGATGAAATCCCTTTCATCTTCCAGGAACGGAACATCAGTTTCCGTGCACAGCTTCGTGCCAATGAAGGTAAGGTGATAACCTACCATCTGCGTCCCACGCGCCGGGGTGTCTACTCCTTCGGACGGGTTCGCGTGTTTGCCACGGCCCGGCTCGGTTTGCTTTTGCGTCGCTATACCTGCGATAATCCCCTGGACATCAAAGTTTATCCGTCTTACCTGATGCTTCACCGCTATGAACTGTTGGCCATCAGTGATAATCTTACGGAGCTGGGGATAAAACGCATCCGCAGGATAGGCCACCAGACGGAGTTCGAGCAAATCAAAGAGTACGTAAAAGGTGACGACTACCGCACGATAAACTGGAAAGCGAGCGCGAGGCGGCATGAACTGATGGTGAATGTCTATCAGGACGAACGTTCCCAACAGATATACAGCGTGATAGATAAAGGCCGCGTCATGCAGCAGGCATTTCGTGGAATGACCTTGCTGGACTATGCCATCAATGCTTCGCTTGTGCTTTCGTATGTTGCCATGCGAAAGGAGGACAAGGCGGGACTGGCAACCTTCAACGAACATTTCGATACATTTGTTCCGGCTTCCAAACAACCGGGGCAGATGCAGACTTTGTTGGAGAACCTCTACAGCCAGCAGACTACCTTCGGTGAGACGGACTTCTCTTCTTTGTGTGTGCATCTGAACAAGCACGTCAACAAGCGCAGCCTTCTGGTGCTCTACACCGACTTCTCCGGCATGGGAAGTCTGGACCGTCAGTTGTCCTATCTGAAACAGTTGAACCGCCAGCACCGTTTGCTTGTGGTCTTTTTTGAAGACGCCGACCTTAAAAACTATATTGTCACTCCTGCCAGAGATGTGGAAGGTTATTACCGGCATGTCATTGCCGAAAAGTTTGCTTTTGAAAAACGCCTAATTGTTTCCACTTTGAAGCAGCATGGCATCTACTCCTTATTGACTACACCGGAAAATCTTTCGATTGATGTGATTAATAAGTATCTGGAAATGAAGTCAAGGCAGTTGTTATAAGACTGTCTGTGTATGAAGATAACCTCTAAAACCATTTCAAGATGAAACAAAAAAGATTGATTTTATTGCTTGCGGTGGTTGCCAACTTCTCGTGCGCATTTGCACAGAAATGGTACACCCCCGACGTTGACCGGAAAGTGGAAGAACTGCTGAAACAGATGACCGTAGAAGAAAAGCTGAACTATATCAGCGGTGTGGACTGGATGTACACCAAGAGCATCGACCGCTTGGGCATCCCCCGCATGAAGATGTCCGACGGGCCGCAAGGCTTGGGAACACATGGAAAATCTACGGCCTATCCTTCGACTGTGACGCTGGCTGCTACGTGGAACGAAAACCTTGCTCACCAGTATGGTAAATCACTTGGACGTGATTGCAGAGCCAGAGGCGTGAATATCTTACTCGGCCCTGCGGTCAACATCTACCGCACTCCTATGTGCGGACGCAACTTCGAGTATATGGGAGAAGACCCTTATCTTGCCGCACGCACATCGACAGCTTATATCAAGGGGGTGCAAGAGCAGGGAGTAGTAGCGACCATTAAGCATTTCATAGCCAATAATTCTGACTATGACCGCAACAATATCAGTAATGATATTGATGAACGTACTCTGAATGAAATCTATTTCCCTTCTTTCAAGTCTGCCGTACAAGAAGCCGAAGTGGGAGCCGTGATGACCAGTTACAACCTGATGAACGGCATTTGTACCACTGAAAATCCTTGGCTGCTGAAAGAAATTTTGAGAGGACAGTGGGGGTTCAAAGGTATGGTAATGTCCGACTGGGGTTCTACCCATTATTCCGTACCTGCCGCCAAAGGAGGACTTGACCTGGAAATGCCGGGTGCCGAAAAAATGACGCCGAAAGACATGGCTTACTGCCTGAAACAGGCGATGTAACCATGGATATGGTAGACGAGAAGGTACGTCATATCTTGCGTGTACTCATTGCCTTTGGATTTAAAGATGGGGTGGAAGATGATGAGAGCATTCCGCTGGACGACCCGCAGTCTGTAGAAACCGCATTGAATGTAGCCAGAGAAGGACTTGTGCTTTTGAAGAATACAAAGAATGTTCTTCCCGTCAATCTGAAGAAATACAAGCATATCATCGTGACCGGAAAGAATGCGAACGGTTACGTCAGAGGCGGAGGCAGCGGTAATGTGTCTCCATTTCACTACACCAGTGTGCTCGAAGGCATTAAAAAGCAGGGTGAACTCCAGCATGTAAAAGTGGAATATGTGGATGAACTTGATTTCCTTCCGGGCGTCATGTACACCGACAATAGCCTTAGTGAACCGGGGCTGCGTGCCGAGTATTTCGGCAACATCGGCTTTGAGGGCAAACCGGTGGTGGTGCGGAATGAGAGTAAATCAACTATTCGTGGTCGGACGGAACGAAACTGGACGGCATGCCCCGGGATAACTACTCGGTAAGATGGAGTGGTGCCATGTGTTCGCAGGAAACGGCCGAATATGACTTTACGGTAGGTGGCGACGACGGTTATCGCTTGTATATAGATGATGAACTGGTCGTTGATGACTGGTTGCCCGGTGCTTTCAGAAGTACGAATTACACAAAGAAACTGGAAGCCGGTGTCGTCTATCGTGTACGTTTCGAGTATTATCAGGAAGGGGGCAATGCCGGTGTCAGTTTTGTTTGGAAAGATGAGAACGGCAAAAATGACCGCTTTGCCGAGTATTTGAGTAAAGCAGACTTGATAGTTGCTTGTTTCGGTCATAGTTCCGATTCGGAAGGGGAGGGTAGCGACTGCTCATTCGATTTGCCGGAGGTGGATAAGAAGATGCTTACCAGCGTATTCCGTAGCAAGAAACCGGTTGCCGGTGTCGTAAATGGCGGCGGTAATATTGAAATGCAAGGTTGGGAACCATCGCTGAGCGCTTTGATTTGGGCGTTCTATCCCGGGCAGGAAGCGGGGACTGCGGTTGGTGAAGTGTTGTTCGGTCAGGTAAATCCTTCCGGTAAGTTACCGATGACATTCGAGAAGAAGTGGGAGGATAATCCGGCATACGACAGTCATCACAACCCCGACGGCGACAAGCATGTGGCCTATACCGAAGGTGTATTCATCGGCTACAGAGGGTATGACAGACTGAAACGTGAGGTGCAGTATCCTTTCGGCTATGGCCTGTCCTATACTACGTTCAAGCTTTCCGACTTGTCTGTTTCTGCTCCCGATGCGGATGGAGCGGTGAAAGTAACCTGCCGCCTTGCGAATATAGGAAAAAGGGGTGGTGCGCAAGTGGTGCAGGCATACGTGGGCAAAGTGGGCGGCAGTGCCGTAGAGCGTCCGGAGAAAGGATTGAGAAAATATGAAAAAGTATTCCTCAGAGCCGGCGAGAGCACAACAGTTAAGTTGATACTGCCTAAAGAAGCATTTATGTATTACGATGTAAACAGCAAGAAGTTTGTGACCGATGCAGGAACACACAATATAATGCTCGGTTTCTCCTCCAGAGACATCAAGGTGCAGAAGACGGTTCAGGTGAACTGATAGATAAGTGCTTTAAGATAAGCTCAACATGGTATAAAAAAAGAATCGTTATTACTATTCTCTTTTTTATGCTGAAATTACACTTTATTTATTGAAATATCTTCTGTGCAAACAAAGTAAGATAAATACGCCAGTTGCGCCAGATGTGCCCTCCGTCCGTTTCCAGATATTCGTATTTAAATCCTTTGGAGTCGAGGAACTTCCGATAATCTTCGTTTCCTTTATACAAGAAATCCGTATTTCCGATAGCAATCCAATATAGTTTGGGGCGTGCGGCAAATAGATTGGCTATCTCTTTTTCGGTGTCATTGCCTCCCATATTAATCGCAGCAGAGAAGAGTCCGACATAATCAAACATATCCGGATAGCGCTTGGAGATGGCAAAAGAGTGTCCTCCACCCATAGACAGTCCGCAAATCGCACGGCTTTTCTTACCTTTCAGTGTACGGTAATAGGTTTCAATGTACTTCACGATGTCAGGAAAACTCTCATCCATCGAAGCGACAGCCTTGGAAGTGGCATGTCCTCTGAAAGATGGCTTATACATGCCTTTCGACCATTCGCCCGGAGTTGCTTCACAATTAGTATTTCCATTAGGCATCACGACAATCATAGGTTTTGCCTTGCCTGCCGCTATCAGGTTATCCAGAATTTGGGCGGCACGTCCCAGGGTGGTCCATGCATCTTCATCACCGCCTGCGCCATGAAGCAGATATAGCACCGGATAACGACCGCCCTTGTCATAACCGGCGGGAGTATAAACCGTCATTCTGCGTTTCATCTTCAGAGTAGGGCTGTCGTACCACACCTTCGACACATTGCCGTGGGGGATATCATTGACACTATACAAGCATCCTTTATCTCCCTTCTCTTTTTCAACAATAAAAATATTGGTATAGGTAGCAATGTCGCGAGACATATATACATTAGACGGGTCTAAGTAATCCATACCATCCACCTTGAATTTATAGTAATAAAGTTCGGGAGACAGCTTTTCGGATGTGTAAGTCCAGATACCGTTTTCGCCTTCCTTCATCTCTACGATGCCGGCTTGTTCCACTTCGCCTTTGGGTGTAGAAACTTTCATCAGTGGCAGGAAATCCCCTGTCAATTCCACTTTCACAGCCTTTGGGGCATCAAGGCGGAAAGTTACCGAACCATCGGCATTTACTTCGGGAGAAGTAATGTCGTTTTTATTAAATAAGGCCTCTTGGGCAAATACCGTCATCACACACAACACCGTGCAGGCAACCCAACTTACAACTCTTTTTTTCATATGTGCTTGTTTTTAGTAATGAATATCCATAGGTTCTTGAGGCATAAAGATAATCAATTATTTGATAATAATGCGAATTAGAAGTTGATGGTTGCTTCTGATAGGATTATTTAAGTATAGAAAGTAGGTGATAGAGATGAAGATAATTAATGTCGGATACGCTATGAATTATTATTGTTTTCGCTAAAAACTAATCTTACTACAGCTGTAGTAGGAATAATATTTAGGCAGAATAGATTTAGTTTTTAGGCTTAAAAGTCATAATAAACTGCATCTTGACGAATAGTTAATCATATCTGCCTATATATAGAGATAGGCTTGCACCTTGCACCGAACTTTTCTCTGTCCTGCCTGACTACCCTATTCCCTTGATTTTCAATTACCACACAAGAAAAGTTATGCCAAGTTGGTAACAAGTAGGCAAATGCTTTGGTACGATTGGGATGTAAAGGGAACGCACGGCGAAAAGTTATATAAAGTTCATGCGAGAAAAGGATATTATCTTGAAGCCCTGTCGAACCGGAGTCACTATATCATTGGGAACTTAAAACAGTCGGGCTTATGATACCATTGAACAAAGAGACGTTTGAGGTGTATATAGAGCGTTTGCTTGAATAGGCAGATGGTGATATATACTATCCGATGATGAGAACAAGCCTGCGGAAAATGTTTAAGTTGTTATAATTTCCATATAGATAGGTTTAATCGATAACCTGACGTTGTGTGTATATCTCGTACTGTCACGATGACAAGATGAAATATCTTTCAAAAAACGGCAGTATTGTGGGGATACTGCCGTTTTTTTTGATGTACATTTGTTCGTGAAAATAATAAAGTATATATATGAACAGCAAGTTACAAGAAAGCAAAGTGAAACAACTGTTTACTCGACAGGAAGTTATTACCAATACAGATATTCTCTATTTGTATAGGAAAGAGGAATCCGCGATACCGGAAGCTACTGTGAACTGGCGAATATATCATTTGGTACAAAAAGGGGTAATTCAAAGAATAGGCAAAGGGAAATATCGTGAGGGAAAAGCACGAACCTTTTCCCTGGAACTTTCGTCTAAAACCATAAAAGCAGGAAAATTTGTCGGAAAAGAATTT
Organism: Bacteroides sp.; assembly: GCA_021203515.1. GTDB lineage: Bacteria > Bacteroidota > Bacteroidia > Bacteroidales > Bacteroidaceae > Bacteroides. Next base: position 17,263 of record JAJQAY010000112.1, on the reverse strand, counting down.
CCCTATATCAATTATTGTGTTTGGGAACTGGCAGCTATCAATAGCTTCAGCCAACATCTGATTAATTACAACGTGACCTTTTTGGAAGTGGAACGTGAGGTTATTGATTCTGTTTACAGGGCTTTGAAAGATGTAAAATACAAGGTTGTCCGTATTAAAGATATAACGGAGGACTTGTCAGAATATGCCGGATATGTTTGTGTACGTGCATTGGTTACCGAAGCTCCCGTACTGAAGGAAAAGAACGGACAAGTAGCTTCGCTGGAAAAAATATTGGTCGATTTATATTGCGATAAAGAGTTCTCACCCTTTCAAGGGAACGAGATATACCATATATATAAGAATGCTTTCAATGACTATACCGTAAACGAAAGCACTATGTTAAGGTATGCAAGCCGTAAAGAAAAAAAAGCGGAGATAGAGGAAGTCATTAATTCTATAAAACGGCAGTAATTCACTTATACTGCCAAAATTTTGATATTATGATAGATGCAAAAAGCATTGAAAAAGATTGGATTGAGAGTATTGCTAAGAAAAAGAAAGCCGATAAAATCCTTATAGAGAAAGTCATTAGAGCATTGATGCTATTGGAGGGATTAAGCAGTTCCGGTCTAGATTTTGTTTTTAAAGGCGGAACTGCCCTTATGCTGTTGTTAGGAGCAACCAAGCGTCTATCTATAGATATTGATATTATTGCATCTGACAAGAACGTCATTCTGACCGATTATCTGAATAAGTTTATAACAGAAAAGGGATTTACCAGATACGAGAAGCAAGAGAGAAAGGTGCAAAGCGATATAGAAAAGGAACACTATAAACTGTTCTTTATATCTGCACTCAACGGAAAGGAGTCGCATATCTTATTGGATGTACTGAAAGAGGATATTCATTATAAAACTCTTGTAAAAACTCCGGTCAGCAGTAGTTTCCTTAAAGAAACGGGGACTCCCGTCATGGTTACCACTCCTGACTTTAATAATATATTGGGAGATAAACTGACGGCGTTCGCTTCTACTACAACCGGTATTCCTTATATCAAGAAAGATAAAGAGATGGGAATGGAAATTATTAAACAAATGTATGATGTGGGGTGTCTGTTTGATGAGATTGACGATATAAGTATGGTTAAGGATGTATTCAATGCCTTTGCTGCCATTGAACTAAAGTATAGGGGAAACATGCATGCAATCTCCGATGTATTGGATGATACTTTTTATACTGCTTTGGCTATATGCTTCAGAAAGAATATTCAGAATACAAATTTTACGGTCTTAAATAATGGGATTACTTCAATCAAGTCTTATATATTCTCTGATACCTTTCACTTGGACAAAGCTGTCACATACGCCTCAAAAGCTGCATATTTGGCTACATTGATAAAATATTCCAAAGAAGAAATAATCAGATTTGACCCTAAAGTAAACTTAAAAGATTTAGAAATAAAGCAATTCTATCTTGAACATCCCTTAAACGAATTGAACAGACTGAATAAACTGAAAAAATCCAATCCGGAGGCTTTCCATTATTGGTATCAGATTTATAAGATTATTCAAAAGAATGAGGAGAGTAAATAAACTAAAATAGAAAAATAGCCGCCACAACTTCGTGCATGTGATGGTGCGGTTCAAGACAGCTTTAATACTGATGGTGGACGTGTAAATATCAGCACAATCTTCGTCATCTTCTGCTGGATGATGTCGGAAATATCGGAAATCGCAAGAAGACAGAGAGTGTGTGGCGGAGTAAGTTCTGATAGTACTTGTGTAAATATCCTCCAAGTTGTACAAAGATAAGAATAATATATGATTTGAGGATACTTTAGAAAGCATTTGAAAAGTGTTTGAATAGAACTGAAAAACAAATAAAAAAACGCAATTAGTTTTGTGTTAACCATTGTAAAACTCATGCAATTTGTTTTGTAAAAGCATCACAGAACGTTTTGCGGTTTATAGTTTTGTGTTAACGGTTATAAAATGCCTACAAATTGATTTGTAAAAGCATCACAGAACGTTTTGCGGTTTATAGCTGTTTCTTGCCGAAGCGGAGAAAAAGAAAAAGCTCTGAAATCCTTGAATTTCAAAGCCTTGCTTTAATTTTGCTATTTGTTTTCGCGGTACGTACTGGACTCGAACCCGTGACCCCATGCGTGACAGGCATGTATTCTAACCAACTGAACTAACGCACCATAATTTCATTGTTTTGTTGCTATCTCTCTCGATTGCGGTTACAAAGGTAGGCATTTCTTTGAAACCTGCAATAGCTGTGATTAAATTTTTTTTGGACGTTTGGAGTAGCCGTTACTTTAAATCCTCATAGTGAGAATATTGTGAAAAATGGGAATATTAAGAATTAACAACTCTTTAGAATTTGCGTTTCTGAGACATTTAAGGATTGATTAAGACTTGTTTTTGGAGAAAACGAAACTTTTTGCGCCTTCTTTTAAACTTCTTGCTCGAAAACTTCATTGTTTTGCAATAAATCGTTATTTTTGCGAACTCAAAATGAGAATGTTGTAATTAGAAAACGATAAACAAAGAATTTTTTAGAATGATGAAGACAGCCAAACTGTTGCTTCACTGCCCCGACAGACCGGGCATTTTGGCGGAAGTAACAGACTTTATAACGGTGAACAAAGGTAATATTATCTATCTGGATCAGTATGTAGACCATGTGGAGAACATCTTTTTCATGCGTATCGAGTGGGAGTTGAAAGATTTCTTAGTGCCCCAGGAGAAGATAGAGGATTATTTTGCAACCTTGTATGCACAAAAGTACGGAATGAGCTTCCGCCTTTACTTCTCTGACGCAAAGCCGCGTATGGCAATCTTTATTTCGAAGATGTCGCATTGCTTGTTCGACTTGCTGGCACGCTATACGGCGGGTGAGTGGAATGTAGAGATACCTCTGATTATCAGCAATCACCCCGATTTGCAGCATGTGGCTGAGTGTTTCGGCATTCCTTTCCACCTCTTTCCTATTACTAAGGAGACAAAAGAAGAGCAGGAGAAGAAAGAACTTGAACTCCTTGCCAAGCATAAAGTGAATTTTATTGTGTTGGCGCGCTATATGCAGGTCATTTCCGAGCAGATGATAGATGCTTATCCCAACCGCATCATCAACATTCATCACTCTTTCCTTCCGGCATTTGTGGGCGCAAAGCCCTATCATGCAGCGTTTGAACGCGGAGTGAAGATTATCGGAGCTACCAGCCACTATGTGACTACCGAATTGGATGCAGGCCCTATTATCGAGCAAGATGTGGTGCGTATCACACATAAGGACACTGTGCAAGACCTTGTGAACAAAGGCAAGGATTTGGAGAAAATCGTTCTTTCCCGTGCCGTGCAGAAGCATATAGAGCGTAAGGTACTGGCATATAAGAATAAGACCGTAATATTTAATTAATGAATGATTGATAGTTGATAATGGATAATTCCTTGTTGTTCATTGCCAACTGTCAATTATCAATTATCAATTAATCAAGATGAAAGTTGCAGTCATCAAATATAATGCAGGAAACATCCGTTCTGTGGATTATGCGTTGAAGCGCTTGGGCGTGGAGGCGGTGATTACGGCGGATGAGGCTGTGTTGCGTGCCGCTGACAAGGTTATCTTTCCCGGTGTGGGCGAGGCGGAAACTACCATGAACTTCCTGCGTGCCGGGGGGATGGACAAGCTGATAAAAGAGTTGCGCCAACCGGTGCTGGGCATCTGTTTGGGTATGCAGTTGATGTGCCGCCATTCCGAGGAGGGAGACGTGGACACACTTGGCATTTTCGACGCCGATGTCAAACGTTTCGTTTCGCAGAAGCACGAAGATAAAGTGCCCCACATGGGCTGGAATACGATTGGGCAAACCAATAGCGACTTGTTCAAAGGCTTCACGAAAGAAGAATTCGCGTATTTCGTGCATAGCTATTACGTGCCGCTGAACGACTGTACGGCTGCCGTGACGGATTATATACTTCCGTTCAGCGCCGCTTTGCATAAAGATAATTACTACGCCACCCAGTTCCACCCCGAAAAGAGTGGGAGTGTGGGCGAACGAATATTAAGGAACTTTTTAGAGCTATGATTAAACTTATTCCCGCCATCGACATCATCGACGGAAAGTGCGTACGCCTTTCCCAGGGTGATTATGACAGTAAGAAAGTCTACAATGAGAACCCGGTGGAAGTAGCCAGGGAGCTGGAAGCGCATGGTATCCGCCGTCTCCACGTGGTCGACCTCGACGGAGCCGCCTCCCATCATGTGGTGAACTACCGCACACTGGAACGGATAGCCTCGCAAACCTCCCTGATTATAGACTTCGGTGGTGGGGTAAAGAGTGATGAAGACCTGCGGATTGCTTTCGAGAGTGGTGCGCAGATGGTGACGGGCGGCAGTATTGCCGTGAAAAGTCCGGAACTGTTTTCTCGTTGGTTTCAAACATACGGTTCGGAGAAAATCATCCTCGGGGCCGATGTGAAAGACCGCAAAATAGCCGTCAACGGTTGGAAGGACGAAAGTGCTTGTGAGTTGTTTCCTTTCCTGAAAGATTATATCGGGAAAGGCATCCGTAAAGTCATCTGTACCGACATCAGTTGCGATGGTATGCTGCAAGGCCCTTCCATCGAGCTGTATAAAGAGATATTGGAACAGCATCCCGACCTCTACCTGATAGCCAGTGGCGGGGTGAGTGGTGCCGATGACATCCGTCGGCTGGAGGAAGCCGGTGTGCCTGCCGTCATTTTCGGCAAGGCGCTGTACGAAGGACATATAACCTTCAAAGAATTAGAGAACTTTTTAGAGTGATAACTCATAACTCATAACTGAATAAAGTGTTAGCAAAAAGAATTATCCCCTGCCTCGACATCAAAGACGGGCAGACCGTAAAAGGAACCAACTTCGTGAACCTGCGTCAGGCAGGCGATCCCGTTGAGTTGGCACGTGCTTATAGCGAGCAGGGTGCCGATGAACTGGTGTTTCTGGACATCACCGCCAGCTTTGAAGGCCGCAAGACCTTTGCCGAACTGGTGAAACGCATTGCCGCCAACATCAGCATCCCTTTCACCGTAGGCGGGGGCATCCATGAACTGAGCGACGTAGACCGCCTTCTCAACGCCGGAGCCGACAAAATATCCATCAACTCTTCCGCCATCCGTCGTCCCGAACTGATAGACGAGATTGCCAAGCACTTCGGCTCGCAGGTCTGCGTACTTGCCGTCGATGCCAAACAAACGGAGAAAGGTTGGGGATGCTACCTGAACGGTGGACGAGTGGAAACGGACAAAGAACTTTTCTCCTGGACAAAAGAAGCCCAGGAACGTGGTGCCGGAGAAATCCTTTTCACCAGCATGAACCACGACGGCGTAAAGACCGGATATGCTAACGAAGCCCTTGCCACCCTTGCCGATAACCTCTCGATACCCGTCATAGCATCGGGTGGAGCTGGTGCCAAAGAGCATTTTCGTGATGTCTTTCTGCAAGGAAAAGCAGATGCCGCTTTGGCTGCCAGTGTTTTTCACTTCGGAGAAATCAAAATTCCCGAATTAAAATCGTATCTTTGCGCGCAAGGAATTGAGATGAGAAAAGTTATTAGTAATCACTAATCACCAATCACTAATCACTTATAACTTAAAAAAGATGGCTTTAGATTTTGACAAAATGAACGGACTTGTTCCGGCGATTATACAAGACGCCAACACTGCCAAAGTGCTGATGTTGGGTTTCATGAATAAGGAAGCATACGATAAGACGGTAGAAACCGGAAAAGTAACCTTTTTCAGCCGTACCAAGAACCGCCTTTGGACGAAAGGCGAGGAGAGTGGCAACTTCCTGAACGTAGTCTCCATCCAGGAAGACTGTGACCAGGACACCCTGCTGATACAAGTACACCCCGTCGGCCCCGTTTGCCACACCGGCACGGACACCTGCTGGGGCGAAAAGAACGAGCAGCCGGTCATGTTCCTAAAACATCTTCAGGACTTCATCAGCCAGCGCCATGCCGAAATGCCGGAAGGCTCTTATACCACCAGTCTGTTCCAGTCCGGTGTCAATAAAATGGCACAGAAGGTAGGTGAGGAAGCTGTCGAGACAGTGATCGAAGCCTGCAACGGCACAGACGAACGTCTGATTTATGAAGGAGCCGACTTGCTTTATCACCTCATCGTGCTGCTCACCTCCAAAGGTTATCGCATCGAAGACCTTGCCCGTGAATTGGAAGAACGCCACAGTGCAACATGGAAGAAACACTAAGTTAATTACTAATTACTAATTACAAATTACTTCAGAAAACAGTAATTTGTACTTTGTAATTCATAATTTGTAATTATATAAATGAGCGAAGCGCTGATACGATATAAAGGAGTAGAGATACACCAACAGGAGTTGTGCGTATTGAACGAGGTGAACCTGGAACTTCACAAGGGGGAGTTTGTCTACCTGATTGGTAAGGTAGGCTCCGGCAAGACAAGCCTGCTCAAGACGTTTTACGGTGAACTCGATGTTATTTCGGGCGAAGCGGAAGTGTTGGGCTACGACATGCTGCACCTGAAGCGTAAGCACGTCCCACAGTTGCGTCGCAAGCTGGGCATCGTCTTTCAGGACTTCCAGTTGCTCACCGACCGTTCGGCCTACGACAATCTCGAATTTGTCCTTCGCGCTACCGGCTGGAAGAACAAGTCGGAGATTAAAGACCGCATCGACGAAGTGCTGCAACTGGTGGGCATGAGCAACAAAGGCTACAAGTTCCCCAACGAGCTTTCGGGCGGCGAACAGCAACGCATCGTCATTGCGCGTGCCGTGCTCAATTCGCCGGACATCATCCTTGCCGACGAGCCGACGGGCAACCTCGACGTAGAGACAGGATTTGCCATTACCGAGCTTCTGCACAACATCAGCCAGGCAGGTTCGTTGGTGATAATTACGACGCACAACATGCAGTTGCTCTGGGAGTATCCGGGACGCGTGTATCGCTGTGTCGACCACCTGATAACGGACGTAACATCGGACTTTGCTCCGAAAGAATGAGAATTAACAAATAAGCTAACGGCTTGTAGCTTGCAGCTTGTCACTATAAACTAATTAATACAGGAACGAAAATGAAAGTTTTAAAGTTTGGAGGTACTTCAGTAGGCTCGGCTCAACGAATGAAAGAAGTAGCCAAATTGATTACCGATGATGAACGTAAGATTGTGGTTCTCTCCGCCATGTCGGGCACCACAAACACATTGGTTGAGATTTCGGACTATCTGTACAAGAAAAATCCGGAAGGTGCTAACGAAATTATCAACAAGCTGGAAGCCAAATATCGCCAGCACGTTGATGAACTGTACACCACCCCCGAATATAAACAGAAAGGAATGGAGCTTATCAAGTCCCATTTCGACTATATCCGTTCTTATACCAAAGACTTCTTCACGCTTTTCGAGGAGAAGGTAGTGCTGGCACAAGGCGAGCTGATTTCCACCGCCATGATGAACTACTACCTGCAAGAATGCGGTGTGAAGTCAATCCTGCTTCCGGCTTTAGAATACATGCGTACCGACAAGAATGTCGAACCCGACCCCGTTTACATCAAAGATAAACTTCAGGTTCAGTTGGAACTGCATCCGGATGCCGAAATATACATCACGCAGGGTTACATCTGCCGCAATGCCTACGGAGAGATTGACAACCTGCAACGCGGCGGTAGCGACTATACCGCTTCCCTGATTGGCGCGGCCATCCAGGTCTCCGAAATCCAGATATGGACAGATATCGACGGTATGCACAACAATGACCCGCGCATTGTAGACAAGACCTCTCCCGTGCGCCATCTTCATTTCGAAGAAGCCGCCGAGCTTGCCTACTTCGGAGCCAAGATTTTACACCCCACTTGTATCCAGCCTGCCAAGTACGCCAACATCCCCGTGCGCCTGCTCAACACGATGGACCCCACTGCCCCGGGCACGTTGATTTCCAACGACACGGAGAAAGGCAAAATCAAGGCGGTTGCCGCTAAGGACAACATTACCGCCATCAAGATTAAGTCCAGCCGCATGTTGCTTGCCCACGGTTTCCTCCGCAAGGTATTCGAAATCTTCGAAAGCTATCAGACGTCTATCGACATGATTTGTACGTCCGAGGTCGGTGTATCCGTATCCATTGACAACGTGAAGCACCTGAACGAGATTTTGGACGACCTGAAGAAATACGGTACGGTGACGGTGGACAAGGATATGTGTATCATCTGTGTGGTGGGCGACCTCGAATGGGAGAACGTCGGCTTCGAAGCCAAGGCCTTGGATGCCATGCGCGACATACCGGTACGTATGATTTCCTTCGGCGGTAGCAACTACAACATCTCTTTCCTCATCCGTGAGTGCGACAAGAAGCAGGCGCTTCAATCACTCAGCGATGCACTGTTCAACGAAAAGTAAAAGAAACCACATACCGGAAGAGCACCGCAGATTACACCGATTATCACAGATTAAAAGGCTTTTATAACCAATCAATCTGTGATAATCCGTGTAATCTGTGGTGAACCTCTTCTTTACCGCATCTAAACAAAGACTATCAAATTATGAAAGGAACATTTCCTATTGAGAAATTCCGTGAGCTGCGCACCCCGTTCTATTACTACGATACTCAGGTGCTGCGCGATACGCTTGCCTGCATCCGTACGGAGGCTGCAAAATATGACAATTATTCAGTGCACTATGCCGTGAAGGCGAATGCCAATCCCAAAGTGCTATCCATTATTCGCGAAAGCGGCCTGGGTGCCGACTGCGTGAGTGGTGGTGAAATCCGTGCTGCCATCAAGGCCGGCTTCCCTGCCGGCAAGATGGTGTTTGCAGGCGTGGGCAAGGCAGACTGGGAAATAGAGCTCGGGCTGGACTACGGCATCTTCTGCTTCAACGTAGAGTCCATCCCCGAACTGGAAATTATCAACGAACTGGCTGCCGCCAAAGGCAAAGTTGCCAATGTTGCTTTCCGCATCAACCCCAATGTGGGCGCCCATACCCATGCCAATATCACTACCGGACTGGCAGAGAACAAGTTCGGCATCAGCATGGAAGATATGGATAAAGTGATTGATATTGCGCTGACCCTGAAGAACGTCCGGTTCATCGGGCTGCACTTCCACATCGGTTCTCAAATTCTGGATATGGGAGACTTCGTAGTCTTGTGCAACCGCGTCAACGAATTGCAAGACAAGCTCGAAGCCCGTCACATCCGCATCGAACACATCAACGTGGGCGGCGGCTTGGGCATCGACTACGGACATCCCAATCGTCAGGCTATCCCCGACTTCAAGAGTTATTTCGAAACTTACGATAATTGTTTGAAGCTACGCTCCTACCAGACGCTCCACTTCGAGTTGGGCCGTGCGGTGGTAGGGCAGTGTGGCTCGCTTATCTCCAAAGTGCTGTACGTGAAGCAAGGCACCAATAAGCAGTTTGCCATTCTCGATGCAGGTATGACCGACCTCATCCGTCCCGCACTCTACCAGGCATTCCATAAGATAGAGAATATCACCTCGGAGGCCCCAGTGCAGGCTTACGACGTTGTAGGCCCCATCTGTGAGTCTTCCGATGTCTTCGGCAAGGCCATCGACCTGAACGGAGTGAAGCGTGGCGACCTCATAGCCCTTCGCTCTGCCGGAGCCTATGGAGAGATTATGGCATCCGGCTATAATTGCCGCGAGTTGCCGCAGGGCTATACGTCGGACGAGTTGGTGTAAGGGGATAATTACAAAACGAACAAGGATAAAAACCATAGGTTTTTATCCTTGTTCGTTTTGTAATTCTCTGATAACCTCGTCTACGATTTTAGCCGGACTGACGTTTGCTTTCCTTATCTTAAATCTTGATGCACAATCTCTACAGCTTCTTTCAACGGAAGCAAATGTTTGTCAATTACAGTCGGCGTAAACTCCATCTTGTTCTATTCTTTTAAGTAAAAGGCTTCGTAGTGCTTTCCCATTTTCGAGCCGGGAGATATAGGTTTTCTTTGTACCTATTTTTTAGCAAGCTGCTCTTAGGTAAGGCCGGCTTTCAGTCATTCCTCCTTCAGGCGTTCGGCAAGGATAAAGGCATCGGCGCCACGCTCGAAGTTGTTGCGTTCAGGAGTCCCTATAGGCCCGTACTCAATGTCGAGAATTTCGTCAAAAGTACTACAGCCTTTGATTGATTTTACTTTTGTTATGGTGGGCTGGAAAGGTTTATATCCCTCCGGTAACCATTGAGGGTCACGATAATAGATGTATTCCAGTAATGAGTCTACAATGTATGCTTTCCCTTGCGTATGTAGAGTATCGTAATATGAACGGATGTAACTGTCAATGGCACCTAGTTCTTTTAGCTTGTTGTATACTTCGGAGCCATATCTTCCCAATCTTTCGGCTGTATTTTCAATACAGTAGATGATAAATTCTAGTTCTTTATCTTCAGTGGTCATAGCTTCCTTTTTTTTATTTCTTTTTCCTCATGTTCCGCGTACTCTCTTTTTTATTATTTTATTTACCTCAGCAACATTAGAAAGCAATTTTACGGTATTCTTCAAGTCTGCCAGTGCGTGTTTTGCATTTGCTGATTAACGACATAGCCCTTTATCAGATAATATTTAGGCTGGCTTATCCGAATTTGCAATGTGCAAAAAATGCACATTGCCTTCTTTATTAATCGAATATTAAAGGAGTCTTAGTACTGTTTCGTCCCATGTACATATCTTTGATAATATCCTCTGCACTTCTCTCGTCTTTCCAGCTACCCAAGTGTTTTTCTATCATTTCTTCTGTATTGTCTTTGCGCACTTTTCTGTTGGCTGCAACGGATGCTGTGAGTCGAGTTGCTAGTCGCAATTTAATATCATCATTAAGCGATTTTAGCATATCCCAGTAAGCTTCGGTCAGTCTCAACGTTTTATCCATAATCTATTTGATTAGCAAAGGTAAAAAAATTCATAGCATCTGGCAGATGATTTCGCAAAGCTACAGAATAGTCAGACTAACTCTTTTACCCAATCCTTCAAATATGCGGTAGAGGGTAGAAAGCTGTACATCTGCTTTCCCATTTTCGAGCCGGGGGATATAGGTTTTCTTTGTACCTATTTTTTCAGCAAGCTGTTCTTGGGTAAGACCGGCTTCAGCCGTTCCTCTTTCAGGCGCTCGGCAAGGATAAAGGCTTCGGCACCACGCTCGAAGTCGTTGCGTTCAGGAGTACCTTTGGGGCCGTACTCAATGTCGAGAATTTCGTCATAATCATCTCCACATCCCATAATGGCTTTTTTTGTTCTTCTGTCATTTTATTACCCTTTCTTACTTTTAAAATACTCATCCATAATAAGCTTAGCTCTCTTTATCTCTTCTGGCGGTGTTTTCTGAGATTTCTTTTGAAATCCGTTAAATAGAATTACCAACTGACATTCATCATTACAACAGAAGATGCGATAAATATTGCCTGCATATTCCACTCTTACTTCAAAGAACCCATTCACTCCACTGTCACTTTCTTATACGTTCCCCCTTGTGCCGGGGTGGTTATTGAGGAGGCGGGGATTGCATATTTGATGCTATTCAGGAAGTACGAGCCGGAGAGGGTGAGGACAGTTCCGGGAGGGACGAGATATCGGTAGACGTTGGGGCTGCCGAAGAGGTAGGGGTTGATGTCCTGGAAGATGGCGGAGGTGGTTTCGGAGGGCAGGGTTATCTCTATCAGGCTGCGGGCGTGGGCAAAGGTGAACGACAAGGTTTTGGTGCCGATGGAAGGGGTGGCGGTGGAGGACACCATTGCATCCTGTGCGGTGTAGAGCTCTTGGGTGCTCTGGTCGGAGGAGGCAGTGGTGGCGAAGGCGGCGAGTATCTCGTCCGTGCTTTTCTTGCCGGACATGCCTTCCTGATGGGGGTAGTAGGCATAGTAGGTGGCGTTCTCTGTGTAGGGAACTTGGGGATACCAAGTGCTGCCGTCGCTTTGCAGGGTGACTGGCAGGTTGTCGGCGTACAATGAGCCGTCGTCTTTCAGGATGAATACGCCGATTGCGTCGCCGGGGCAAAGGTGGTGGCATAGGCGTTGTCGGTGGCGCGGGTAGGGGCGTCGTCGGCAGATGCGAAGGCGGTGGTGCTGACGCATACGGACAGAGGAAGCTCCGGGGCAGAGAGGAGCTCCGTAGGGGTATCGGTGATGCTGCATCCCTAAGCTATGCTGAGCAGGAGGAGCAGGGAGAAGAAGAGGTTTTTATTCATTGCTTGTAGAATATTAAAGGGTTATGTAATGATGGGGGATGGGGGCAAGTACCTTACTATTGGTTCGCTCCGACAATCTCTCCGTGATCTGTGCCCTCCACCACCTTGCCGGTATTGGTGCAATCAGAAATAGTTCCCTTATAGTTCCATCCGCAAATGCCGCCATACTCGTTCCAATTGCCACTCATCTTTATCTCTCCGCTATTAGCACAATTTGTTATGGTTCCTTTAACATTAGAACCGCATATTCCTCCTATCGTGTGGCTATTGCCGGTTATGGTAGCTGCATTTGTGCAGTAGGATACTGTCCTCCCCCCCCCCGGCGTTTGCTCCACATATTACCCCACTACCCTCTCCTGTTGCATATACCTCCCCACCGGCTACATTTATCCGCGTTAAAGTACCTCTATTCGTTTCGAAAAGACCACGACCTTTTATGTTTACATTACTGATAGTGTATCCGTTGCCGTCATAAGTTCCATTGAAGTCTCCTATCACCCCTGCGAACTCTTCGTTCTGCATGTCAATATTGGCAACTTGCTTGTAATGTGCTCCCCGGTTGTCTGCTATTTTTTGAAACCATCAAAGGAAGCCACTTGATAAGGGCCTTCCTTTGTACCGCTGCCGGGTGCAATAGAACTTTCTATCGTCTGTCCGTTGCTGTCGTCATTCCATCCCGTTATGCTGGTAGAGGTCACGGTCAGACCATTATTTACGGTGATGCCGTAGGTATATTGCTTCCCCGGCAGGAAATCGGTGGCGTCGAGCTGCGCCCGGTAGGTCTTTCCGTCCGCCACCACCTTCACGGTCAGCGCAGCGTTGTTTTGGGGAATGATGGCTGCCCGCCACGTTTGGTTGTCCGTGGTGTATGCGGTCACCGTCTTCCGGTTCGGGCTGATATTGCTCACTTCATCTACTGTGCCGTAGGTGGCCTTGAAAGAGAAGGATGCCGAAAGGGGCTGGCTCTCGATAGTCAGCAGGGAGAGCGTGGCTGACGAGTATTGCCTTACGTTGAAGTACAGCTTGCTCATGGCATGATGAAACGTCAGTTGCAGGTTGTTGTCTGCTCGCGTGGTGCTGCCGATGGCGTGGAGCGCATCGCTCAGGTAGTAGTTGCTTTCGGCCTCTCCGTTGCTGTTGGTGGTGGTTCCGTTCTGGTTCTGCTCAATGGTTAGCGGGGTGTATGTCCCGTTTTCCCGATAGGGGTAGAAGGCTTCCACGCTGATGTTGCTGACTCCGTGTTCGAGGAAGATTTTATCGCCTGCGGCGGAGAGCACTCCGCCCGCGCCGTAGGTGTAGGCATAGTGCACACCTGCACAGACGGTGCCCAGCGTAGTGCCTTCCTTGAAGGCGGTCTTCACTTCTTCACCGCCGTCTGTAGTGCTGCGTGTGGCTACGCGCAGCGCCACGGGTGGCGGGGTGTCTTCGGCATCGTTGTCCATCTGCCGGGGTGCGTCCTTGTGGGTGCGGGCTGCCAGAAGCGGCACGAGCAGACACCACAACCGCCATTGGTGGGGATAATCTCTTCTTCATGACTTCCGGTGGTTTATTCGGTCAGGGTGGCGTCCTTGTCTCCTTTGCTCTCAGTGTCCCAGTCGGTGATGTTGAATGCGGTGATAGACAGCTCTATCTTCTTCACCGTGATGGTGTAGGTGTATTTCTTTCCGGCAAGGAGTTCGAAATCCAGAATTCTGGGTGTACCGAATTTCTTCGCACCCTCGCCCGTACCCTGGGTCAGCACCAGGCGGGCATCGGCGGGCTTCGTTTGGGGCACGACGATGGCGGACGCTATCATCGTTTTGCTGCCTGCCGTTCCGTCCACTTGCGTCAGCACGATGTCGGTGGCTGTTTCAGTCTCAGAGGCTGTCACCGCACCCGTCGTCAGGCTGAACGTACCTTTGCTCTTGACGCCCGTCAGCTTGGTTACCATTTCTTTAACTTCCTCCAGCTTGACGCTGCTATCGTCACCGTCTTCCACCTTTAGCGTAAATTCTATCTTGCTCATGACGTGGGTAAACTGGAAGTTTACCGCCGGATTGACTCTGCTGCCCGTAGGGGCAGGAGCATCATTAACATCCGATGCCTTATTAGAGAAGAGGAAGTCTATCTTCTTCTGTCCGCCGTCCGGTTTCTGGCTGTCCTCCGTGCTGGCATCCACCGTGAGGGTTCCGTCTGCCGTGGCGCCTTCCGTCCACGGATAGTATGCCTTGAAGGTCACCGTGGCAGGCGTCTCCTCCGTGTCTTTGTAGTAGAAAGCCCTATCGCTGCCCCATGAGCCGCTGCCACCACCTACTGCATAGGTGTACTTCCAGTTCTGCTCATCAGTGTTGTTTGTCGCACCACTGGCAAAGATACCGATTTCATCACCGGCCTCCCATGTTTGGCCTGCCATGCGGCTCTGCACCCGTTCTCCACCGATGTTTGCCGTGAACACGGCCGGCACATTTCCCAGCATAGCGGGTTCACTGTCATTGCTGCAAGCGCCAAGCACCAGCCCCGCTGCCAAAATCATACATACATTCTTTTTCATTACCATCTATATTTTAATTTTTAATTTATAATTTACCACGCCTCCGCCGCGTCCTCCTTCCCTGCCTTCCAGTCCGTGATGTTAAACCGGAACGCGCCGGAGAGCGTCAGCTCCAGCGTGGCGTCCAGCGTCAGCGGGGCAGTTCCGGTGTTGAAGGCGGCCAGGATTTCGGTCATGTCCAGCGTCAGGGTCTGCCGGGTGCCGTCGGTCAGGGTGATGTCGAACGTAAACTCCTGGCGGCTGTCTGTGAAGACGCCCAGCAGGTTGAGCTCGGCGGTGAGCAGGCGACAGTCGGTTGCCGGAACGAAGTCGGGGCACACGGCGGCGGGCTCGCCTTGCAGCTTCAGGGTGCCGAGGTAGAGTGCGGGGGCTATGCCCGTAATCCTTGCCCGGGTGGTGGCTATGTTTTCCGTAGTTCCGGTGCTGGCGGTAAGGCGCAGGGTCAGCCGGCGGGTGCGTTGCTCCAGAGGGAGGTCCAGTCGCAGGGTGTCGTCGGGCAGGGGCTCTATCTGCCGGGTGGCGCTGTGCAGCGTGCCGGGCAGGGACAGGAGGGTTCCGTCCGGGCGGGTGCCGATGGTGGCAACGCCTTCGGCGATGCCAATGCCTTGCGGATGGTTGTAGGCGCAGAGCAGATAGCTGCCCTCGTTCAGCAGGTGGGTGAAGACGGTCACGGGTTGCTGCGCTTCGGTGGTGAGTGCGCCCACTGCCAGGGTGTAGTCACCGTTATATCCGGTGTTCGCCACCAGGGCGCCTTGCGTGGGGTGGGGCGTGCGGTGCAGGGCGTCGTCGTAGCTGCATGAGCCCAGCAGCAGGACCAGTGCGCCCAGCAGGAGCATCCTTATATCCATGATTTGCACTTCGTTCTTCATTTTTCGTTCCTCATTAAAAAGGGTTTCCATATCAGTAAGACGCCTAGCTGGTTCACTCCCCAATAATTCTTGGTGAGGCGGCCGTTCTTGTTTTGCAGCACGTTGACGCCGTCTATGCGGGTGTATTGGTCGTAGCGGGCACGGGTGTAGCCCACGGCGCCGTGCAGTTCCAGTTGCAGGCGGGGGAGCAGGGACTGCTGATAGCCGGCGGTGATGCCTCCGCCTTGGTAGCTGCCCGTTTTTCCGGTTTCGCCCAGGTGGTAGTTGAAGTCGCCCAGGTGGTACATGATGCCGACAAAGGCTCGCTGCTCCTTGCCGAGGTATCGGCGGAGTTCGGGGGATAGCTGCCGGATTTTGTAGCGGCGGGTGTTGTCTTTCCAGCCCCAGTTGGCAAAGGTGCCGTTCAGCAGCACGCTGAAACGGGGAGGAAGGCGGGGCGGTATTCCAGACCGAGGTCGGCGGTGAGGGTGACCCAGCGGAGGAGGTTGAAGCGGAGGGAGAGGGCGGTGCATCTGTCATTCGAGGCAGGGTATCTGTCATTCTGAGCAGAGCGAAGAATCTCTTCCCCTTGTGTTTGCAGGGGAGTAGATGCTTCGCTTCGCTCAGCATGACAGATAGTGTCTGCATGATTAGTATTGATGTGGTAGGATGTATCTGCATAGCGTATGGAGTCATTGTAGCTGCGCACCTTTTCGGCCGCTTGCGGCCCGGCTATCCGTTCCACCTTTTCCACTCCGGCAGGGAAGGTGACTACTACTACGTTTCGCAGGCTGTCTGCCCCGTAGGGGGAGGCTATCAGGCGGCCGGTGACGAACATCCGTTCGGTGACGTCGGCATGTTGAATGAGTTCGGACTTCACGCGGCTGTTGCGCAGGTAGGCCATGCGTTGCGGGGTGGCGTGCGCGCCGGATGATGCGGCGTAGCTGCTGACGCAGAGGAACATCTGTCCGGTAATCAGTTGGGGATGATGGGCGCGGAGGGCAGATTGCAGGCGGTGGAGCTGGACTTCGTTACCCTTGTAGGGGATGTAGAACATGTCTTTTCCGGGAACAAAACGGAATATATAGGCGGTATCTGCTGTTTCTTGGGCAAATATCCTTGATGATAAGATTAGCAATAGTATGATAATTAGTGTCTTAGCTCTCATTTTTATGCTGCTTGGTTCATCGAAAGTGCTTTTTAAACGTTCGTTTAAAAACACCCTTTTTCCTCTCAAATTTTCCTTGTTTTTATTCGGATTATCGTGTTAATTCCATAATTTAAAAGTTTTCGTAATTTGTTGTATAATAATTATATAAGTATCACTCTGTAAACTATGATAAAAGAATTTATCAAAATATTTTGGTGATATTGGAATAGCGTCTATCTTTGCGTTTATTAAACGAACGTTTAAAAAACACTTTCCCCCTCCTTTTTTATATAATGTACGCCCGCCCGCAGGCGCGTAATTCTTTCCCTTTTTATAAGAAAAATCCCTGTGTATATATACAGTGACCCTTACCTCCGCGATATGCGCGCGGCGATTTTTTATTAGGAAAGTTCCGTTTTGCACTACTATCTCCATTCTCCTCCTCCTGGGAGGAGGAGTACCCGTAGGGGGAGGTGGTAGGGGAGCTATATACCTTTGAAAGAATGATTTCTCTGTCTTGTGTTCTCTAC
>JAJQAY010000127.1 GCA_021203515.1 Bacteroides sp. | reverse complement strand
ATATCATAGTTAATATAAGTATATGTAGTTATACTTGCATTAATAGTCCCAGAAAAGCCATTAAGAATAAGGAGAAAGTCTAATTCCTCTTTATATATTTTCTCTAAATTCTGTTCTTTAAATCGCAATTTCAAAATATTTACTATTTCAAATCTGTCATATAGATAAGAACTATTCTTTTTCTTCGTTGTAGAGTCAGTATTAACAAAATAATGATAGTTACATTTTCTAATGTAGCTATAAGATCTCATCTTGGCATAAATCAAAGGAACAAAACAGTTATCCTCATAAAAAAGATTTTCCGGAAAATAAATATTATTTTCCAACAAGAAAGTGCGTTTATATATTTTCCCCCAAACACTTCCTCCCATAGTCATTAGCCTTTTTCGATTAGATTCTACTATTTCATTATGAATATCCTTAGCAAAAATATGACATTTATTAAGCACTTTTCCTTTTGCATTTATTATATCATAATCTGTATCTACTATATCTAAATCATATTTGACAGCTTCATCATAGAGCTCTTTATACATATTTTTCTACCCAGCCATCACTATCTGTAAAACCTATATATACCCCTTGCCGCGTGTATACCAGTATTTCTAGCTCCTCCATGCCTCTTATTTTTTTGATGGTTTATTACTACAATATTTGAATAACGATGGGCATAACTCTCTAAGACACTTAAAGTTTTGTCTGTAGAAGCATCATTCACACAAATTATTTCATAATTCTCAATTGATTGATTAAGTAAACTATCCAAGCATTTATGAATATATGAAGTTGCATTATAAACAGGTATTATGACACTAACTGTTATTTTATTATTCATTTCAATTTCCAATGCCTATTAGTATCTTTTTCAAAAAGATCACGATTGTATTGTTCATCTATAATATCCCAAAATTCTTTTTCTGTATAACCCAAAAACTCACGGAAATCTCTCACACATAATGGATCAAGAGCATGGTCGTGTTCTTGATCCAGTTTGAAAGCTTCATTACGAGTAATCATTCCGTAACGTACCATACGTGCTGCATAGTCTGTTGCTGTTGCATGACCGAACTTTGGATACTTCATCCATGGATGCACCAAGTAAGCACGGCTATCTACTTGATCCATATCCTCAACGTGATGCGTTCTTTTCCACTCATGAGTTAAATCATGGAATCCATAATGTTTAGCTATTTCATAGTTTTTAAAGCTATTCCATTCCACAAAGTAACTCATATAAATAGGATCAAGCTTATTTATATTTTCCATGGTCGGTGGATTAAAGAAATTTAGGTCTTTCAGTGTTACGCCATCTCCCAGAAGTTCTTCTTCAGTGGTACCGGAGCCCACACCATTGGAAATTTGGTCACGGGCAGAATAGGTTTCAACACAGCCAGTGCCACCGTGTTCATAACTTACATTTTCACCATAAACCAACAAAGGGGTATTGAATTTCAAAGCCATCCACAAAGGATAAGTATAGATGTAGCGATCAATAAAATAAGTCGGTTTACCATATTTCTCAAAAGTTTTCTTCATAATAACTTTCTGAACTTTGATATTAGGTTTCATACTAATAATATCACAACCAAAAGCTTCTGAGATATTCTTGATGCTGTGCATGCCTGCAGCGGTCATAGGAAAATTATCTTCTACAGAAACCAACAAAGGATTCATGTGAAGAACCTTTTTCATAATATAGGTCTGATAATGAGAATCCTTACCTCCAGAAACAGCAATCATACAATCGTAACCATTAGGACCATTCATACCACGGTACTTATCACACAATGCCTCCAATTCTTTAAAGCGAGTCTTATAATCTACATTCTTACGATTTTCATAACTCTAACAAGCAGAACATACTCCATTCTTGTCGAAAGTGATACCCGGCCTTGTAGAGGACATCACACACTTTGTACAATACTTCATACCTTTTTAATTAAAGTGATTAATATTTAGAAACTAAAATCCTTTCATGTGCTTTACCATCTCCTTAGCACGTGCCAACTCTTCGTGTTGACCTATGTCAACCCAAAAACCAGATATTGGATAGCGAATAACTTTATGACAAGTAGCTATCAATTTATCCATAAAATCAGTGGCATTAAAGAATTCATTTTCGGGAATAAGATCAAGACAATGTTTCTTTATTAGATAAATACCTGCATTGGCGTAATAATTGTAAGTAGGTTTTTCCATTACTCCTTTAATCTCACGTCCATTAAGATTAAATACACCATACGGAACTTTCACGACATAAGATACAGCGGCAACACTCATATCAGCATCATGTTGGTGGAAATGGAGATAAAAGTCTTCGTAATCAATGTTAGTGAAGAGGTCGGAATTCATTACCAAGACAGTGTCATTATAAAAAGTCTCTACAAACTTGATACTACCAATAGCACCAAGGTATTTAGGTTCACGCACCGTAACGATCTTCACTCCTTCACGTTCTGCCTGAAAATGTTCTTCAATCTGCTCTCCTAAATAATTGACTGTGACTGAAACATGATTTACTCCATAAGTGAGTAAACGGTCAATATTATAATCAATAATACATTTATCTCCTACTTTGATGAGTGGTTTTGGAGTTTTCTCTGTTAAAGGACGAAGACGCTCCCCTTTCCCACCAGCCATGAGCACGGCATCAATAGGAAGTTTGGTACGACAACGTTCAAGGTTAATTATTTCACAGATATGATTGTCATTATCCAAAATAGGCACCAAACGCATCTTTAACTCACGCTGCCTATGGATATCTTCCACCCCATCATTTACACCAATACGCAAAAAATTAAAGTTGCAATGCATGGCATTGGCAATTGGAGCATTCACGCTAATACCTTTTATCAAAGCACGACGCACGTCACCATCGGTAAGTGTACCACGTATAATATCGTTTTCATCAACAGCAAAAAGCACTAATGGTCCGTCATGTATCTCGTTTATACGCCGAATAGCGTCAATAATAGGAAGAGATTGAGAAATTATGTGAATTGAATTCATTCTTATTCTCAGTTATTTTGTATTATATTTATGGAATGATAACATCTGCATTAATCATGTATTCTGCCATATACCAATCCATCATTGTATCAAGGTCTAAAGAGTGCTCTCTATCCATAACATACTTAACTCGCCTTGTAAATTTATTAAGAGGCATAGATTTCAAACTCGCAGGATTAATAATGTAAATTGTTCCATTGTATTCATATACCGATGGACAATCTTGGCGACGCGTATAATTGCCATCACCTTTCGAAATATGAAGAAAACCTTCTCCATTCTCTTCAAAACAAACATAATAAGGATTAGAATCCGTTTCTTTCACACTTACAACCATATCAATATCAGGCCGATAAAGCTTCATTGCCTCTTCAATATGTTTTCCTGTCCTAAATGGGGAAGTGGCTTGTAAAAGGATAATAACATCAACCAATTCCCCTTGCTGCTCATAATAATTTAGGGCATGGAGCAACACCTCATATGTGCTAGCTGTATCAGTTGCCAAAGTATCTGGACGTTTAAAAGGAACATTAAGGCCATAATCTCCAACCACTTTAATTATTTTATTATCATCGGTAGATATACAGATATGAGCATCATCAGCAATATGCCGTGCCGCATCTATAGTATAGTAAATTAAAGGTTACCTTCAAGCGGTTTTATATTCTTATAAGGAATTCCTTTGCTACCTCCACGGGCTGGAATAACAACTAATGTTTTCATTAATCTCCTACAAATTATAAAATGATTTTCGCTGTAATTTATCAAGAGGATAAGTTGAAATAACATCAAAAACAGACTGTGCAGTATTCTCTTTTTCATAAGGATTCACAGCCTTATATGCAATCTCACAAAATTCATCCGAGAGAACCGTATTCAGTTCTACAATAATTGAATTTATATCACTGTCACAATCAAATACAGATTCCCCATGCGTACGTCCTTTCTGACGTTCACCGATATTGAGTATAGGAACGTGAAAATGAGGTGCTTCTACTAACCCACTTGAAGAATTTCCTATTACTGCGCTACAATAACGTAGAGCTGAGTAGCAACGTTTCTTCCCTAAAGAATTAATGGAGAACGCTCTATCTGAATGCCTTGATACAAATTCCTGTATAAGCGATATGATAATACGTCCATCTGTATCCGAATTAGGAAGTGTAAATAATAATTTATATTCATCCATATATGCTTCCAATACTTTTAACAAGTTTCGGCACTGTTGCTTTGCCGTATTACATTCCATGGTAACGGGATGGAAAGTAATAAGAAAGAATTTATCACCCAATTTAAAGCCAAGGCTATCTTCCAATTCACTAAGAGGCAATGGATCATCATGCAAAATATTATCTATTCCTAATACACCGACATAAAAGACCCGCTCTGGTTGTTCTCCCAATTGGATGACCCGCTTACGATATTCATCAGTCGACGTAAAATGCAAATTACTTAATTTGGTTATGCAACGGCGAATAGAATCATCATATGCACCTTCAGTAATCTCCCCTCCATAAAGATGAGCAATAGGAATTTTCATTATCATAGCACATTCTGCCGCAGCCAACATCTCGTATCTATCTCCAAGTATAATCACAAGATCTGGATGTAATTCATTTAAAGCATCTGCTATTCCTATTGTAGCAAGCCCCATTGATTTCAATGTTCCAACCGGCGTGTCAGAAGATAGTAGCATTTCCACCTTTTTGTCTATTCGGAATCCATCTTTTTCAATTTCTTGATAAGTTAGTCCGAACTCCGGTGACAAGTGCATATTAGTTGCAATTATCTGAAGAGTCGTCTTATCATCATCACGAATTAGACGCATCAGATTACTCATGATACCGTATTCCGCACGGGTACCAGTAATTACACAAATCTTTCTCATAGTTCTATCAACTCATCCTCACAGAAATCACGAACAGCCAATGTACCTATTATTTCATCCCAACGCATAGGTGAGATGCCATTCCCTGGACGTTTTACATACAGGTTCTCTTCTGTAAGGCGTCCCCCCCCCTCTTTATACAACGAGATGCTACAATACTCTTACGAGCTATTGCTATATTTTTACATTCTGAAGGTGATACTAATTTCTCGGAATGCCCCATTGCCTCTTCTATGTTACGGATAGCAGCAACCATAGCCTTAAGCTCTTGGGGATTCAAAGATGCTACGTGATCAGGGCCAGGGAGACTTTTATCCAACGTAAAATGTTTTTCAATAATAGTTGCCCCATTGCTACAGCAGCAATGGGTACCTCTATACCTTTTATGTGATCAGAATAACCAACTTCTACACCAAAGCATTCTCTGAGTGTCTGCATAGAACGAAGATTAACGTCCTTGAATGGAGTTGGATACTCCGTATTGCAATGAAGCAGTTTGATGTCTTCCCTTTTTATCCCATTCATAATGAGAACATTCATAGCATCCTCTATTTCACCAATCCTGCACATACCTGTTGACATAATTACAGGTATTCCAAGTTTTGCTATTTTACGAAGATATGGAAGATCGGTAATCTCCCCTGAAGGAATCTTCATATAATCCATACCAAACTTACTTAGAAGTTCTATAGAAGGTAAATCAAAAGAAGTTGACATGAACTTGACACCTAACTGCTCACAATAATGCCTCAATGGTGCATAATCAGAGAGAGAAAGGTGAATCTTTTCGCACATTTCAAGCTGACTTCCCTCTTTACCGATATTGTTTTTTTGGTAATCAGCCATTTCTGCAAACTTGGAAATAACCAGTTTAGGAATAGCTGTTTGGAATTTTACATAGTCGACACCAGCTTCTTTAGCGGCAATAACCATTTGTTTAGCCATTTCATAACTGCCATTATGATTTACACCAGCTTCTGCTATAATAATAACATGTCCACTTATTTTTCTCTATTTTTGAGTTGTTCTCCTATTTCTTCCCAATTTTCATTGGCTGTTATTGCGCGGTCATCAATCCAGACATCCCCTATTGGTTTGCCCATAAAAAGCTGGTGATACCTAATACCATGCCGTTTCAACCAATCTACTGTCATTTCATACTCAACCCATGTACGGGCAGAATAAATGATTATAGTATTACCGGCATCATATAATTCATTGATAGTTTTAACGGCATGCGACTTTGGCTCTGCCAAACAACGAGAGAACTGACGCATTTCAGTACAAATAGCACCATCCATGTCAATTATTATCTGCATAAAATATAACCTCATTAAAATATCTAACCATAATTGTGTTATCTTTCCAATCAGTCACCGGATTAATATCATTACCAAGTGATTCATCAAGAATCATAGAGATTATGCCCGAACATGCTCCGATACTCGTAACAACACCTCCCCCTAAACGAGGGTTTATTTCCATCACATTTATTTTACCTGTAGTATTATCCTTAATATATTGGATAGTGATGGGTCCACGAAAATCACCGCTGGAAAGAATCTTCTTAGACAGTTCTATAATTACTCCATCCTTTACAGTCTTGCTTCTCACCACTTCTCCCCCTAACGTTTCCAAACGGACACGAGGCACAACAGAAGTCACAACACCATTCCTACTGACATAACAGTCTACAGAGTACTCCGTATGATTTGTAATATAATTCTGAACTAAATATGCATGTAAATCTATAGGAGGTGACTCCTCTATTGATTTACAAACTATAATTCCTTTTGAAGCAGAACCACCACGAGGTTTTAAGATTACCGGATAAATAAATGTTTCAGGAGTAGTGTAAAAATCAGGCTGGCTGATGCCTTTTTCTTTAAACCAATTTACTGAAAGCAATTTATCGAACATGATGTTACAAAGTGATGAATCGGAAACCGGAATAAAGACATTGGGGCATACCTTTTTCAATTCACTGATTACAGAAATAGCTGGATCTACAAATGCAAGAGCGATTGAAATATTATATCTTTCAATATTTTCCTTTAAATCATTTAAAATACGTTTATCGTCCCATTTCAAGCCTTCAATTACCTGACCGACACACGCTATAGGTACTTGCTTATCCAATTCATATGAAAATATTTTTCACCTTATACCCTTTCTCTGCGCCTGTTTTAATAAAGTGGTTTGCAACGGAAACACGCTTGAATTCACCTAAAAATAATATATTGATATTCATATTTACAATCTGACCGAACTTGGAATATTCACCACTCTATCCGCAAACCAGACAGTATTTTTCAAGCCATCATTTTCACAATGTTCAAACATCGGAAGTCTGTTCATCAGTTCCCAGATGGGACGCGTCATCACGCCATTGTCATTGGTCTGCTGAAGAAAGTCCAGTTGGGCCTCCTTATTTTTCAGAATGACGGCATTGAGCCAATAATTAGAAAATGTGTCTTTAGAATCGACAAAAAACTCTATATCTGGAATATTTTTGAAAAACTCCTCATATTCCGCCGCCACTTGACGTTTGCTTTCGATGTATTTATCCAAATTCTCCAACTGGGCACATCCTAAAGCTGCATTGATATTAGGCATGCGATAGTTGTATCCTATATGATCGTGACGGAATTCCCAGCGATGGGGAACTTTTGCCTGAGTAGTGATATGCTTTGCTTGTTTGCCCAGTTCTTCATCCTGAAAAAGCATCATACCACCACCTCCAGTTGTAATAGTCTTATTTCCATTGAAACTAATGGCACTAATCTTACCAAAAGTTCCGGTATGCCGACCTTTATATTTGCTACCTATACTTTCAGCAGCATCTTCTACCAACTCTATATGGTATTCTTCACAAAGAGCAACTATCTCTTCAATACGAACAGGATGACCAAAAGTATGCACGGGCACACAGGCTTTCACCCTGCGCCCTGTTTTTTTTGTTATAACATTGGTCATCTTTCATTTCCGTATTCTTCACCAGCCATTCTTTCATCGCATCCGGCGAGAGTCCCATTGTACTCTTGTCAACATCAATAAATACAGGATGTGCGCCAATATAACTCAAAGCATTGCAGGTAGCAATGAAAGTCAAAGCCTGCGTAAGCACCTCATCATCACACTTCACTCCTACAAGCATCAACGACATATGGAGAGCATTGGTGCCACTAACACAGACTACAGCTTTCTTCGCACCAGTATAGGCAGCTACTTCCTCTTCAAAACGATCTACAAATTTACCGACACTTGAGACATAGGTAGTATCAATACATTCATTCAGATATTTCTTTTCGTTACCTATGAAAAGAGGTGCATGCAAAGGAATAAGCTCATCCGTACCATATAGTTCATGGATGAAGTTTACAATATCAGTATACATGATTATGTATGATTATTACATTTTCTGATCCAAATTCTTCCCTTTTTCAACATGTTCAAAGCTGGAAAGAAAACGCTTGATAGCGTCTACAATCTCAGATTTACAAAATTTAGATTGATGAAAGATGCTTTCCAGTTCATTAAAAAAAACATCTAACTCCTGCATCGGGCGTTTCGTAACCTCTTCTATAACACCTAAAGAAGAGAATCGTTCCATATTAAGTTTCTCACCAGGAATAAAAAATTCTTCATAATCTTTTTCACCTGTTGTGTCACTCTTGAAATAAACCACCGGATATACCTTACTATCTTCGGGCATATCTGCTGCAAATTTCCGAGCTTCATCATCCGTCGCACATTCTTTCTTTTTATAGCCCAGTGAATTAAGGAACTTGTCACAGATTGAAGAGAAGGTTATCGTCTTTTCTTCACCCAATTTTGGAAAAAAGATTTCTCCATTATGTCCCAACATACAAGCAAGCATACAAATCTGTCCACTCTCCTCCGGAGAAACAAAATAGCGTCTCACATCATTGGGAGCAGCCAATGGCTGTTTTTTCATAATACGATCAACAAATCCGGCAAGTAGTGAACCGTTGGGAAAAGCAACATTGGCAAAACGTGCCGTTGTCACCTTAAACCGAGAAGGATAGGCCATAATCATATCTTCCATCACCCGTTTGCTGACCCCCATAATGCTTACTGGATTAGCAGCTTTATCCGTAGAAACACAGAAAAAGTGTTTAGGGGGGATATTCAGCAAGCAAATCTAATAAATTCTTAGCCTTAATAACATTATTTTCTATTAATGCCTGCACCGAATATTTATCTTTTTCACTACGAACATGCTTATGAGCCGAAAAATTAGCAACTATATCAAACCCTTCTTCCTCACGGAATATGCGCTCAAAAATAGGATCAGCGAAATTTAAAGTATAAGTACGACACTCCTCAGGAATATACATCCCATAAGTGGAACGTAAATCTCGGGTAAGTTCTGCAAGACCATTCTCATTCAAATCAATAACTACGAGTTTGGATGGTCTGAAAGGAAGGATGGCACGAATATAAGAAGAACCTATAGAACCGGCACCACCGATTACTAAAAGGCTTTTACCCTCTATTTCACGACAAAGTTCTTCCTTATTTGCTTCAATATCAGAAGCAAACATACTATTAGGACGAGAAATGACGTTCTCGCTGACAAATCTATTAATATTGAACATTAAGTGAAGTTTATTTCAATTACCGGTTAAAAAAAAGTAGTGTAATAAATAGTTATATAGATAGGATGAAAGAACTTGCTAGTAAAAATATAAAAAAGTTAGCGCCCAAAAATGACATACCCGATAATGAAAGCCGTCAAGAGATGGTTCCACTATAAAAGATGTTAAAATCAGGATTAATTTTAAATTCTATTAGGTTTAATGCCTATTGTCATTGGCAATAAGCTCTCATAATCTCTGCGACCAAGCATGATTTCATGAAAGAATTTCTTAAAAAATTCCAATGCTGAGATGCCATGCATCCTGCAGGTGGATATGATTGTATGGTAAGCTGCCGACACATTCGCCATCCGGTCGCTACCGAAGAACAAGGAGTTCTTACGTTCCCCGGCAAGGGGACGGATGAAGCGTTCGGCAATTGAATTGTCAATACTGTAACGCCCGTCTTTGAGATAAGCAAAGAGTTGCGTCCAAAAAGTATCAAGATACATATAAACATTGTAGCCATCCGACTGCAAGGACTTCAATTGAGAATTTCCAAGAATCAGGCGCAACGCATCACGACTTCTGGAACCTTCCCCGTAACAGTAGATTGCCATTCTGGCTTCCTTGTTTACCAGATACCAAATGCATTTCTTCCTATAAGTATCCTTGATTTTTACCCGGCACCAAGTTTCATCACAATTTATCACGGAATCTTTCTCAAGGCGCATATTCTTCAGTACTTTGACCAACTCCGCCATATACCTCCCACCTTTGACGAGCCAGTTGCTTAAAGTCATGCGGCTTACACGCATTTGATCATCCATTATACGGGAGATCTCACGATAGAAGGGAGCGTCAAGCACATATTTATTGAAAGCAAGATAAGCCAGGAAATTGCAGGAGGTATGGGTCCCGGGAACCTTGTCTATGATTTCAGGTTCACCGATTTTAGGAAAATAGCCCTCATAAATCTTACCGTCGGGCATCTTGTAGCGGACTACTTGATACTGATGTTCCAATATCTCACTGATTTGCTCGTAAGAGTACTTGAAAAATACCTTCAACACTTTCGCCTCCTTGGGTAATTTGTCCATATCCGAGTGGTGGGGAACAGACTTACCGGCTTTCATGGTCCGATATTCAACATCTTGGCGATACATACGAATCTCCTTTGTAGGGGAGGATAGCGATTGTGCTTGCGGACAGTTCTCTACGGATTGTTCATCAACCTGCGGGACAAATGCCGGGCTGCCGTCAAAATGATCCTTATCTTCCTCCCTGGAGAGGTTATTATCCTTTTTATTGGATATACCCTTTTGACTTTTGGAACCGTACAGCGTCTTCCGGTTGACTTTCAACTGCTCAGCCAAAGCATCATTTTCACTCTGCAAAAGGCGATAAGCAGCTTCCTTGCTCATCAATTCCGATAACTGCCCGCAAAGAAGCGTGGAAGCTTCATTGGCGGCAAGTTGACTCTCTACCATCCGGTCCAATTTAGCCATCAAGGTATCTATGCGTTCCCGATCGGATTTTTGGGAGCTCATCAACTCGATTATCAGTCTGGACTTTTCTTCTGTTGTCATATCGGAATAGGGATCAAAACAAGGCTCAGGAGTAAGTTCACGAAGCTCAAGGTTGTGCGGTAACACTTCCGCTTATAGCAGAAAAAAACGCTCGAAATCGTTGCTGCTATACATCGTATTATGGTTTTTGATTACAGCAACGAAGGTCAGAATTTATTTTTTAATTTCACAGATGTCATTTTTGGACGCTAACGAGTCAAAATGAAGCATCAGGAATGCAGGCTGCCAATCCAACCCTATATCAATATAAATATTGAAACAAGAGCGT
>JAJQAY010000054.1 GCA_021203515.1 Bacteroides sp. | reverse complement strand
TAAAGATACAACTTTTATTTGAATTATGCAAGATTAAAACAGGCAATTCCGTTAATTTATAATAATTTGCCCGCTTGGGTATTGATATTTCGTATGTTTTTTCTGCTTGACGATGCCGAGCATCAGCGTAATCAGGCCGACACGACCGACGAACATCAGCAGAGCAACCAGCAGCTTGCTGTCTGCTCCAAGCAGAGGAGTGACGTTGAGGCTGGAACCTACCGTACTAATGGCCGATACGCATTCGAAGGTGATCGCCAAGAGGGATAAGTTAGGTTCGAGGGTACTGATGACGAAGATGAAGAGGAACAAGGTGCCGAAGGACATCACTACCGTAGCGTTGGAACGGCGGATGGAGTCGTAGGAAAGTTCGCGGCCAAAGACTTCCACCCGTTCCGTGCCGCGTAATACGGCAACAAGGTTTAATACCACTACGGCAAAAGTATTCACTTTGATACCGCCCGCAGTAGATTGCGAACCGCCGCCAATCC
The DNA here is from genome assembly GCA_021203515.1 of Bacteroides sp. Lineage (GTDB taxonomy): Bacteria > Bacteroidota > Bacteroidia > Bacteroidales > Bacteroidaceae > Bacteroides. The sequence goes on along the minus strand of JAJQAY010000054.1, from coordinate 56,884 downwards.
ACATCAGGATGAGATAAAGTAGCAAGGTCTGCACGCTCAATCCGGCCAGGTCGACACTGGAGAAACCTGCCGTGCGCGGACAAGAAGCGTTGAAGAACGCCTGCGTCCACTTATCCGCCATCGACATGCCGGCAAAGGAAGCGTTCCACTCGAAAACAGCAATGCCGACCGTGCCCACCAGCAGCAACAAGAAGGTGACAATCAGCACGATGCGCGTGTTGAGATTATACAGATGATAAAAGTGTCGTCCGTCCCAATGCCGGGTGCGCAGGAAATGCCACACGCGGCGCAGGTGATGGAGAATAATATCCTTGAAGTTCACCAATATCGGGAAACCGATGCCGCCCAGGATAATCAGCAGGGAGATATAAACGTAGAACGGGTTGTGCCCTGTCATCAGCAGTGAGTTGCCCAGATTGCCCGGCAGGGTGGAGAAGCCCGCGTTGCAGAATGCCGATATGGAGTGGAATGCGGCAAAGGCCAACTCTTCGTGCATATCCATATTCAGGGTGCCGTGAATGTCGCTCCAGATGGCGACCATGCCGATGCCCTCGATGACCAGCGTAAAGGCAAGGATATATACCAAGGTAGACAGCAGCGAGTTGAGGGAATTGGAACTGACCATGTCGCGCACCACCAACTGATTGTACAGCGAAGTGTTGCCCATGAAGAACATGGCGAAGAAGCTTGTCAGCGTCATCACTCCCAAGCCGCCTATCTGAATTAGTAGAATGATAATGACAAATCCCGTCGGTGTAAAAGTGGATGCCATGTCCACCGACGTCAACCCCGTGACGCACACCGCACTGGTGGATATGAACAACGAGTCCACCCACGAAATGCCCTCGACGGTGGAGCGCGGCAGTATCAGCAATCCGGTTCCTATCAGGATGATGAAAAGGAAACTGACAGCAAGGATTAGCGACGGATTCGTCCTTCGTCCCAGTAACCGCACCAACCCGTAGGATAGGTTCAGCAGGGAGAGCACCAGCAGCAAAACGACGTGATAGAGCTTTCCGTTCAGAAAGTCCCAGGCGGCTTGTATCGCCCCGTCCACCTCGGGGCGGTGGAAGATGACCGGAACCAGCGTCAGGAAGAGCAGGCCCGTCAACGTCCAGGTCAGTTTGCTGAATTTTCGGCGAGTATCCTTATATTCCAACAAAATACGCAGGGACATGTCAAGCAAAAATACAATCCATACACCGTGGTAGAGGTGCTGCAACTGGTGATATTCGGCCGCCGAGATGGTGAATCCATGCTCGTACACCAATCCCACAATCATCAGGATGGAGGCCAGATAGGTGATGTCCGTCATGACGCTCAACGCACGGTGGATGTAAGGGTAAATCCACTTATTTTGATACAAAAGGAATTTATGATATATTTTCATAGACATAGTGATGAATGAGACGTGACAAACTTATACAAATCTGACGGCATATACAAAAAACAACCGGAAAAAGAAATTAGTTTAAAAATAATGGCTACATTTGGGGCTCATATTTATTTTAAATGTTTTAACCACTATGAGCAACAAAACGAAAAGATTTATCCTTCCTGAAGAAGAAATTCCACACTACTGGTATAATATACAAGCCGATATGGTGAACAAGCCGATGCCACCGCTGCATCCCGGCACCAAGCAACCGCTGAAAGCGGAAGATTTGTTCCCCATCTTTGCCGAAGAGCTTTGCCGCCAGGAACTCAATCAGACGGATGCATGGGTTGAAATCCCCGAAGAGGTGCGCGAGATGTACAAATACTACCGCAGCACGCCGCTGGTACGCGCCTACGGACTGGAGAAGGCCCTCGGCACACCGGTACATATCTACTTCAAGAACGAAAGTGTCAGCCCGATGGGGTCGCACAAACTGAACTCCGCCATTCCGCAGGCTTATTATTGCAAGCAGGAAGGCGTCACCAACGTGACTACCGAAACCGGTGCCGGACAATGGGGTGCTTCGCTGGCCTATGCCGCCCGCCTCTTCGGACTGGAAGCTGCCGTCTATCAGGTGAAAATCAGTTACGAGCAGAAGCCTTACCGCCGCAGCATCATGCAGACCTTCGGTGCGCAGGTGACGCCCTCGCCCTCCATGTCTACCCGTGCCGGAAAAGACATTCTGACGGCACATCCCAACTATCAGGGTTCGCTGGGCACTGCCATTTCCGAAGCCATCGAACTGGCGCAGACAACGCCCAACTGTAAATATACGCTCGGTTCCGTATTGAGCCACGTAGCTCTGCACCAGACCGTTATCGGACTGGAAGCCGAGAAACAGATGGCTATGACGGGCGAATATCCCGACACGGTTATCGCTTGCTTCGGTGGTGGTTCCAACTTTGGCGGTATAGCCTTCCCCTTCATGCGCCACAACATACTCGAAGGAAAGAAGACGCGCTTCATCGCTGCCGAACCGGCTTCGTGTCCCAAGCTGACGCGCGGCAAGTTCCAATATGACTTCGGCGACGAGGCGGGCTATACGCCGCTGCTTCCTATGTTTACGCTGGGACATAATTTTGCTCCCGCCAATATTCACGCCGGTGGTCTGCGCTATCACGGTGCGGGTGTCATTGTTTCGCAACTGCTGAAAGACGGATATATGGAAGCGGTGGACATCAAGCAGCTCGAATCGTTCGAAGCCGGTTGCCTCTTTGCGCAAGTGGAAGGTATCATTCCGGCTCCGGAGTCCTGCCACGCCATTGCTGCCGCCATCAATGAAGCCAACAAATGCAAGGAGACGGGCGAGGAGAAAGTTATTCTGTTCAACCTTTCCGGGCACGGTCTTATCGACATGACGTCTTATGATAAGTACCTCTCCGGCGACTTAGTGAATTATGAGCTTACGAATGAAGACATCCAGAAGAATTTGGATGAAATAGGCAATCTGGCTCAATAAATATTTGCCATACTGACAAGCGGTTCATAGAGTTTCTCTATGTCCTGCGAATCCATTTCAATCTGTACCTGGTCTCCCGGAATTAATGTAGTTCCTGAGGGGGCCAGGTTTTTCCGTCCCGGTGCACGTTGATGATGGCGCAACGTTCGGGCAGGGAAAGTTCGTTCACGAGCTTGCCGTCCAGATAGGAGCCAGTCATGATTTCCACGGAAAGGGTGTAGCGCTTTTCTTCCCGGAAGTCGGGGCGTTAATCATATCTTCGTATAGGGTAACGTTGAAGTGGCGCATCTGTAGCAGTTCGGTGAAGTAATAGGTCAGGCCGCCCACCACTACCGAGGGGTAGAACACTTCGAAATGTCCGGTAATCTCCGTAATCAGCACAATGGCCGTCAGCGGGGTGCGCTCGATGGCAACCAGAAAGGCGGACATGGAAATGAGCATGACGTACGTCACGTTTTCGTGCCGGATGAGGCCATATCTGACGGCTATCAGGCCGACGAGTTGCCCCAGGAGTCCGCCCGTCACCAGGGTGGGGATGAAGTTGCCGCCCGGCAGTCCCGAAGACACGGAGAAGACGGAGAAGCCGAAGTGCAGCAGCATGACGGCAAGCACCCACATGATTTCCGTGCTGCCGTTTTGTGCTTGTTGCAGGAGGAATTGCTCACCTCCGCCTGTCAGGTTCACCTGCATCAGGGAAATGATGTAGGCCACCAGTACCAGATACAGCATTTTGATATACACGGGAGACTTGACTGTGGCATATACCCGCTTGAAGAAATCATAATCGATGAGTATATCTTGCCGCAAATGGAAATGATGACCGCCAGCAGGAGGAAATATTTCATCTGTACGAAAAAGGAGAGTGTCGGTTCCGCCACTTCTATCAGGTGATAGGGGTTGATGGGAAACACCAGGCTTGCCACGGCACCCGCCACTACACCTGCCAATAGGGTGGTAATGGCTGTCTTGGGTGCATCGAAGCGTTCGATGGACTCGATGACGATGAGCGACGAAGCCAACGGTGCGGAAAACGCTGCCGCCAGTCCCGCACCTGCGCCGGCTGCCAGCAACTGCTTGCGTTCGCCTTGCAGGATGTGCGACCAGCGCGAAACGAGGCAGCCTACATACGAGCCTATCTGTACGGAAGGCCCTTCACGTCCCAACGATAGTCCGGCGGAAAAGGAGAGGATGCCGCCCGCGAACTTGGCAATCATTTCGATAAAAGGATGCTTGTAGGTGATGCGTCCGTTGATGGCACCACGTGTCTGTGGAACGCCTCCACCGCTGATGAGGGGCATCTTTCTGACCAGGCGCGACACGATAATCAGTATGCCCCAGAATAGGAGGAACAGCGGGATGTGCCAGTACCAGGCGGGGCGGGAGTCAAAGAAACTGCTGCGTATGTCCAGTAAATAGTATAGCAGATAATGGTAGGGAACGGCAACAAGCCCCGTCAGCAGGCCTACGAACATGCTGACGAAGTAGAGGCGGGCATCAATCAGTTTCAGTATCCAAATGTGCCAGCCGCGCACGGTTTTCCAATTCTTTATTTTCCGGAACAACTTCATGGAACTCTTTTTGCTATCTGTATGTCCCTACAACGGTGAAGTTTGCATTGTGTTCTGTGATTTAATGTTAAAGCTGAATAGATGATTAAACTTTCTGCTTTTCCTTTTGTCATAAATACGTTGCAACACAATAGGTATAACTAATTATATTGTATTAATTTAAAAAAGAATGGAATGATGAAAAGAATAACTTTAATGATAATGATTGCTTTCCTGACGGGAAGCATGGCAATGGCACAGCAACATGGTCGTCGTGGTGACAAAATGCCCACTCCGAAAGAACGTGCCGAACGTATGACGGAACGGATGGTGAAGGAATACTCCTTGAACGACAGCCAGAAGGCGCAGTTGCTGGAGGCCAATATGACGCTGATGGAGAAAATGGATAAGAGGGCTGAAAAGAAAGAAGACCTGAAGGCGAAACCGACCGATGAAGAGCGTGCGCAGATGAAAGCTGCCCGTGCCGACTATGATGCCCGGCTCCAAAAGATTATGACGAAAGAGCAATATGCCGCTTATGATAAGAATATGAAAGAGCGGAAAGACCGGACGTCCTCCGGAAGAAGAGGTGGCCCGAGACAGTAAGTTTTCAGGATAGATGAATTAATAAGACCTTGCCCGTCAACAGTATGGGTAAGGTCTTATTGTTTTTACCCGCTTTTCCTTGTATTTTTCGCGCTCTTTTTGTTTCTTTGTCCTTGTCAAATTTAATAACGAATGAATGGAAAAAGTTATTTATGGGTTGGTTTGCATGGCGGCATTCATGTTTGTTGCCTGTTCTTCCCCAAAGAAAAGCGATAAGGACGATGTGCAGGTGCTGATGCAGGATAGCATGGAAATGGGCGGTCCGCAACGCATGCAGATGTCTGAGACAAAGGCGACGGTCACATATAAAGGTAAGGAGTATCAATCGTCGGTGGTTCGCCGGCCCGATGAGAGTCTGCCCATCGTGAAGGATGAGCAGGGGGAGAAGTTCGTGGACAATGTCATCACGCTCCGCATCACTTGCAATGGAAAAGAAGTGCTGAATAAGGTGTTTACAAAGGCGAGTTTTGCATCGCTGGTGGATGCCGGGTTTATGAAACATGCCATCCTGGAAGGGCTGGTCTACAATAAGACTACTCCGCAAGGCATTGTCTATGCTGTCAGTATCAGTTATCCGCAAACCGATTTGTATGCGCCGCTCAGCCTGACGGTGTCGGCAGACGGCAAGATTTCGATGGCTAAAGAAGAGGTGCTGGAAGATTTGTACGAGACGGAGGAGGAGAGGTGAGTTATGAGTTATGAGTTATTCGGTGGTGGGTGAGTTATAGCAGGCTTTTCCAGATTTTTTCCAGATTTATGAGAGTTCTTTGTCGGTATGAAAATCTTGATTGTAGAAGATGAGCAAGATTTGCGGGAAACAATTCGCACTTCGCTCTTGAAAGAGAAATTTGTCGTAGAAACGGCTGCTGATTATTCTTCGGCACTGGATAAGATAAATGACTACGATTATGACTGCATTCTGCTGGATATTATGCTGCCCGGCGGGAGTGGTCTGGACTTGTTACGCGAGTTGAAGCGTCTCCGTCGTAGCGACAGTGTGCTGATTATCTCGGCCAAAGACTCGCTGGATGATAAAGTGGACGGACTGGAACTGGGTGCTGACGACTACCTGACGAAGCCCTTCCATCTGGCGGAACTGAATGTCCGCGTCAAATCCTTAATCCGCCGTCGTCAGGTGCATGGCGACGTGACGGTCAGCATCGGAAACCTGCTGCTCTATCCCGATAAACGCGAGGCGGAAGTAAACGGTATGCCTCTGCAACTGAACCGCAAAGAATTTGATTTACTGTATTATTTCGTGGTAAACCCCAACCGGGTAATCAACAAAATGAGCCTTGCCGAGTCGGTGTGGGGAGACAATATCGGCCAGGCGGATTCTTTGGATTTCATCTATTCGCAAGTGAAAAATCTGCGTAAGAAACTGAAACAGGCGGATGCTACCGTAGAACTGAAAGCGGTTTACGGTTTCGGCTATAAACTTTCCGAGGTATGAAACTGCTGCACTATACTTACCGCAAGCTCTCGTTGCTGCTGCTACTGCTAATGGCGGTATGGGGCGTGCTGTTTTATTATGCCATTATCGACGAGGTGGTGGATGAGACGGACGATACGCTGGAGAATTATGCGCATATATTGATAGAGAGTGCGCTTCATGACCCTGCTGTGCTCGAAACGGAAGGTTCACTGATGTCTTTTTATGAATTTACTCCTATTTCCGAAGAAGAGGGACGCCGCTATCAGGAAGTCTTTTATGATTCTACTGTCTATATCGAATTGGAAGATGAAGATGAACCAGTACGCATCATGCGTACGGCGTTCCGCATGCCCGACGGGCAATACTACGAATTGACTTTGATGATTTCAATTCTCGAACGGGATGATATGGTGGAGGCTATGCTCTGGTATTTGAGGTTTTGTTCCTGTTATTTTTGATTTGTACGTCTATTGGCATCCGGTTGGTGCTGAAGGGAGTATTTCGGCCATTGTACCGGCTGTTGGACTGGTTGCACGGCATTCAGCCCGGCAAGGAAGTGCCGGTGTTGGAGAATTCGACGGAGATACGCGAATTTCAGCAGTTGAGTGCGGCTGCGGTAGATATGGGTAACCGTAGTTACAAGGCTTATGAGGAGCAGAAGCAATTTATAGAGAATGCCTCGCATAAGTTGCAGACACCGCTTGCCATTGTTCGCGGTAAGGTGGAGTTGCTGGCGGAAAGTGAGGGACTGACCGAGGAGCAGATGAAGGAACTGGATGATATTTATGCTACATTGGGGCGTGCCGTGAAGCTGAATAAATCGTTGTTGCTGCTTTCCCGCATTGAGAATGGGCAATATGCTGAAATGGAGGATGTGTCAGTAGACGAAATCTTGGATAATCTCCTGCCGGACTTGGTAGATATTTACGAGCATAAGCAGGTGCATCTGCTGCGCAGGCAGGGGGAGCAGCCTTTTATCATCCGTTGTAATCAGTCGTTGGCGCAGATATTGGTTTCCAATCTGGTGAAGAATGCGTTGCTGCATAATCGGGATGGGGGAGAGGTGCAAATTCTTACGACTCTGAGCTCGTTACTTATAAAGAATACGGGGGATGCTCCTTTGGATGCCGGGAAATTGTTCCGCCGTTTTTATCGTGGTGCCGACGGTGCGAAAGAGTCTACCGGACTGGGGCTTGCCATAGCCCGTTCCATCGCTGTTTCTGCTTCGCTGAAGCTCTTCTATGAGTGGGCAGACGGGATGCATTGCTTTCGTTTTGTTAAAGAAATTGAAAATAGTCGTTAACGCTCATTATTCCCAAATCTTTCCTAATTTGCTGTCGTTATTTGCAGTGCGAATGATACGAAATTATTTACTAACATTAAAAAATAACGATTATGAAAAAAAGTATTATCTATCCTCGTTTTGGCTCTGGTAGCCGTTCAGTTTGCATTTGCAGGTGATGTTATTACGCAAGATGCCAAGCAGTTACCGTTGACGGCACGTAATTTTATCAATCAGTATTTTTCTAAACCGCAGATTTCGCACATCAAGATTGAAACCAATATATTGGGTTCTAAGAAGTATGAAGTTTTGCTGACCGACCGCACGGAAATCGACTTTGACAGCAATGGCAACTGGACGGAAGTAGATTGCAAGAAAGTGGCTGTTCCGGAAGCATTAGTTCCTGCGTCTGTGAAGGAGTATGTGAAGACGAATTTCCCGCGGGAGACGATTACGAAGATTGAACGTAAAAGTAGCGGCGTGGAAGTGGAGTTGGCTAATGACTACTCGTTGAAGTTCAATAGTAAAGGGAGGTTTGTCAGTATGGATGACTGATAAGGATATTATTAACTTGAAATGTATAGAGAAGTGATGAAAATTGAACTATTAGCGATGTTGTTCATGGCAGCGTTGGCCGTCAGCGCGTGCAGTGACGATGATAAGAATGAAGGAATTACCGTGCCCGATACGGTGGCGAAAGCCTTGAAGGATAAATATCCTGCTGCAGCCAATATTGAGTGGGAGCAGAAAGGTAAGTATTATGTGGCAGAGTGCCGGATGGATGGAAAGGGAATGGACGTTTGGTTTGGTACGGATGCCGTCTGACAACTGACGGAAGTGGATATTGCGTGGGGGGGATGTGCCTCCGACGGTACAGACGGGATTTATGAGTAGTAAATATGCCGATTGGAAACGGGAGGATATTGATATGCTTGAGTCTCCGGTGCAGCCTTTGTAATATGTCATTGAAGTGGAGAACGGAAAGACGGAGTATCAGCTGTTCTTTTCGGAAGAAGGTAATCTGATGCAGGAGAGGGATGTGACGGGAAAGGATGATACACATTGGCCGGTGATTTAGCAGGGCGGAGCCCTAATAAAAGTTATAAGTTATGAGTTATAAGTTATTTGTTGACGCTTTCCCTTGCGGTATAATCGTAACCTATATAGGCAAATAACTCATAACTTATAACTCATAACTTAAGGCGCGCTTACGCGTGCTATTACATCGGTTTATAATCCTTAGCCAATCCCCCCCCTCACTCGTCTCCTTGTAAAGTGACGGAGGTCATTTCCTGTCTCTTTCATAACCTCCACTACTTTGTCGAAAGATACGCGATGCATACCATCCGTGAAAGAAGAGTAAAGATTAGCATCCAATGCACGTGCAGCGGCATAGGCATTACGCTCGATGCACGGGATTTGTACTAATCCGCATACGGGGTCGCATGTCATTCCCAAATGATGCTCCAGTCCCATTTCGGCAGCATATTCTATCTGCGCAGGACTTCCACCGAACAACTGGTTGGCAGCAGCCGAAGCCATAGAGCAAGCCACGCCTACCTCTGCCTGACATCCAGCTTCAGCACCTGAAATGGAGGCGTTCGTCTTTACGATGTTTCCCACTAATCCGGCAGTGGCAAGAGCGTGCAGAATGCGTGTATCGCTGAATTCACGGCTTTTGGCAAGATGATAAAGCACGGCAGGCATCACGCCGCACGAACCGCAGGTAGGTGCCGTGACGATGACGCCGCCCGAAGCATTCTCCTCGCTCACGGCAAGTGCATAAGAGAACACCAGTCCGCGGGATTGGAGCGATGATTTGTATCCGCTAGCCCTTATATAATAAGCAGATGCTTTGCGCCGCAAGTTCAAAGGCCCAGGCAGAACACCTTCGGCCTCAAAGCCGCGACGTACGGACTCTTTCATGGCCTTCCACACTTCCTGCAAATAATCCCACACATCCTCGTCCTCGCACTCCTTGACGTATTCCCAATAGCTCTTTCCCGTACGTTCGCACCATTGCAGGATTTCGGTCATGCTGTTCATGGCGTACACCTCTGGCGTGTTGATGGAGGTGTCTCCGTCGTTCTCTTCCGCCAGTGCACCGCCGCCAACGCTGAACACAGTCCATTGGTCGGTTGCCCGGCCTTCGCTGTCCAGAGAGACGAACTTCATGCCGTTGGGGTGGAAGGGCAGGAATATTTTCGGTTCCCAGATAATCTCTACCGGAGCAGAGGGCTGTAACGCTTCAGTGATGGCGATATTCGTCATATGACCTTTTCCGGTAGCGGCAAGGCTGCCGTATAGCGTTACCTGGAATGCTGCTGCTTCCGGATGTCTTTCTAAAAAGATTTCGGCAGCCTTGCGAGGCCCCATTGTGTGGCTGCTCGACGGGCCCGTGCCGATGCGATAGAGTTCTTTGATTGATTTCATAGAGTATTATCTTTTAATTTTTAATTTTCAACTTTCAACTTTCAGCTTTCAACTTATTCAAGGTCTACAACCGTGATGCCCGCACCGCCAAACTGTATGTGTTCGTCGGCAAAGTACCGTACACCGGGCACTGTTTGCAGATACTGGCGGATGAGTGTCCGCAGAATGCCCGTACCCGTTCCGTGAAGAATGCGTACGCGCGACATTCCGACGAGGATAGCATCGTCCACAAAGTATGTCACCGCTTGCAGGGCTTCGTCTCCACGCATGCCACGCACGTCGATGTCTTGCTTGAAGTGTAGCTTCTTTTCGTACATGCTGTCCTGTGTTTGCGTACTGATATAAGTACTTTTGGTAGATACATCCATCTGCTTGGGCTGTGCGTTGGTACGTTCCAGCCTGTCCAGTTTGACATTAGTCTTAATGCTTCCAAAGACAACCACGGCATTCTTCCCATTCACTTCAAGCACTTCGCCCACCGAAGTCTGTCCTTTTATTCTGACCGGACTACCCGGTACGATAGCCGCCAAGCGCTCTGCCTCTTTCCGTGCCTGCTGCTCGGCAAAGGCTTGGGCGGACACTCCGTTGCCCGGTACTTTATCCGCTTTCTTCTCCTTCTTCCGGTTCTGCTTCTCTTTCAGCTTCTCCATTTTGCGGGCTATTTTCTCCTCTTGCTCTTTATTGGCAAGCGCTTCCATAGACTCGCGGAAGTCGTTCAGCTCTTGGCGCACCTGCCGGGTTTTCTCTTTCTCGGCTTGTGCCTCCTTGATGGTGCGGATGGTATTTTCAATGCGGGCATTCGCCTCTTGCATCAACTGTTCCGCTTCCTCTTTGGCCTTTCGCAAAATCTCTTTCCGCGATTTTTGCAGTTCTTCCATCTCCTCCTGATAGCGCGCAATGGTTTCTTCTATGTGCTTCTCACGCTGGCGGATAGTCTGGCGTTTGCCTTCCCAGTATCGTTTGTCGCGAACGATGTCTTGCAGGTACTTGTCGGCATTGATGTATTCGCTGCCCACAATCTCCGAAGCATCGGCAATGACATCTTCCGGTAACCCGATTTTGCGGGCTATCTCTACGGCGAACGAGCTGCCCGGATTACCGATTTGGAGTTGGAAGAGGGCTTGCATCAGGTGTCGGTCGTAGAGCATGGCGCCGTTCACCACCCCTTCGTGATCTTCGGCAAAGTGTTTCAGGTTCTGATAGTGCGTAGTGACGACGCCGAGCGTCTGCTTCTCGTTGAAACGTTTCAGCACAGCTTCGGCAATAGCGCCGCCTATTTGCGGCTCGGTTCCGCCACCGAACTCGTCAATCAGGATGAGGCTGCGCTCGTTGCAGTTTTTCATCATGATTTTCATGTTCGTTAGGTGCGAGGAATAGGTACTCAAATCGTCCTCAATGGACTGCTCGTCGCCAATATCGATAAAGATACTGCCGAATATACCGGCATGGCTGCGCTCGTGCATCGGGATAAGCAGTCCGCATTGCAACATATATTGCAGTAGCCCGACTGTTTTCAAGCAGACAGATTTACCACCGGCATTAGGGCCGGAGATAATCAGTATCCGTTGCTTTTCGTTCAGTTCGATGTCCAGCGGCACTACCTTCTTGCCGTGTTTGGCAAGCGAGAGTTGCAACAACGGGTGTACCGCCATTGTCCAGTCCAGCATCTGCTTGTTCTCGAAGGCGGGTTTCAGGCCGGATATTTGCTCGGTAAAAAGGGCCTTGGCACGTATAAAGTCTATTTCGGCAAGAAATTCATACGATAATAATACATCGGGAATAGACGGGCGCAACTGGTTGGAAAAGTCCGTCAGGATACGGATAATCTCCCGGCGTTCGTCTCCTTCCAGTTCGCGGATGCGGTTGTTGGCCTCTACCACTTCGGCAGGCTCGATGAACACGGTCTTTCCACTGGCGGATTCATCGTGTACGATACCTTTGATTTTCCGTTTCAGCGCCGGAGCTACGGGGATAACCAGACGGCCGTCGCGCATGGTGGGTGTTACATCTTTATCTACCACACCTTCAGACTGTGCGCTGCGCAGGATACTGTTCAGCGAGCGGGAAATGCTTCCCATTGTACTTACCAGTTCCCGGCGGATGCGGGCCAGCTCTGCAGAAGCATTGTCCTTAATCTTTCCGTAGGGCGAAAGGATGCCGTTAATCTTCCCGATAAGTTGCGGAAATACGGTGATGTCCCCTGCCAAGCGTTTCAGGCTCGGGTAGGGGGATGAGCTTTCTTCTTCGTCATCGCTTTTTTGCAGGAAGCGTACGATATGGCGTATGGTCTCCAATGAACGGCGCAGGTCGAAAAGCTCCTGCTCGTCCAGATACATACCTTCCACCCGTATCCGCTTCAGCGACGGGCGTATATCAAAGAAATATTGTGCGGGGAAACTGTCTTCTTCCCGGAGTATGCGGACAAATTCGGTGACTTGTTCCAGTCGTTCCTCTACCTCGCCGAAGCGGTCGGAGAACGCCATGTCCGTCACCCGTTCTTCGCCAAGCGTACTGAGGCATTTCTCTCTTAGCAATTGGCGTATCTGGTCGAAACCTATCTTCTGTTCAAAATTCTGCGGATATATCATGCTGCAAAGATAACGTAAGTTAAGAATAAAAGTACGATTAATTCATGAAAAAAGAGGCGGGAAGTTTGCAGAATAGAAAATGATTTGTACCTTTGCACCGCTTTAAGAGAAAAGCACTTCTTGAAAGAGGAGTTTTGGAGAGGTGGCAGAGTGGTCGATTGCGGCGGTCTTGAAAACCGTTGTGCTGCAAGGCACCCGGGGTTCGAATCCCTGTCTCTCCGCGATAGTCGCTGATAATCAGTGATTTATAGTATAAATACCCGGCTTTACATCCTACGATGCAGAGCTGGGTATTTTTTTATAATTCGATGTGTCGTCGACTTTTCATATATCGTCCACATCCACCCATTCCATCTGTGGGTCTACGAGTGTTCGCTCCGTCACTTGTCCGCGTTGCCCACGGCTATACTCGGGGATGAAGCGCACCTGCACGGACGTTATCTGTCCCGGATTTACCTCTTCGGACGTATCCACTCCACGCCCGTTGGCCTGGCATGTGCAGTAGAACGTGCCTACACCCATCAGCCGCACCGACCGTCCTGCACTCATCATGTCCGCCAGTACGTCACCCAGATTCGCCAATACGGCATACGTGTCTCCCCGGCTCACGGTGGAGATGAGCGACAGTCGCGCGGCAACGTCGTCCGTCGTGTAGGGCCGCCCTTTGGTGACGGCTCTGGGATACCATTTTCCTTTTTGTTTCTGTTTTTTGTAAAATGCCATTTGTTTTTCCTCCTTTCTTAATCGGTGAGCCCGGCCGATGCCGTGACTGAACTGGCCTGATGCCGTAGCTGTGTCAGGCCGATGCCATAGCTCATCCTATAATCATGTATAATGATTGTGTCAATCATCCTATATGATTATGACAATCATCCTACATGATTGTACTAATCATCCGGTATGATTGTCATCTTTGTGGCAAAGGTAGTGTAATTAAGTCGTATACCAAGCATAGCTGAGTCTATTTCTATTCGTCCCACTCCATCACCACATCCTTCGATGTAAACGAGTAGGCGCCGAAGTAGCCCAATGCCCCTCCCTTGATATTGCTGACCGGGTTTGCCATGGCGCTCCCCACGTCGTACAAAGTTTCAAAGAAGCGATACACGTCTTTGTCCAGACATTGCATCTCCACCGTCACCACGTCGCCTTGCTTTACGGGGTCGTCATCCCTTCCGCTATTCTCGTAATTGATAAACAAGGGCAGGCGAATGACAATCCCGTCCATGTTCTCGGTGGAAAGCACCTTGTCTTCCAGCCGGTCTTGCAGCAACGGTTGCTTGCCGTTGATGCGCAGCACATAACGGTAGTACTGGTTTTCTTCGCCTGCCGGGTCTACGAAATGAATTTGCGGGTCGGGAATATCCTTTACCGGGAGTTTCCAAAGCGTCAGCGAGTCTATTTCCACCCGGGGCGGCATGTAGGTGGTGGCGGTATATTCAAGCCCCCGTAGCTCACCGACAAATGGTACGTATGGCGCTCCGTGCCCTGAATGGAAGCGGCCACGTACCTTCCGTCCTGGTTTGGGGAGGAGCGTTTCCAGGTTTCCTGTATCATCGTCCGAAATCACTACCACCGCATCCGTCACGGGCAGATAATCGTTGGTTGCGTCAAAGTCTTTGGTTTTTGTAATCAGCACTTCGGCAGGCTCGCCCATGCGGACGGTACCTTCGATAACCAGTTCCGGTTCCACCGAATGCAAATCCACGTCGATAATGTCTTCGCACGAAGCGAAGGAGGCGGCCAACACGAAGGCCGCCGTTAGCGTAAGTATAGTTTGTTTATTCATACAGCATTAAAATTTGAAGTTCCAGGATATGGAAGGAACATAGGTGAATAGCGAATAACGATAGGCGGAAGTCTTGCTCGGGTCGTCTTCGTTCGTCTTGAACTGAATCATGTAGGCATTCCGCCTGCCATAGGCGTTGTACAGGCTAAAGGCCAGTTCGGACTCATACTTCCGGGTCTTCTTCAGCAGGCAGGTGGCGCCCAGGTCCAAACGATGGTAGGCAGGTGCGCGATAACCGTTCCTTTCGGCATAGTACATCACGTCCTTTCCGTCAATCTGATATTTCCCGCTGGGGTAGCTGATGGCGTTTCCCGTGTAGTAGACCCATGCGGCAGAAAGCGTCCATTTCCGGTTCAACTCGTAGATGCCTACCAGCGAAATGTCGTGCGTCCGGTCTTGATAGGCGTTGTACCATCGGTTGTGGTTGATGCCGTCAATCTTCTTTTCCGACTTCGCCAGCGTATAGCTTGCCCAGCCGTTGAAGCGTCCCACGCGCTTCTTGAACATAAACTCGATGCCGTAGGCCCGCCCTTTGCCGGTGCGCACTTCGGTGTCAATCACGTCATAACCCTGAAACTGGGCGTGGTCTTTGTAGTCTATCTGGTTGTGCATATCCTTATAGTACGCCTCCACGCTGAACTCGTAGGTGTTGTCATTGAAATTGCGGAAATAGCCCACGGTGAACTGGTCTGCCGTCTGCGGCTTGATGTTGTTGGAGCTTGAAGTCCAGCGGTCGAAGGGGCTGCCCATGTTGACGTAGGTCAGCAGGTGCATATTCTGCGTGGTGCGGGCATAGGAGGCTTTGATGGAAGACGTGTGGTTCAGCTTGTAGACGGCCGACAAACGGGGTTCGAGGTTGACATAGGTCTTTACGAACTTGCCTTTGCCATACCACACACTGTCCACCACTTCTCGCTGCTCGTTCAGTTCGTAATACTCTCCGTTACCCATCGCCGAGAATGTGGACAGGCACAGGCCGTAGAGCACTTCCAGCTGGTCTCCCAGTTTCAGTTGGTTGGAGATATACAAACCGTTCTCCCACGAATAGCGGTGGTGCAGATTGAGCGTCGTCTTCATGTCCGACTCCGTGTTGAAGTCGCCCGGCGCCAGGTCGTGGTAAGTGGACTGGACGCCTATGCGCCAGGTGCTGTTGCTGCCGGGCTGGTACTTGAACTCCTGCCTGAAACCATAGTCGTTGATTTTGGCATCGGCAGCCATGCTCATTCCCATATCCATTTCGGCATCATAAGAATAGCGGCTGTATTGCAGAAAAGTTGACGAAGCCATTTCGGACTCATGATATGAGTCCACTTGGCATTCAGGAACGCGTTGCCTCATCCCATGTTCGCCACGTCTTTCATCACCATCTTGTCGCGTCCCGGATAGCCGGACACCGAGAGCTGGTCGCGCTGCGAGAGGTTGAAATAGAGTTTCATGTTCAGGTCGTAGAAGTATAGATAGGCATTCTGTGCTTCCTCCACTCCCGACAGGCGGGCGATGGCATCGGCATACGTGCGCCTGGCGCCCAGCAGAAAGGAAGACTTCCCTTTCTGTATGGGGCCTTCCACATTCACTTTGGATGAAATCAGCCCGATGCCGCCCGACACGCCATAGTCCTGCATATCTCCGTTGCGTTGCTGCACGTCGAGTATGGCAGAGAGGCATTCACCGTATTGGGCGGGGATAGGACCTTTGTAGAGCGCCACGTCGCGCAGCACATCCGAGTTGAAGGTGGAGAAAAAGCCCATCAGGTGGGAGGCGTTGTAGACGGAAACATTGTCGAGCATCACCAGGTTCTGGTCGGCCGTGCCGCCACGGACAAAGAAACCGGTATTCCCTTCGCCGGCACTCTTCACTCCGGGCATCAGCTCAAGCGACTTGATGATGTCGCGTTCGCCCATCAGCACGGGAAGCTTGTTCAGTTGCTGCACTTCCATTTGCGTCACTCCGGTTTGGGTGCTGGACACGTTGGCATCCTGCCGTTTGGAGGTGATTACCGCCTCATCCAGTTGCATGGACGCCTGGTTTATAGCCACATTCTTCTTCATATTACCCAAAAGGGAGATTTTCACCTTTCGGGTGTCATAGCCCATATAGTTGAAGATAAGCACGTGTTCTCCTTTGGAGAGGGTGAGCGAGTAGTTTCCTCCGGCATCCGTCGAGGTTCCATAAGACGGTTGGGCTTCGAGGTGGATGGATACTCCTATCAATACTTCTCCCGTCTTGCCGTCGGAAACCCTGCCGGTCACGGTGTACTTTTGGGCAAAGAGCAACAGAGGGAGAAAGCAGAATAGAATAATAAGTGTAAGTCGTAGTTGCATTGCGGATATTATATTCGTTTTAAATTAGAAAAGTGTTTTTTCAGTTTGCAAATATCTATAATAAATCGATATAACCCGAGAAAAAAAGGAAAATAGTATGTTGGGGGTATCAGGAAAGTCCATTTTATGCAAATTGAAATAGGCGTTGCATGGGTGGGAGAAATATAGACTATTCTTTATTTCTCATTTCTCTTTTTGTAAAATGGTCTATTATACTCCATGAATATATGGATAAGTCGCATTTTGATTTTGTTCATTTGTAGTTAGCTTAACTTTTCATAATTTAGCCCCAGTTATGAAAACAATAAAAGTAAAAAAGGTCGAAACACAGCATGAAATGAATGATTTTGTGAAGCTGGCAACCCAGTTGTATGCCGGTTGTCCATACTACGTCCCCGACCTGGAGCTAGACATTATCGACTCATTTAATCCTAGTAGGAATGCCGGACTGGAGTATTCCGACATACAGCCGTTCATTGCTTATGATGAAACAGGAAAACCTGTCGGTCGCATAGCCGGTATTATCAACCATCGCGCCAATGAAAAATGGAAAACAAGGAATGTGCGGTTTGGCTTTATCGAGTTTATAGACGACCCGAAAGTGTCGGCAGCCTTGCTGCAAGCCGTGGAGCAATGGGGCAAGGAACATGGCATGGACTGCATACAAGGGCCGATGGGCATTTTCGACTTCGACAAGGAAGGTATGCTGATAGAGGGTTTTGATAAACTGGGGTCTATGATAACCATATACAACCATCCTTATTATCCCCGGCACATGGAAGCCCTGGGATATGAGAAAGAGGTGGACTGGGTGCAGGTGGCCATAGAAGTCCCGCAAGAAGTTCCTCCGAAGTATGTGCGTGTGTCCAAACTGACGAAGGAGATGTTCGGGCTGCACGTCAAGAAGCTGACCAATGCCGATATATCCAAACGCGGATATGGCCGGAAAGTATTCGAGTTGCTGAATATGGCCTATTCTCCTCTCTTTGGATATACGGAACTGACGGATAAACAGATAGATTTATACGTCAAGCGGTATCTGCCGCTGATAGACAAGCAACTGTTGCCCGTCATTGAGAACGATAAAGGTGAATTGATAGGAGTAGCCGTAACGATGGGCAGTCTGTCTCATGCCTTGCAGAAGACGAACGGAAAGCTGCTCCCCTTCGGATGGTATCATCTGCTCCGCGCCCTGAAGTGGAAGCGTGAAGACACCGCCGAACTGCTCCTGATAGCAGTTCGCCCCGACTATCAGGGGTTGGGGGTGAATGCGCTGTTTTTTGAGGATCTTATACCTATATATAATAAGTGTCACTTCAAGCGGGCTGAGACGGGGCCGCAGTTGGAAGACAACGTAAAGGAACTGGCGCAATGGAAACCGTTGAACCCCACTTTTACCAAAAGAAGACGATGCTATAAAAAGAAGTTGGCATAACAACGAGATTAACATAAAAACTAGACTATATGGAAAGAAAAGTAGTGATTACGGGCATGGGCATCTGGTCGTGCCTGGGAACGACACTCGAAGAAGTGCGTGATTCGCTCTATAGCGGAAAGAGTGGTATCATTTTCAGTCAGGAACGTAAGGACGCCGGATTTCGTTCTGCCTTATGTGCCGATATAAAAAAGCCCGACCTCAAGCCATTCATTCCGCGCAACCTGAGGCAGTTCATGCCCGAAGAAGCTCAATATGCTTACATGGCTACCCGTGCGGCCCTCGAAAACGCCAAACTGGAGCAAGACTATATCAACGAACATGAGGTGGGCATCATCTATGGCAACGACTCCGTGGCCGAAGCTACCATGCACGCGCTCGACAAGTTCCGCGAGTTCAAGGATACCTCCGCCTGCGGCAGCGGTTCCATCTTCCAGTCCATGAACTCTACTGTAACAATGAATCTTGCCTGTTTGTTCAAGCTGCGCGGCATCAATCTGACGGCTTCCGCTGCTTGCGCTTCAGGTTCCCAGTCCATCGGATTGGCGTATCTTCTTATTCGCGACGGATTGCAGGATTGTATTGTTTGTGGCGGTGCGCAGGAAGCCAATCTATACGGTGTGGCTTCGTTCGATGGTATCCAGTCGTTCTCCTTGCGCGAGGACGAGCCGACGAGGGCAAGCCGTCCGTTCGACCGCGACCGCGACGGGTTAGTACCCGGGGGTGGCGCGGCTACAGTGATTGTGGAGAGCTATGAACATGCCGTGAAGCGAGGTGCTCCCATACTTGCCGAAATCGTGAGCTGGGGCTTTTCGGGCAACGGCGACTACATCTCTACGCCCAATGTGGAAGGGCCTGCCCGTTCACTGGAACTGTGCCTGAAGAATGGCGGCATAGACCCGCACCAGATAGGCTACGTCAATGCCCATGCTACCTCGACACGTATCGGCGACGACCGGGAAGCATTGGCCATCGCCCGGATATTCGGTGACTACCGCGTGCCCGTGACGTCCACCAAGAGCCAGACCGGACATGAGATGTGGATGGCGGGAGCCAGCGAGATTATCTACTCCATGCTGATGATGAAGAATAACTTCATAGCAGGAAATATCAACTTTGAGAACCCCGATGAGGAAACAGCCTGCCTTAACATAGTGCCGGAAACCCGGGAAGCACATTTCGATATGTTCCTTTCCAACTCCTTCGGATTTGGAGGAACAAATTCAAGCCTTATTGTGAAGGATAACCCCTCATTCCCCTAAAGGGGAGGCTAAAAGTTCCCCACCGGGGAACGGGGCGTTCCTCACCGGGGAACAAGGTGTTCGGCACCGGGGAACGGAAAGGAGGCTATTGAGGGAAATGATAATTTATCGTTGCGTATCTATTTGCAAGAGTAACTTTATTCCCCTCCTCCGAGGAGGAGGGGTGCCCAAAGGGCGGGGTGGTAGGTGGATACATAAGATAACTCATTCTTTCAAGGTATTATCTTTACCTACCACCCCCCCCTGTTGGGGTACTCCTCCTCCCAGGAGGAGGAGAATTGAGATAGTCTTGTTATCACCCGAATGAGAGCCTTGCTGGGGCGCTACGCCCCCTAAATTCCCATTTAATTTATAACCGTATAATAACAAACAAAAAAAAGAATGATTATGACACGTGAAGAGATTGTAGAAAAAGTAAATGCCGTGTTGGCAGAAGAGTTTGAAGTAGAATTAAGCGTTTTCACCCCCGATGCAGATATAAAGGATGCACTTTCTTTGGACAGCCTTAGTCTGGTAGACTTGGTGGCCATCATCCAATACACTTATAAGGTAAAGGTGCCAGCATCGGATTTACCCAAAATCAAAACGTTCAACGACCTCTATGACTACATAGAGGCACACCTCCCGGCAGAATGAAAAGTCTGGAAATAGAGAACCTCATTCCGCAGCGCGACCCCATCCGAATGGTCGACAAGCTGATAGAGGTAAAAGGCGATGTGGCTGTAACCAGCCTCATCGTCAAGGCCGACAATTACTTCATCGACGAGGACGGACTACTGGCCGAGCCCGGGCTTATAGAACATATAGCCCAGTCAGCTTCCGCCTTTGCGGGATACAAGGCGATAAGTGCAGGAGCCACACAGCCCCCCGTGGGATATATCGGTGAAGTGAAGAAGTTCCATTGCTGCTACCGTCCGCAGATAGGCGACGAATTGCGTACCACTATCACGATGGGAGCAGAAATGGCCGGCGTAACTATCATAACCGGTGAAGCCCGTGTCTCGGACGACATCGTGGCTGATACGCAAATGAAGATTTTCATTAAACCCAATGACTGAATTTACCCGCCATGCTGCTCGAAAACAAATATTATAAGATAATCGGTACGAAATCCGACGGACTGGAGGCTGTTTACCGCATCGCCCTCTTGCCCGACTGCGATGTCTATCGCGGACACTTTCCCGGCAATCTGGTGTGTCCGGGTGTGTGCAACATCGAGACTATCAGGGAATGCGCCTCGTTGCTGGCAGGCCGGAGGCTATTGATTAGCACCATCAAGCAATGTCGCCTGACGGCCGTTGCTTCACCCGTCCTCTGCCCCGAAGTGGAGGTCACCGTCAGCCTTTCGCCTATCGACTTGGGCTATGTTGTCACAGCCCGGATAGCGGATGCGGAAAGGACGTATATGGAATATAAAGGAGATATGATTGTATGACGCAACTCTGTATTAAGATTTACCGCTACTTCCGTAGCCACCGTGCTGTCTTTTGGCTGTCGATGGTTGCCCCATATGCCTTTTTCGGATATTTTGCCTCGCAGATATACCTGGAAGAAGACATCAACAAACTGATGCCTTCCTCCAAGAACGAGGACGGCACCGAGAAACTGGCTTTTGCCAATCTGCGTATCAAGGACAAGACTTTCCTGCTCTTCGAGGGCAGGGATGGAGCTTCCGTGGAACGCATCGTAGGAACCTGCGACGCTTTTATCGACTCGCTGGAAGCCAGGAACGCTGCTCTGGGCTCCACCCGGCAGATGATTGGGGATGTCTTCTACAGACTCTCCGATGACTTGGTGCCGGATGTCATCGACTACCTGAGCGCCCACCTTCCGGCTTATATAGATACTTGTGTCTATAGCAGTCTGGACACGCTGCTTACTTATCAGCACATGGCCCGGCAGATGCAGGCCAATCACGATGATTTGCTGAGTCCGATGGGAAGCATGTTCCCCGAACTGATACAGATGGACCCGGTGGGACTGCGCAGTGTGCTGATGGAGCAGTTGAAACCGCTGACGGATGGCGCCGCCGGCAGTTACAAAACCATCGACGGACATTTCTTTGTCCGGGACTCTACGGTGTGCGTGGCTTTCATTACGCCTATGTATTCGGCCGCCAATACGGGGCAAGGTTCGGCCTTGTTAAAGACACTGAATGAGCAGATAGAGCAATTCTCGGTTTCTGCTTCCGATGTGAAAATCTGCTATCACGGTACGCCTGCCAGCGGGTTCTATAACTCATCGCGGATTAAGTCCGACTTGAAGGAGACGATTATCGGGGCGTTGGTGCTGGTGCTGCTGTTTATCTTCATCTGCTTCCGCAATGCCGATACGATACCGTTGCTGCTGTTGCCCGTGGTTTTCGGTACGCTCTTCGGGCTGGCGGCCATGTATTTCATCAAAGGACAGTTCTCGCTGCTGGCGCTCGGCATTGGTGCGGTGGTGCTGGGAGTGGCGTTCAGCTACGTGCTGCACATTATCACACATTACAAATACGTCAGCGACCCGGAGCAGGTGCTACGCGACCAGGTGAAGCCCGTTTGCCTGGGATGCCTGACGACCATCGGCTCTTTCATGGGGCTTATCTTCATCCGCACGGAGTTGTTGCAGGACTTCGGGCTGTTTGCCGCCTTTGCCATTGTGGGCACTACGGCTTTCAGCCTCATTTACCTGCCGCAATTCCTGCACCCGGAGAAGAACAAGGTGAACCGTCGCGCTTTTGCTATCGTAGACCGCATCAATAGTTATCCGCTGGACCGCAAGAAGCCGTTGGTAGTGGTGATACTCGTCGCGGTAGTGATATGTATCGGGTTTTACGTAGTGGGAGGCACACGGTTTGATGCCGATATGCACAACCTGGGTTATCGGGCCGAGAGCGTTTCGTACTCGGAAGACCTGCTTCGTGCCAAGACGCATACGGGCGACAAGCAGAAGTATTTCGCCAGCTCGGGAGCAACGATGGAGGAGGCGATTGAGAACTTCGCCGGAATGGCAGACAAGCTGGACTCGCTGCAACAAGCCGGACTGGTGAAGAGCTATACACATACCAACCAGATATTCGTACCGCTACGGGTGCAACAGCAACGCATCGATGCCTGGAAGAACTTCTGGACAGAGGAGCGCCTGAACATCGTGCGCACGCTCATCGCCCGCACCGCTCCGCAAGCCAACCTTCGTCCCGAAGCGTTCGATGCTTTCTTCGACTTTGCCACGGCCGACTATGAGCCGGATGCTCTCTATGAGGCAGGCATCATCCCGAAGGGGTATCAATCTACCTTGATGGAGCAGTCCTATAACGGAGACTACTTATGCTTTACCTCCGTGCGCTGCGCCAACGACTCCATACGCAGCAAGGACAGCGACTACCATCGTATCTGTGATGCCGTGGCTTCGCAGCCCAATATGCTTGTGCTCGACACCTACTATTATACCACGGACACGCTTATCGGACTGAACGAGGACTTCAACGTGCTGCAATGGATTTCGATGCTGTTCGTGCTCATCGTGCTGTTCTTCAGTTTCCGTTGCAACATCAAGAATACGTTGCTGGGCTTTATGCCTATCCTGCTGAGTTGGCTCGTGGTGCTGGGTTCTATGGTGATTTTCGATGTACGGTTCAACCTCGTCAATATTATTATTTCCACCTTTATCTTCGGTATAGGCGTGGACTACAGCATCTTCGTGATGAGCGGACTGATTGAAGGCAGGAAGAATACGCGCCTGTTGGGATACCACAAGACGGCGATATTCTTCAGTGCGGTCATTCTGATTGTCACCGTAAGCTCGATGCTCTTTGCCGAGCATCCCGCCATCCGGTCGGTGGGCTTCTCTACGTTGGTGGGGCTGGTAGCCGCAGTGGTAATCACTTATGTGGTGCAACCTGCCATCTTTAGAATGATAAATAAGAATAAGAAATGAAATACGAGGTAGTCATCATAGGTAGCGGACTTGGCGGACTAGAATGTGCACATATCCTCTCGCATGCCGGCATGAGTGTCCTTCTTCTGGAAAGGGGAGCGCAGGCAGGCGGATGCATCCAGAGCTACCGGCGTCGCGGACAGGCCTTCGATACGGGCCTTCACTATGTGGGAGGACTTGCCGAAGGGCAGTCGCTGCATGCCGCTTTCAAGCATCTGGGACTGTTACGCCTGCCGTGGCAACGTCTCGATGCCGACTTCGACCGGGTGACTATCGGCGGTCGTACCTTTGCCTTCACGCAGGGGTATGACGAGTTTGTACGTACACTGGCTGCGGATTTTCCTGCCGAACGCGATGCGCTGTGCCGTTATGCGAATATGTTGAGGCAGGTGGGTGAGCGGCAGTTTGATGCGCTGAATACTTCGGGAGGGAAGACATCGCTTTCTTCCGGCTTCTTCGGAGTAAGTGCCTACGGATATCTGACGAAAACATTTCGCGACCCGTTGCTGGTGAATGTCCTTAGCGGTACTTCCTTGAAGATGGAGCTGCGGCAGGAGTCGCTTCCGCTGTTCACATTCGCTCATGGCAACAGCAGTTTCATTGAAAGCAGTTGGCGGCTGAAAGGCGACGGTTCGCTGATAGTGGACTCGCTGGTGGAGGATATTCGGAGTCACGGTGGCGAGATTATCTGCAATGCCGAAGTGCAGGAGTTGGTGGAGAAGAATGGGAAACTGGCCTACGCGGTCTGTTCGAACGGTGAAAGCTATGAAGGCGACCTCTTCATCAGTGATGTTCATCCGGCCGTCACTTGTCGGCTGGTGAAGCAGAGTGAACGGATGAAGACCGTCTACCGTAGCCGCATGGAGCATTTGGAGAACACCTTCGGCATGTTTACCGTATCGCTTTTCATCAAGCCGGATGCCGTGAAATATTTCAACTGGAACCAGTACGTCTACAAGGAGTCCGATGTGTGGACTTTCTATCAGGAAGACGGTCCCGTGAAGGGAGTATTGATAAGTTGCCGCGTGCCCGAAGACGGCAGCAGGTATGTGCGGCAGATAGACTTACTCACCCCGATGACTTGGAATAAATGCGAAGCGTGGAGTGGCACGACATTAGGTCGCCGTGGCGAGGAATACAAGGCTATGAAGGAGCGTGTGGCTAATGAATGTATCACATTAGCAAATGATTTTATCCCCGGACTTTCCGAAAATATCCTCGGACGTTATATCAGTACCCCGCTCACATACCGCGACTACACCTGCACTCCCGAAGGCTCGGCTTACGGATTGCGCAAGGACTTTGCCAACCCGATGATGACTTTGCTTTCGCCGCGAACGCCCATTCCCAACCTGCTCCTCACGGGGCAGAACCTAATGTTGCACGGGTTGCATGGTGTGACGATGACAACGCTCTTCACCTGTGCGGAGATACTGGGGAAGGAGTATATATGGAATATAGTAAAAAACTAAAAAGAGACTAAACAATGAAGTATGCATTAATAACCGGAGGAAGCCGCGGCATTGGCCGTGCTGTCTGTGTGAAACTTGCCCGGATGGGCTATCATATCTTAATCAACTATGCCAGTAATACCGCAGAGGCCGAGAAGACCCTCGAACTGGTGCGGCAAGCCGGCCAAGACGGTGAGATACTGATGTTCGATGTGAGCGACCGTGTACAAACCCACGAGGCCCTCGAAGCCTGGGAAAAGGCTCATCCGGAGGAATACATCGAAGTGCTGGTGAACAATGCCGGCATCCGTCGCGACAACGTCATGGCCTTCATGCCCCCGGAGGATTGGAACCGTGTGCTCGACATCACCCTCAGCGGATTCTACAACGTGACACAACCATTGCTGCAACCTATGTTGGCGCATAAGTTCGGCCGCATCATCAACATGGCAAGCGTCAGCGGCCTGAAGGGAATAGCGGGACAGACGAATTATTCTACGGCAAAAGGAGGTATCATAGCCGCCACAAAAGCCTTGGCGCAGGAGGTGGCACGCAAGAATGTGACCGTCAATGCTGTAGCTCCCGGTTTTATCAAGACGGATATGGTGGAGGGGCTTGATGAGGGCACATTGAAGAAGACCATTCCAGCCAACCGTTTCGGTACACCTGAGGAGGTGGCGGAGGCAGTAGGCTTTCTCGCTTCGCCCGGTGCCGGATACATTACCGGTAATGTGATTTCAATCAATGGAGGACTTTATACTTAACTGCATATGAAAAAACTATTCACTCTGTTCATGACTTTCGCTTTCTCTTGTCTCCACTTGTTTGCACAAGATGCGGAGATACAGAAAGCGGCGGAACGGTATAAAAACATGAATACGCTGGCAGCCACCGTTGTCCGCACCAAGCATAATGACGTTCTTACTCAGGACATCGTCAGCAGGGGATATTTCTACTACAAGAAGCCCGACAAAATGTGCATGATCTTCGATGACGGAAAGGATATGCTGCTGATGGTCGACAACACCTTCACAATGGTGGCCGACGGCAAAAAGAGCGTTGCCAAAGGAAAAGGGAACAATCAGTTTGAGTCTTTGCAAGCCGTCTTCAAGAATATGACAGCCGATGAGGACTCTGCCGTAGACCTTTCCGACCTGGCCGATGTGGAAGTGGCAAAGCAAGGCAACACCTGTGTGCTGACCGTCACCCCGATTATCTCGGATGCCAAAGCCAGGCGCAAGATGATGTTCACCTCGTTTGTGCTGACCGTCGACCTGAAACGGGTCGAACTCAAAAGTCTGCGTATGAATGAGAAGGGCAACAACTATACCCGGTACGACTTTTCCAACTATCAGTTCAATGCTCCGGTGAGCGACAGTGTCTTTAATCCCTCACTCTGATGGCGGTGATAAAAGACTTGGAAGACATTTGCCGCGTACCGGTAAAGTTCAGTGAGATAGATTCGATGCAGCGGGTGTGGCATGGCTCATACGTCACTTATTTTGAAGATGGTCGCGAGTCATTCGGACGGCACTATCCCGGCATAGGTTATGCCGATATGCAGCGCTCCGGCATTTATGTCCCCATCTACGACATTCACATAAAATATTATGCGCCGCTTGCCATCAACGATGTGGCCGTCGTGCATACACATTACATTTACAAACCCGGTGCACGACTCGACTATAGCTACGAAGTGTATCGTGAAAGTGATAACCGGCTGTGTGCTGTGGGAAACACCATCCAGTTGTTTATCGACCCGCAAGGGCAATTGATGGTGGATAAGCCCGATTACTATCAGGCATGGCAGAACAAGTTTCTGCATCCCCCAAAAAAGAAAGGATAGGAAATTATTATGAGGAAAAAGATTGCTTTTTTATTGGTATCCCTGCTCATTGCATGGACTGCCAATGGACAGAATATGACTATAAAGGGACTTGTGACCGACTCGATTACGGGCGATGGGTTGTCTTATGCCTCCCTTATCATAAAAGGAACGAATATAGGAACGGCTACCGACGGGGATGGGCATTTTTCTTTCTCCGCTCCGAGTGCAGGCGGTCTGTTGCAAGTATCATATTTGGGATATGACACCAAAGAAGTGAGGGTCTCTCCGGGCAAGGCGGTTAACCTGAAAATACAGTTGGCACCGAATGGGATTGCATTGGGCGAAGTGACCGTCAAGCCGGGAAAGGAGAGATATAGCAAGAAAGAAAATCCAGCTGTTGCATTTGTGCGCCAGGTCATCGCCTTGCGTAAAAGTAACGACCCTCGCAACCATGATTATTTCCGGTACGATCAGTACGAGAAGATGGTCTTTGCGATGAACGACTATCAACCCAAGCCGAGGAAGGAGGGTAAGTCCGGTAAATTTGATTTCCTGGTTGAGTTTGTCGATACGCTCGATGCGGGAACGACCATCCTTCCGGTTTCGGAGAAGGAGAAGCTCGAAACGGTCTATTATCGGCGAGACCCTAAATCGGAAAAGCGTCTCGTAAAGGGAAACCAATCGTCGGGTATAGATGAAATCTTCTCGCGCGACGGTATCCAGCAGTTCATGGGTGAAGTATTCCGCGAAGTCGATATATTCCAGAATGATATTCCCTTGTTTCTGCAACGGTTCGTAAGTCCGCTTTCCACCATCGGGCCCAACTATTACAAATACTATCTTCTCGATACGCTGAATGTCAACAATCAGCCGTGTGTAGATTTGGGGTTCGTACCTTTTAATTCGGAGACGTTCGGCTTCACAGGCCATCTGTATGTGACGCTCGACTCTACTTATTTTATTCAGAAAGCAATCCTCAATGTTCCCCGGCACATCAACCTGAACTTCGTCTCCCGCATGACCATCGAGCAGACCTTTGAACGTGCGGCCGACAGTACCCGCATCATTACGAAAGACGATATAGAGGTGAACTTCAAGCTGAGCGAAAAGTCGAAGGGAATGTATGCCCGCCGTCTGAATATCTACAGCAACCACTCTTTTGAAGAGCCGGATGAGGAGCAAATGGCTATCTTCCGCGAAAGAGCTCCTATCATCACACTGAAAGAGGCTTACCGGCGACCGGAAGACTTCTGGGTAATTGTTCGTCCGGATGAGGCTGCCCGGAAGAATCCTAATACGGTGGCGAAACTGATGGTACGGCTGCGTTCCGTCCCGGTCTTCTATGTAACGGAGAAGGTGGTGTCTACCCTTGTGTCGGGTTACATTCCCACGCACGAAGACCCTCTGAAAAGCAAGTTTGAGTTCGGGCCGATGAATACCACCATCAGCGGCAATTCCATCGAAGGCGTCCGGCTTCGTGTGGGAGGTACCACGACTCCTGCATTCAATAAGAGACTGTTTTTTGACGGTTATATGGCGTATGGAACCCGGGATGAAGAACTGAAATACGATGCTCTTGTGGAGTATTCGTTCAATGACCGCAAGGAGTATCGCAAAGAGTTTCCGGTACATTCCATCCGGTTGGAATATATGTACGACATCAACAAGTTGGGGCAGCAATACATGTACACCAACAAAGATAACTTCCTCTTGTCTATAAGGCGCAAAAAGGATTCGCGGGCCACTTATCTGCGGCAGGGCGAACTGACTTACTATCGCGAGCATTACAATGGCATAGCTTATGGAGCCGTTGCCCGTACATTCCGCGAATATGCCAGCGAGTATGCCGATTTCAACCGCATTATCCCGAACGCTGCCGTTACCTCTGTCAGTCACTACGACATGACGGAGCTGGAACTCAAGTTCCGTTATGGAAAGAATGAAAAGTTTTATCAGACGCGCAACGACCGTATCCCTATCACTTACGATGCGTTGATTTTTAACTTCAGCCACACAATGGCTGCAAAGCACTTCCTGGGTTCGTCCTACAACTATCAGCGTACCGACATTGGTGCCCAGAAGCGCTTTTGGTTCTCTGCTTTCGGTTATGCCGATTTGATTGCCAAAGCGGGGAAAGTGTGGAGCAAAGTTCCTTATCCGTTGCTCATCTTGCCTAATGCCAACCTGACTTATACCATTCAGCCGGAGGCTTATACCAATATGAATTCAATGGAGTTTATCAACGATGAATATGTGTCCTGGGATTTGACTTACTACCTGAACGGTAACCTTCTGAACCGTCTGCCTCTTGTCAAGAACCTGAAATGGAGGGAGGTCTTCTGCTTCCGTGGCTTGTGGGGTAACCTGACGGAAAAGAACAATCCGGCGAATGGGGGAGAGGGCCTGTATGTTTTTCCTGCCGGTTCTTATACGATGTGGAAAGCCCCCTATATGGAAGCGAGTGTCGGCATCGAGAATATCTTCAAGTTCCTCCGCATCGATTATGCCTGGCGCTTGAACTATCGCAATAATCCGGATATTCAGGTGAGGGGAATACGTTGTACGATGCGGCTGTCATTCTGATAGCACCCTCTGCCCGGGCAGAAACTTCAAGTCGCCATCGGATGTTTTGATAATGACGGGACATTTTAATGTTTCCGGTGTGTCATAGTTGGTATCGGTGTTTGGAGTATCATGAGGTTTTCCTACAATGTAGCGGTCTATGACTACTCTATCATCACCAGTCGTTTCAAAGATAGGAAACAGTTCTCCGTCAATTCTTTCAATATAGAAAGAGATGTCTGCTCTCCGGTACTCGTCAATATCTAGCCACCATTTGTTGGTTTTGGTGGGATACCTTCCGTTGAAGCCTTTGTCTTCTACTGTGTTCCAGTCCTGCTGTAGAAGGTAATTGCGGTCGTAGAACGGAGATGAAAATTCCAGTTTGGTAATTTCCAGAACTTCTCTTTTTAAACCTTCTGTATCTGATAGCGTAATGTTCCAACGGAACTCTTCATCGCTAACCCGTGGCGTCTGAAATCCCGTGGCACTTTCAGATTCTGAGATATGACGGTGGGAAATGAGTGTTGTATCTGTGTCGAAATAGCTTCGAAAGCTTGCTTCGCCGCCTTCGCCGTAATAGTGGGAAGCCAGGCAGTATGTTGCCCGGATTAAGCCCTGGTCTTCATATTCACTGTCAAACGTCAGGCAGGGAGAACCGTCTTGCTGATAAAACAATACATAGCGGAGGCCGTCCATGTGATTGTCGTAAGTATCTTCATCTTTCAGTTCCTCTTCGATGTCATAGATGAATAAATCCATTCCTCTGTAACCTGTGATTTTCCCGACAGCATAGAATTTCTGGTTTGCTTCATTTTCGGTGTTAAGCAGGTCGGTCAGGAACTCTTCTGCAATCTCCGAAGGAATGAGTTGGCCGCGCTCATGTTCCTGCCCCAAGGTTAAATCGGGAAAGTAATCGGTGAAACGGCTGTTGATTTTCGGGTAGGAACGCTCGTCGGATTGTTCGTCTTCTTTCCATTGGCTGAAATAGACCTTATCGTTTGAAATGGTGGTATAGTGTAGGGGTATCTCCGAAGTGGCCCGCAGGAAGGTGTCGTCTAGATAGACATTGTGCCCGAAGCCACATTGACAATCATTCTCCGCTTCGACAACGGTCAGTGTGTCACCTTTGAATTTGAAAAGCAGTGTACAGTCGGTTTCCGCATACTCTAATCGTTTCCGGTAAGTGGCTTCTCCGTTGTGCACGGTGATGCGGCCGTCGATAGAACCGCTGTTATAAGCCGGTGCACCGTTGCAACTGAAAATATAGAATAGCAGTGTGCTGTCATTTTCCGGATAAATGTAGGCTTCGCCATAAGCTCTCTCATGCCGTGCGGTGTCGCCGAATGTATAGACGCCGCCATATTGGGGAGGTGGAAGGGGGTAGTGGCGACCTCTTTACTTTGTTTTGTCTTATTGCTGCAAGCTCCCGCTATTATCGCGAGGATGCTTAAAAGGATTATTGCTTTCTTCATTAGAAGTAGTGTGTGTTACTTTACCAGAACTTCAGGCTCGTGTCCTGAATATGGCTGCAAATGTAGAAAAATAAATTGGGAAATAGTATTTTTTTCTTGATTTATTCATTCCCCCTCGTGTTGTCGCTTTAATGAGTATAGGACTCATTGCCGCAATAAGTTCTGAACTCATTGCAGCAATGAATTCAGAAATCATTGCTGCAATGAATCCTGAATTCATTCAAAAGCGGGATTTAGAGAGGGAAAAAACACGAAATATTTGGTAAAGTGAAGCAGGGTAGTTATCTTTACAGCCGAATTTAAAAATACTGCGATGAGAATAAACAATTAATAGTTGGTTTTATTAAAAGCCGACGCTATACGAGAGATAAAGAAGTTATCGGTTGAATGGCCTTCTTCAAGGCCCCCCTATTAATTGTTCACATTATGAGTATTACCCTTAGTGGCGTATCTTTCCACTATTATAATCAGCAACCCTTGTTTTAGTGTGTTAATCTGTCTGTTGCTACAGGCAGAAAAGTGTCTGTTATTGGAAATAACGGAACGGGTAAATCAACCCTTTTAAAAATGATAGCCGGAGAATTAAGTGTTTCTTCCGGCAGCATTTGGTATGCATCAACTCCTTATTATATCCCTCAGCAGATAGGCCTAACGGGAATGTCTGTCAGTCAGGTATTGGGGGGTATCTGACAAGATAGAGGCGTTGCACGCCATCTGCAACGGCAGCGATAAGTATGAGCATTATGACATGCTGGCTGATGATTGGGATATAGAGGCCCGTTGCCGTGTCGCGCTCGATGCGTGGGGACTGCCGGACATCGAATTGACAACGTCCATCGACGCATTGAGTGGTGGTGAGAAAACTAAATTATTTTTGGCAGGCATATCTATTCATCGTCCGGCTGTCGTCTTGCTTGATGAACCGACCAATCATCTAGACGATACGAGCCGTCAAAAACTTTATGAGTTCATCGTTGGCAGTAAGGCTACTATAATGGTTGTAAGCCATGATGTTACGTTGTTGAACTTGCTGGAGGAGACCTATGAATTGTCTCCGAAGGGATTAAAGCTATATGGCGGAAACTATGATTTCTATAAGGCTCAGAAGGAGATAGAGGAACAAGCCTTAGCCCAGCAAGTGAATGCCGAAGAAACCGCATTGAAGTTGGCTTGTAAAAAGCGAAAGAGGTTAGTGAGAAACAAGAAAAGCGTTCCCGGCAAGGCGAAAGAAATAAAGACCAAGTGATACGTATCCTGCGTAAGGGAGTGAAAAATAGGGGAGAGAATACCGGAGCAAAACTAAGGGATAAACATGCGGATATAATAGAGTAGAATAGTCAGAAATTGAATGATTTGCGCCAGAGACAAAATGTAGTATGCGAATTGAAACTGGATTTTGACAATGCACAGTTGCATAACGGGAAAATGCTGGTTGCTGTTCATGGGATTAATTTCAAATATGTAGAAAAGGAATTTCTTTGGCAGGAGTCTCTTGAGGTGGAGATAAGAAGCGGAGAACGTATCCATGTCAGAGGGGATAACGATAGTGGCAAGACAACCTTCCTCAGGCTGCTGATAGGTGACTTGCAGCCCACTGTCGGACAGATAATTAAATCGGATTTTTTCTTTGTCTATCTAGACCAGGAGTACGGACAGGTGAAGACATCAAAGACAATACTGGAATTGGCGCAGCAGTATAATCGCCGTAATCTTTTGGACCATGAGATAAAGCTACGGCTGCATCGTGTTTTGTTCCCTAAAGAGATGTGGGATAAGCCTTGCCGGGTGTTGAGTGGAGGTGAGAGGATTAGGCTGTATCTCTGTTGCCTAATGATTTCCAATCATATGCCCGATCTCTTTATTCTGGATGAACCTACCAATAACCTTGATTTGTTGAGTCTTGATATTCTGACATCCGTCATCCGTGATTATCAGGGAACGCTGTTGGTTATATCCCACGACCGAAGATTTGTAGAAGAGATTGGCGTCACCAAAACAATTGAGCTAAAAAAAGCACGGGAAGAATTAACTCTCTGATTGAATTCGCTATCTTTGCAAAAAGCATTTATATGAAATTTATACCTCTATATAAGTTCTATAAAAACAAATACGGTGAAGAGCTTTTGATAGATGTAGTATCACTGGACAGCATCAGGCAGTACATCGGCAAACATCCGGTGCACACGCTGTCCTATTTTGATATCACTTTTATCACGAGTGATAATGGGAGTTTCTCGCTAAATGACGAGCACTATACACTTTGCCGGGGCGACGTCTTGTTCTCCAGACCGGGGGAAATCCGGGCATGGGATAAGAATGACCTGCCGCATGGCTACGCCCTTATATTTGAGGAAGAATTCTTGCTCTCTTTCTTTAACGACCGTTTCTTCATACAGAACTTATTATATTTTAGTCGGGACAGAGTTTCTGCTAAAATAAATGTTGCGGGTATCTATCCACGGCTCAATGATTTGATTCAGAATATTATCGCTGAGATAAACAATGAACAATCGAAAGATAAGCATCTCTTGCGGGCGCTGCTATATGAAATGCTGATGTTGCTCAATCGGGAATATGCAAAAGCAGTCTTGCTGCTGAAGAGAAGCCCCGGAATAGATATATAGATAGCTTTATCAGTCTGGTTGATAAGGATTTTAAGATTTATCATGATACCGGTATTATGCCTGCGAGTTGTGCATTACTCCCAATTATCTGAACGAGATTGTCCGGAAGAGTATCGGAGTCAGTCCTAAGTGCTACATTCAGAATAAAATTATTCAGGAAGCTAAAATGCTGTTATCCTATACCACTCTCTCTGTTGCGGACATAGCCGACCGATTGAACTTTGAAAATCCGTCATACTTTATACGTCTGTTCCGCAAGCAAACAAATCTCACTCCTCTGCAGTACCGGAATAGTGCAATTCATTGAAAAGTGCTATTTCTCCATTGATTATTATAGCATTGCTTTTCTAGTATCCTTCTACTTTTGCATCGTATAATAATTAAAAACTAAAAGTATATGAAAGACGTAGAAACAACTATTGGAAAACTGATTGATAAACAGCGGACGGCCTTTATCGGCTCTATTGATGCGGAAGGCTTCCCTAATATGAAAGCCATGCTGAAACCCCGAAAAAGAGTGGGCTTACGGACGTTTTATTTTACGACGAACACATCTTCTATGCGTGTGTCCCAATTCTTAAAAGACAATCGTTCGTGTATCTACTTCTGTGACAGCCGTTTCTTCAGGGGAGTGATGCTGAAAGGGACAATGGAGGTAATGACTGATAGCGAACATAAAGAAATGATATGGGAAGAAGGGGATACGATGTATTACAAAGAGGGAGTTACCGACCCCGATTATTGTGTCCTGAAGTTTACCGTTATTACCGGACGATACTATAGCAACTTTAAATCGGAGAATTTTGTCATTGAGTAATTTGTTGTAGTCAGCCATTGCGGAAATCTATAGAATGGAGGAGTAAATAACATAATTATTGATATAAATATAGGTGGGAAAGCGTTTGTCGTGATAGATAAACGCTTTTTTGTTTGTGCCATTTCTTTGATAATTAATATGTTATATTCGTTGAACTAAAAAAGTAGGAAAAAAGTCCTCTTGTTAGTGTCAGTATTCTGCGGGAGAGCAGACTAAACTATCAAAAGAAGTAAAACAACAAACTAATAAGAAAAGAATATGAAATCAATTATCAGTTACATCGTTTCCCTGTTTCCACAGCTCGCACGTCTGGGATATTACATATCACTTGTAGGTATCGTACTAATTATGCTATGGATTGGATTCTTCAAATTTACGCCAACTGAAGCAGCCGGTATCAAACCTTTAGTAGAAAATCATTTTTTACTATTCTGGCTATACGATGTGTTGAGTGTGCAACAGGTATCCAATCTTTTTGGAGTAATCGAGATTATTACAGGACTTCTGCTACTTTTTAGTCTGAAATATGACATATTAAGACCATTTGCAGCTCTTTTCCTTATTGCAACGTTTCTGATAACAATCAGTTTCTTGTTTACTACTCCCGGTACGTGGAATATAGTAGATGGTGTGCTAACTACGAATTTTATGATTTTGAAAGATATTCCCATGTTAGGATTGGGCTTTATGTACCTTCATCCTTCACCTTATTTACTGAGATAAAAAAAGAAAGAAATATGAAGAAGATTATTTTAATTATCGCTTTGCTTGTATCTGCAGGATTGGCAATTGCACAGGAAACAATGAGCGGACAGCTCTCTAAAAATACTAAAATGAATGACGTAAAAGAAATCTATTTTGCAGGCGGATGCTTCTGGGGAACAGAACATTTTATGAAGCAGATTAATGATGTGCTCCACACGCAAGTGGGCTATGCTAATGGGAAAGCAAACTTGAAAAAACCTACTTACGAACAGGTTTGCGATGGCAATACGGGGTTTGCCGAAACAGTGAAAGTGGGTTATAATCCGCAACAGGCTGATTTGAAATTGCTGGTGGACCTTTTCTTTAAAACAATAGATCCGACCACGCTCAATCGGCAGGGAAATGACAGGGGAGTGCAATATCGCACCGGTATTTATTACACTGATAAAGCGGCTTGCCTATCATCAAACAAGTAGTAGAGGTTTTGTCTAAAGAATACTCTAAGCCGATTGTGGTGGAGATTGAGCCGTTAAGGAATTTCTATCCTGCCGAAGATTATCATCAGGATTATTTAGGCAAACATCCGAACGGCTACTGTCATATCAGTCCAGAGTTGTTTGATATGGCTAAGAAAGCTAATCAAAAGAAATTCCGAAAACCGGATGATGCGACATTACATTCTATGCTGACAGCCGAACAATACGCGGTAACCCAAAAGAGTGCAACGGAAAGAGCTTTTCAGAATGAATATTGGAATGAAAAACGGGAAGGGATATATGTGGATATAACTACCGGAGAACCGCTATTCATATCAACTGATAAATTCGATTCCGGCTGTGGCTGGCCCAGCTTTTCAAAGCCTATAGATAAGAGCTTGATTGTGAAAAAGATGGATAACTCATATGGCATGGAGCGAATTGAAGTGCGCAGCAAAACAGGAAATGCTCATCTGGGACATGTGTTCAATGACGGTCCGGCAGATAAAGGTGGATTGCGATATTGCATAAACAGTGCATCACTGAGATTTATTCCGAAAGAAAAAATGAAAGAGGAAGGATATGCCGAGTATATTCCCCTTCTGGAAAAGAAATAAAGAAAATGATATAATCAACATTTTAATAAATAATGAATATGAAAAAGTATCTATTAGCAGCAACAATGGTTGCATTGGTTTCAACAGCTTTAGTTTCATGTGGCGATGATGAAAAGGATATGCCGAAATTAACATCTTCTGCTATTTCTTTTGAAAATGTATTGGAACCTAAAGATTTTGTAGAGAGTGGAACATTTGTAGGAATGGGAGATGATAAGGTTATGGCGCCTGTGGTGTTGCCCGGACAAAGTATTAGTTTCACATTCCATGCCGGCAAGGGCCAGGCACTGATGTTTGCTACCATGTACGGAGCATCTAAAGACTGGTTCTTTGCACCGGAAAATCCTGGTATCCAACTGTATAAGAATGATGGTACTCCTATGACAGGAGATGTGTCTTCACAAATCAAATTGTGGGATAATGGGACAAAAGTCGGAATGACTGATGAAAAAGAGAATGCTAATATTATGATGGTTCCCGGTGTAGATGCTTCGAAACTGATGAAATTGGAACTGGGTTATACTGCCGGTTCCTCTGAATTCAAATTGACTATCACTAATACCTCGGGTGGGAGTACGAATGCAACTCCTTTTTCCCCTGGTGTGTGGGCTGTATCCAATGTTTTCAACGGAAAACTCTTAAATGATATGCCTTTTATAAAGCTGGTGAAAAGTCGAATGCAGAAATTACGGCTATTGCACAAATGGGTGACAACTCTTTTTTAAGTGCAAAAATTTCTGCCAATACAGGTATTATCACCGGTATCTCTCCGGCCATAGTTGTTGTCTATACAGGAGACTCCAATCCTATCTATGAAGTAGGAAAGAAAGATGCGGGAATGGGACTGGCTAACCTTGCGCAAATGGGTGATGCGTCTGTACTGAAGGCTTCATTGGAAAAGATGTCTAATGTAAGGAAAGTGTATATTGCCGGCAATGCTCCTGTAGCACCGGGCGAGAAAATAGAGGTACAGTTTGATGCGGCAGAAAATGACCATATTGCTCATGCTACGATGTTTGGCTATTCCAATGACTGGTTCTATGCCAATGATGCCATGATTTCTGCAGATTTCAAAGGCGACCTTACTGATAAAACAGCGCTTTTTGATGATGGAACGGCAGTTAGTCAACATCCTGGAGCCGGAAATGCACAAGGACTGTTCACTGGAATGCCGGAAAAAGAGGATAAATCTACCATGAAAGTGGATAATATGTTCCCGGTTCCTGCAATAAATAAAACTTTGAAAGTTATTGTCCGATAAAATTATATCTTTGCAGTTAATAAAATCCAGAGCATAGGTTTCCGAAAACCATGCTCTGGATTATGATTTCTAATCTAATAACCGTATGCGACAAACTGAAATCTCTATCCCGACTTTCGAGTTGGAAAAGTGGATAGACGACTATTCAAAAGCTCTATTGGATAGGGCATATTATTTACTCTCCGATAAGGAGGATGCTAAGGATGTAGTTCAGGAAGTCTTTCTTTCCGCCTACAAAAGCAGAGATACTTTCCAAGGGAAAAGTTCGCCATTGACCTGGTTGACAAGTATATTGCATCACAAAATTGCAGATATTTATAAGAAGCGGTATAACGGAAGTCCCCAATCATTCTCCTTTGAAACTTTTTTTGATAAACATGGTGAATGGATTGAGCCGGATGTGGCAGACCCTTGGGAAGAGGATGAATTTGCGGTAAGTGCACTGTTGAATAACGATAGCTTTTATGAGATATTCAACCAATGTCTTGGAAATCTGCCCCGGCAATGGATGATTGTTGTCAATAAGTGCTACCTGCAGGAACAAAAGGCCGCAGAGATATGTCGCGAACTAAATTTGTCGGTTACTAATTATTGGAAGTTATTGCAACGTAGCCGTCTTCAGTTGAGAAAATGTATTGATGTTCATTGGTTTAAATCATAAGATTAAAATGCTTAAAGAGTTTATCCATATATTTACGCTGTCATGCAAGCAGGCTACCTATTTGATAGAAAAGCGTATCCATGTGCCTTTATCCGTAACAGAGAGAGCTCGCCTGGCAATTCACCTCTCACTTTGTAAGTTGTGTCGTGTATATAATATAAAGACTCTGTTTTTAGATCGCCTTATGAAGAAGGGAGCTAAAAAGGAGGGGTGTAGCTGCCGGTTTGAGAAAGATGAAGTGGAACGGTTCAAGTTGGATGTGAAAGAGAAAATCCTATAATTTGTATTCGTTCATTTATAAGCAAAATATCTTTATGAATTAGTACAATTTACAAGTTTCAGGCTGCTTGGAATGGGGTTGGAATAATGTAGACAATACGTCGTCAAGCCGGAAGAAAATAATAATAGAAATGCTTTTTTTGCTTTTATTTCGCAATAGTTTTATAACTTTGGTTCTATAATAACAATCATAAAACCAAGAAAATGAAAGTAAAACGTACTGGAAGCTCTTTTCAGAGCATGAGCACAAAAAGAAAATTAGAATCTATATTTTTGTTTGTAACCGGGAGGTGTAACGCCAAGTGTGCGATGTATTTCTATGCCGATGACATGAATAAAAAAGAGAAAGACCTGACTTTTGGTGAAATTCGGAAGATTTCTGAGACTGCCGGTGAATTCAATCGTCTGTGGGTATCGGGAGTGGAACCGACACTTCGGGAAGACTTGCCGGAGATACTCGAAATGTTCTATAAAAATAATAAAATCAAAGATGTGAATATGCCGACCAACGCTTTGAAGCCGGATCGGGTTATCGAGTGGGTGGAACGTTTCCGCCGGAATTGTCCGGACTGTAACATCAATGTCAGCATATCTCTGGATGGGTTTGGTGAGACGCATGATACCCAGAGAGGTGTTCCCTGAAATTTCTACAAAGCAGCCGATACATTAAAGCGGGTTTGCGACCATTTTAAGGATGATGCAAAGGTGATTATTAACGTATCCACGGTTATCACCAAATACAACATAGAGCAGGTCAATGACTTTATGCGATGGATATATGGTCGCTTTCGGATTTCTACATATACCATTGAGGCGGCCCGTGGAGTGACGCGTGAAGAAGGCGTGAAGGCATTGACAGGAGAGACCTTGCGTGTTATCCAGGATGAGGCTGCCCCGATTTATTCGGCTTATGCCAAACGGATGGTGGAAGGTACCAGCGGCCTGCGGAAGCCGATTACCAAATTCTTTTATTTAGGTATTATTCGTGCATTGTATAACATCCGTACCACCAATATCGACAAGCCTACTCCGTTGGGCATGGATTGTACGGCAGGAGAAACCACATTGGTTATCGACTACGATGGTCGTTTCCGCTCTTGCGAACTTCGCGAACCATTGGGCAACATCAAGGATTATGATTGCAACATCAGCCGGATTATGAAGAGCGATGTCATGAAGAAAGAAGTCGAAACAATAGGATATGGCTACAAGGCGAATTGTTGGTGTACACATGGTTGTTGGATAACATCGTCTATGGTATTCAATCCGCGAAAGATGATTAAAGAGGTCTACAAAGGATATTGTGAAGTTAAAAAGTTGGATCATCCCCTCGATATTAGTGAGCCTTCATTGGAAGCATTGGAAGAAAAATACGGGTTGAAGCGAGAGAAACTGATGGAAATGGGCGTTATCTAAAACGTAGGAAGTATGAAAATTCTATTAGTAACCCGGGGCTCGCAAGGCGATGTCTATCCTTATCTGGTGATTGCCTCGGAATTGCTCAGACGGGGACATGAAGTCACCTTAACTTGCCGCAGATGTTTGAAGAACAGGCAAAAGCCTATCGCTTGAACTATGTTCTGCAGGACCCGGATGAGATTGAACGTATGGTGGACAGCACGGTGAAGCAGTCCAAAGCGGCAACTCCCTATTTGAAATGGATGCGAAACGTGATTGACGTGCAGTTCAAGCAGTTGACTCCATTACTGGAAAAACATGATATACTGGTTGCTACCAACTCCGAATTTGCTGCAGCAAGCATTGCCGAATATTGTAATAAGCCGTTGATACGGACTGCTTTCGGGCCGTTTATCCCAAGTAGGCGGATACCACCTCCCGTTTTTCCGTTTCCGAAACCTAATCCTATTTTTACTCCGTCGTTAATCTGGAAGATATTGAATGTCGGGAGTAATTATATGTCTCAAAAGACGATTAATAAAAATCGCAAATTATTGGGATTAAAACCTTTAAAGAATAGCGGCTATTATGCTACATTTACAGCATACAATTATCTGTTATATAGCCGTTATTTGGGTAACACCGATCCCGATTGGAAATGTAAGTGGGAGATTGGAGGGTATTGTTTCAACGACACGCTTCAGTATGATGAAGAGGCCTATCGGGAGCTCATGGACTTTATCCGGAAGGATCAACGGCCTACCCTCTTTTTCACATTAGGCAGTTGTAGTGCCAAGGATAGTGATTCATTCTGTAATCGCTTGGTCACTGTATGCCAAAAGTTGGATTATAAGCTGATTGTAGGCTCCGGTTGGTCTAAAATCGGTTCTCATCTGGAAAACACGGAGAATGTATTTCTTATGAAGCGTGCCATTCCGCATAGCTTGATTTTCCCGAACTGTAATGCGGTTATGCATCATGGCGGTGCGGGGACTACTCATAGTGTGGCTCGTGCCGGATGTCCCCAGTTAATTCTCCCCCTTATTTTGGATCAACCTTATTGGGGATACCGGATTAGCCAATTGAAAATAGGGCCGGAAGTTATCAAGATAGCCAAAGTTTCCGATAAGGAGTTGGAAGAGAAGGTACGAGACCTCGTAACCAATCCGATTTATAAAAAGAATGCAACAATACTAGCGGACAAAATTCATACGGAAAAGTCAGTGGACAATGTTTGCGACTTTATCGAAAGAATTAGCCGGAAATAAAGTAGAAGGATGGGTAAGTCTTACATAATGTATTAGTAAAACTTGCTCATCCTTTTGTTACTATATTAAAATTGGAGAGCGCTTCTTTTCTGTAAGCTCGTCCGATAGGTATACTTTTGTCGTGAATGATAAATATGTTACCGGCATACTTGTCAACGTAATTTCTATTGATAACATAAGAACGGTGTACCCGTATAAATGTATTCGGACACAGAAATTCGCAGATTTCTCCAAGAGGTTGTGATACTGTCAGCATTTTGTTGTCTGACATATAAATATTACAATAACTGCCTGCTGCCTCTAAATAGCAGATTATGCCATATGGCAATTTTTCAAAGCAATCATTATGCTTGATGTAAATGTTACGATCGGTATTGCTTTCCATAATTATATAAGTATTGTGGACTCTTACTCTTGAAGGAGTCATTATCTGTTGTGTAAAAGTAGGCAAAAACAGATAAATGGAAGTCCGAAAAGGTTATGGAAAGACTCTATCATGATAAATCGTTGATAAATAATGCCTTGTGCGTAACTACAGTGCTATGGTTTTAGACGATTTCGTATAAGAATAGATGATTTAAGAATTATCTTTGAGCTTATGGTTGGCATTTATGCGCTTTTTCCATGCTAATGGAGACATTTTGTGCCGTTCATAGAAAGCTTGGAAGAAAGTGGACGGAGCCTGAAATCCGCCTTCTTCTAAAACCTCTACCATCGTTAAGTTATTCTTTTCTTCATCGGAAAGAACTTTTTCCACTCTGTTAAGTCGCCTGGACGTTATAATATCAGAGAGATTGTCGCCATACTCCTGTTTGATATATGCACTTAAATCGGT
Organism: Bacteroides sp.; assembly: GCA_021203515.1. GTDB lineage: Bacteria > Bacteroidota > Bacteroidia > Bacteroidales > Bacteroidaceae > Bacteroides. The sequence goes on along the minus strand of JAJQAY010000054.1, from coordinate 15,117 downwards.
TTTGTTCATCACAACATCTTTGGTTATCTTTTCCAAAGTTATTTTGGATGTAATAAATTCCGGAGAATTAATCCAGTTGTCAATCTGCTGTTTTTGCTTTTCGGTTGGCGCGAATGTCCTTTTCTCTTTAGACATGGAGACTTCTGCCGATGGATGGACGGCATAATAACGGGGTAGTTCGAGTTTACTTTTTATTGTCCGGTAAAGAATTAGTTTTCAGATGATATAACTGCCTGATGCAATTATTATGAGATTGAATATGAAATAGAGAATATAGCTGAATACGCCTGATATTTCAAGACATAAAAAATAAAGCCTGTATAAGTTATAAGTACATATCAGCCATGATACCACTAGAGTGGGGGTTATGAATGTGAGTACTTTTAATGCTTTTCTATGATATCTCAATAGAAGAAACCAACCGGTACTTATTATGGACCAAGCAAGTATTGATGTGCAAATAAGTAATGTATGTGTCATAATTAGCTGCATATTTTATTTTTTGTTGTAAAAGCACACACAATGAACAATATTTGCAGATTTTCTCTACATTTTTTTACTTTTGCCGATGAAAGATGAAAATAAAAGGTTTCCTTTGCTTTACAAAACATGAAATACTATACTGTCGCATATATATGTTTGACATTGCTGTCCGGCCTGTCTGTAGTATCGGGGCAGACGCAAATGTCTCATCTTGATTCTCTTCGGAATGTCCACCTTCAGGAAGTGGTTGTAATCGCTGTCCAACCTGATGTGCCGGGTACCTATTCTGTGATAGGACAAGAGGCTATCAGGCATATACAAGCTACCGACCTTTCCGGCTTATCTCAATTACTGCCGGGTGTGCTGACTCGTAATCCTGATTTGAATGTTCCTGCCGCATTTACTATTCGCAGTGCATCGTATTATGATGCGACGAATGCTATGGGTACAGCTATTGTAGTAGACGGATTGCGAATGAACAACAATACGAATATGCAGCAGGCAACTCTTGGAGGTGTCGGCAAATTGTTTAATAGTTCGATACTTTCGGGGTATGATGTACGCGCCCTTGCTTCTTCGTCCATTGAAGGAGTAGAGGTAATACGCGGAGTGCCGTCTGCACGCTATGGGGATGTGACTAGCGGGGTGGTGTTGGTGAAGTCGAAAGCCGGTATCCAACCTTACACTGCCGGTTTGCGCTTTACGGCTACGGAGAAATTGGCAACCGTGGGAAAAGGGTTGTCTTTGGGCAGGAATAACGGGACTCTGTATGTAGGTGCAGACTACGCATTATCAACTCAGGATGCGCGCCAGCCCGAACAGACTTTCTAGCGTATAGGTTTGCAGGTGGCTTATGCCAAAGATTTTCCTTCAGCTACTTTTCGTCTGAACCTTCGCGGTTATCATATGCAAGATACAGATGAACAAGGTGCCAACAAAGTAGACGGAGAGTTTCAGAAAATGGTAAATCAGAACCTTTCATTCTCAGCGAGTGGGCAATGGAGCCTGAACCGGTCGTGGATAACTAGCCTTGAGTATGCTGCTGGATTAACAGTGGGCTACCAGAGAAATCGATCGAATGCTTATTATTCGGGCGCTCAGCAGGTCACGACTAATGAAACGCAGCCTGGAGAACATGCCGGTGTTTTCTTATTACCCAATTACTTTGCCGCTCTTTCAGTGGAAGGGGAGCCGTTTGACTGCTGATGCATCGCTGGTTGCCAATCTCCAGCGTTCTATATATAATAAGGTGTATAATCATTTTGCATTGGGACTGGAAGCCAACATCGAAGGTAATCATGATAAGGGCGTTTCATTTGATCCGCTTCATCCGCCTATGGAGATGCTTGGTGTGCGTACCCGTTCTTATCGTGACATTCCTTTTGTCCATCGTTATGCCGCTTTTGCAGAAGATAAAGTAACAATTCGAACCGGAGCGATGCGAACGGAGCTACAGGCAGGTGTGCGTCTCAATTATTTGCGAACCGCTTCCTTTCATTGCGACCCTACCGTAGAGCCGCGCATTAATATACGGCAGGTACTTTGGGAGCGGAAAGAGAACGGTTTTCTGAATAGTTTTAGTCTGCGTGCCGGATGGGGCTTGATGCGTAAAATGCCGGTGTTGGCTTATCTTTATCCGGATAAATACTATACGGATGCGAACTGTTTTACCTATAATGATGCGGAAAATGATGAACGGCTGACGGTGCTCAACACTTTTGTTACAGACAAAACGTTTAATCCTCATTTGCGTTTGCCGGTAAATAATAAATTCGAGTTGGGCGCCACTGTCAAGATAAAAGGTATCACTGCCGATATTGTTTGGTTCAAGGAGCATTTGCGTAATGGATATTGCACGGCATTGCAAGCTGCCCCCTTTACCTATCGGCAATATGCTCCTTTGACGAACAAAGGTGAACATCCGGAATGGACCAATGGAGGAGTGGTGAATGGCTGTGAACTTCTTCCCTATACGGAGAATACTACATTTGCTCTTTATACAACTCCTCAGAATGGCATTGAGCAACGTAAGGAAGGGATGGAGTATACCGTTGATTTGGGGCATTGGCACTCTGTGGCTTCCTCTTTTGTAGTCAGTGGATGCTACATGAAGATGAAAGAAAAAATAGCGCACTTACTGCTTTTTATCCGCAAGTGGAATCCGATGGGAATTCTTATCCTTATGTCGGAATTTACGAGGCGACCGGAACTCTCTCCAATCTACGGATATCGGAATTGTGTAGCAGTCGTTTCCAATGCATCACGCATATTCCCCGTATCGGCCTGGTAACCAGCTTGACACTGCAGGCTGTGTGGATGGATAAACAACGTAGAGGCATGGAAAGCAGCTACGATAATCCGGTTTATGACGGAAAGCACCTCAATCCGGTGTATTACCTGGATGGAAATGGAAATTATCATCGTTTTACTTCGGAGATGGCAACCGACAAACGGTTTGCCGATTTAGTATTGGATGCGGGAACTTTGGATATATTTCAGGAAGATTCATTTGGCTCCTATTTTCTATTAAATCTTCGGCTGACGAAGGAAATAGGGTCGCATGTCTCAGTTGCTTTTTGTGCCAATAACCTGCTGCGGTCAAATCCGAAGCGATGGGCTCGCAGTACTCAGCAATACTCGCTTCTAAACCCCGAACTCTATTATGGAGCCGAAGTAAATATACAATTTTAGAGGCGTATGAACGGGAACAGTAAACAAAACAAATATAATGGACTATAACAAACAGATGAGAACAATTAATTATTTACTATTTACAGCTATCTTATTACTAGCCTCTTGCTCAGAGAATGAAAACAACTGGAGCGCGATAGATATTCGTCTGGTATCTCCCGAGGGTTATTCCACGCTACCCTTTGAAGATATAACAGTGATGTTGACTAACCGGCAGCAGGGAGCGATCTACAAGGCGCAATGTTCTCCCGAGGGGATTGCTACTTTCAATGTGGAATATGGTTATTATACAGTAGGGCACATTACCAAACTGAAGCCGGACTGATTTTCAGCGGAAGAATTGAGAATTTGTCTGTATTGCCCGAACAAGGTGAAATCGGGGATGCAGTAGAGCTTTCCTTGAAACGTTCTGAAACCAATGCGCTGGTTATTAAAGAATTGTATTATGGCGACTGTATTGGTAGACAGGGTGAGGAATATCAGGCAGACCAATATGTCACTTTATATAATAATTCCGATGAGACGCTTTATCTGGATGGATTGTGTATAGCGGTTGTCGATCCGCCTACGGCTCTCGCGTCCCCGTGGATGGAATATACAGATATGAAAAGAATTCCAGTGAACGATTTGGCTTGGCAATTCCCGGGTACGGGCAAAGATTATCCTCTGGCTCCGGGTGCGGAAACAACCATAGCTACTAATGCAGTCAATCATACCGGTGGTGAGTATCAGCATCCTAATTCAGTCGATTTATCAGGAGTGGACTGGGGATTTTGGGACGTAAGTTTGGGACGACAGGATATTCAGGCAGGGGTAACTCCTATGAAGCTTATTTCAAAGTTGAACTCGAATATCTCGATGTATCTCTTTCCTGTGCTCGGTCCTACTTTGATGGTGTTTACTTTGCAAGGTGCTTCTGCTAAGGACTATGTGGATGACCCGGCTAATCGTGAACCTCGTCCGCAGGCTAGTAATCAGAATAAGCTATATCTGATGATCCCTAAAGAGTGGGTGATTGATTGCATTGAATGTGTGGAAAATGTAGACCGGATTACGAGAAAAAGAGTTCCTGATGAGTTGAACCATACACCGACATTCCTTCCTGAAGGTGCTTATAATGGGAAATCGCTTGTGCGCAAAAAGACTGTTGGCGCCGATGGGCGCATTGTATATCAGGATACTAACAATGCCTCGGAAGATTTTGAGGTGACCACTCCGTTACTAAAGAAATAGCGATATGAATTGGCGGGGCTGCCTATAGGGTTGTTAATGGGGATGCCGGTTGTTGCTAGGGCACAGTCGGACACGCTGCGTATTCCTTCCATGTCGGAGGTCTATCAGCAGAACTGTTGGTTGTCCGCGAGTAATCCGGTAGGTCTTTCTCAGAACAAGTTTAGTTCTTTTTCTATAGCAGAAGTCGGATATTGCCATAGTAACGGTAACTTGGAAAAGGTTTCATTGCCGGCTTCTGCAAACATTTATTCAGTGTTGAGCGAATCGTTTCAGACTTTGGGTAAAGTGAGTTTGTATGGTCGGTTGGGGTATATGCAGAACCGGAACCGGGGACAGAATTGGAACGGAATGACTAATGATTATTGGCAGTCGATGAATTTGTGTGATTCGGTCAGTGGAAAGCGCAATAGTGAAATGTATCATTTGGCAGGTGCTTTTTTCTGCCACTGCATTCGCATTGGTTGATAGGTGCAAAGGTGGATTACAAGGTACAAATGACAGCTAAGGATACGGATCCCCGTAATAAAAATGAATGGTCGGAGTGGATACTTATGCCGGGTGTCGGGTATCGATTGGGAAATCATACTTTGGGGTTGTCGTTGATGTATGCTGATAAAAAAGAAACGGTGGACTATCGGAATATGGGAACACATGCCGTTTATCCCTTTTTTTGTGGAATACCCCTTGAACTTTTATAGCACTTTTTCACGAGATGAAAGTATAAAGTGGTGTTATAGCGGCCGGGAAATAGGTGGAGCTTTGCAATTGGACATTAACGGGGCAAGCTATCAACTATTTCAGGAGTTGGGAGGAAAATTTGTTAAGCAGAATATTGAAAGCGACCGAATACACGATCGTAAAGAGGATGAAGCTAATCTTTGGCGAGTGAATTATTCGGGGAAATTGCAAAAGATTTCTTCTTGTGCATGGCATGAGTGGAACTTGCGGATGTCGTATGGGAAAATTAATAATTATGAGCCGCTACAACAGCAGCAAGAGAGTGGAGTATGGAAATCGTATGGAAAGGTTTTACGTTCCACTCGCCGAGGTGGGGTTTGTGGGTTGGATTATGAGTATCGTCAGCTACGTGACAAGTGGCATCCTTGTTTCTCTGTTGTATCCGGATTGACCTATCAGTATCAAGAAGTGTCGCTGTTGTTTTATCCCATTCAATATAGTCAGCCACTTCATAAGTTTACACTCCATGCTACTCTATTGCGTAACTTTATATTGCCCAAGGCGTTCCTTGATTGCTCTATTAGTGGAAGATATGTGATAGGAACCGGAACTATTCTGGAAGAGCGAAACTTGACATCCGGACAAAGTACGCAAGAGATAAAATTATGGCGAAATTCGGAACGGCTTCAGCAGAATTATGACTATGAAACAGTGCCGCGCTTTGCAGGAAATATTTCTGTAACATATACGCGCAAAGCGCCTCTTTGTTGGTTTGTCCGATTATCAGGTGGTTATGAGCACTCCGGTGCATGTAGAGTGAATGAAAATAACCGTGAAATAATTACATGCATTGGTTTGATATTTTAAATAGATTGTGTAGATTTGAAGAGTAAATATATTATAAATTAAAAGTTACGTAATTATGGAAAACAGAAATGAAAAACCGGGTTCAGTCCCTGAACCAATGCCGGTGGGAAGATGGACAATTAATCGAGATAAGTGTGATACTTGTTGCGAGTGTATAGATGCATGTCGCAGGAGATTACTTTATAAAGATAAGGATGTGATTATGATAAGATATGAAAATAATTGTAATCAATGTGGGGATTGTGTAGATGCTTGTGGATATGGTGCCATTGTTTTGACTTAATGAATAATATGAGAGTCCTTTTTCTGTTTTTTGATATCTTTAGTATGCTTGAGTTGTGCTGATCAAAGGCAGAAAAAGGCAGCTTTGCTTAATCGTGATTTACAATCATTGCCTATACTTTCTACTGAATTTAATTCATTACTTAGAGAAACAGAGAGTTTATCTGTTCAACAACGGGTAAATATTCTACTTAATATATCTTATCGTGATGAAATCAAAAATTATGAAGTTCAAAAGCAAGAGCATTTTTTGCTTGAAGCTTTAAAACTTTCTCCGGCAAAGGAGAAGAAAAGAATTTTATTGCAATTAGTAAGAACGTACCAAGCCTTAGAACAATCACGGATTGCAGGTGCTACATCGAAGGGGATTAAACGGTGTGAAGAATTAGAAAGTAGCTACTCATTATCCCAAGAGGAGGAACTGCAGATAAAAAGAACGAAGATTTTATTCTTTAATAAAGAAGGACGATATAAGGAAAGCCTTCCGATTTTATATACTCTTTTAGAAAAACACCGTAGTGAGAACAATGCACTGCTGATTATAGAAGATTTATGTGCTATTGCCAATTTGTTTACTCGATTAGGGGATTTGGAAAAAGGTCTTGAGGTTTTATAAAGATGCTTATTACTTAGCTTTTGATAACAGTTTGTCGGAACAACAAATAATATGTATAGGCTTCATTATAAATCTTGCATGTGATTTAGGCCATTACAGTGAAGCTATCCATCTATTTCGGGGAGTTGATGCTGATTCGATGGTCTCATCTGACAATCTTACATTTTCTACATTGTCTTTATGCTATTTGCAACTTCAACAACCAGATAGTGCACGCCTTTATTTGTCTAAGATGAATGAAAATTCAAGGGTAAGTGGAGGACTTGTCTTCTACTGTCAAATGGCAGATACTTATATTGCAGAGAATAATGAGGATTCTGCTGCTTTTTATCTGAATAAGGCAATTAGAAAAATAGAGAAACAGAAAAAGCAGACTCCAGAAGCTCCTCTTCCACGTTATATAATGCCGACATATTCAGCATATGCTTCTTTATTGCTTCAAAATGGTAAAATAAAGCAAGCGGGCGAAGCATTCCGTTTTGTTGAACCTTTAATGAAAATGCCTGTTGAAGAACCCGATCGTTTAAAAAAGCAAATTGGTGCTCTTTATCGTTACAGCTCCTTTTGCCGTGCTACCAAGCAATATGCAAAAGCTACGGATTTATTAATATATCGGGATTCTATTTTGGATATATATAATAGCACTAAAGAAATTCGTGAAGCAAAAAACTGGGGTGGGCGGTATGAAATACAAAAACTGTTATATGAGAATGAGAAACAGAAAATAGATATAAATAATTCAAAACGTTTAAGTGCTCTTTCATGGACATTCTCTTGTATTCTTATCGGTATAGTTGCCATTTGTGTCTATATCTCTCGTTGTATGAACAAAAAACGGCATTGCTGGAAGAACGATTGAAAGAATTAAGTATTCCTCAACCTCAACCGTTCCTTCAAAAGAAACGTGAGCCGCTTACTCCGCAAGAACAACTTTATAAAACAGCCGAAAGTACAGTTAAAACCAAAAATTATTTCTGGATAGTGCATTAACCCTTGATGGATTAGCCAAGAAACTGGAAACAAATCGGTCTTCTTTATCAGCATGTATCAATTCTTCCGGGTGTAATTTTAATCAGTGGATTAATCATTTTCGCATTGATTACGCGAAAAAATGCATAATCAATGCGGGCAATTTGCGTGATTTTGCTATCGAAGTGGGGTTTAATGCTTATAATACTTTTTGCACTAGTTTCAAAGAGAATACCGGATATACCCCAAGGGAATATTTAAGAATGTGTAAGTGCGATGCTTTTCAAGAAGCAGACCCCGAAGAAAAAAATAATGAGGTTATTCGTCAAGAATAGCCTCATTAATGGAATGCCCTCTTGTACTCCTAAAACAACCCAATTTTAGCTTAGTATATATTATTTATCTGGTAATAATCCGACTATGTTTAAATGGGAATAAACAGCTTTTTTATATTCACGGCCGATAGGGAGCACAGCCGTACCTATGTATAACATATTTCCGGAAATGCGTTCGATGTAATTTGCATTAACGATATAAGAGCGGTGAATACGTATGAATATGCTTGTAGGTAAGAATTTCATTAGTTCTGTCAGAGTAATCGGCAGAGATAATTTATGTGCCCTATCGGAGGATAGGTGTATATTACTATACCTTCCTGATACTGAAATCCAGTAGATATCGCTATACATATATCTACAGTAATATTCACCCTCTTTAAAATAGATGCATTCAGTAGTCGATGCTTTGTCAGAATCTGTCATCTTTCCGGAGTATTAATTGCTTGCCCGTTACGGACCTTGTTTTGTTTTTGTAAAGGTAGCGCAAAAGGTCATTTCAACATGTCCAGGAATATAGGAATATAAATGTATATATGTATTGCGCTGGATGATAGCTCGTTCCGAGGATTGTTTTTCTCTGCTTTTTTATGATTTTGTAATTATATAGATGATTTTGATATTTTGTAGCTTCGGTATATAAGCGTAATCTTAAGTTCTTGCTTTGAATACAGGTTTAATTTTTTGTATTTCCGATTCGAACCCAAACCAGTAACCATGTTCGGTGTCTTCACTGAGAGGAAGAAAACAAAGTCGGAGGCTGTCTCTATATTCTCCGTAAACAACATTCCATTTTTCCGGTGGAACTTGGCGCTTGGTCTTTACCTTTTCTGCCGGAAGTTTCTTTAGTGACATCCCTGCTTCTATCCATGCAATGCTGGCAGCCGTCTGATAAGCAGGATAACTCTGCTTGCAATATTCATAAAGGATAAGTCCACGTTTCTCCAGGCTCATAGGTTGATCTATGAGACCAAGTTGTATCAGATGTTCGAGGAAGTTATGGATAAAAGCCTCGTCGTGCGCTACCAATTCTTTGGTTACGGACTGCCATGCGGGGGTGTTGTAAAACTCGTCTAGCAAGCGGGATAGTTGGCGGGCTGTCTGTAGTTCGGCAACACTGATTTCGTTCGTTTCCAGAACTTCGTAGGGTGGGAAAGGAGAATACCGTACGCCGAGTTCCTCCGCCCGCCGGCGCATTTCTGTACCGGGAAGTAATTTCAGCGATTCCAACTGTATTTCGCCTGCATTGTATCCGGCAAGTTCGCGTACGTCCTCAAATATTTCATTTAGATGATAGAGTGGGAGACCGGCGATGAGGTCGGCATGGGTTTCCATGTTGGGGAGAGAACAAAGAAATTTCAGTCCTTCCAACGCATCGGACAGCTTGCCCACGCGACGGCTTTGTTGAAGAACCGGTTCGCGCAGGCTTTGAATGCCGGCTTCGAGATGAAGCAGACCTGCGGGCAATTGCTTTAGTTCTTCTTTTAGTTCGTCAGTAAGTAGTGCCGGATGTATCTCCAGGTGGAAACGAATGTCGGGGTGGAATTCCAGAAAAAGTTGAAGTAGCTTCTTTGCCCGCTGTGGATTGTAATTGAAAGTCCGGTCGAGTACGCGCACATTCTTGATGCCATGCTGATGGATAATTTGAAGCCGTTGCCGAATATGCTCTATGGACAGGGTGCGCACCGGCTTTTCACCGCCACTGACACAAAAAGCACAAGTGTTGAAACAGCCTCGTGTCGTTTCGAGTTGCACGAACGGTTTGCTCCAATTAAAGAAGCGGCTTTTCTCGGGCGGGATAAGATTGGAGAAATCAAGTACGCGGGCAATGCCGTTATCTTTATATTGCTTTTCGAAATCAAGATAGCACAGTCCGGGAATGGCGTTCCATTTCTCAGGTCGGTTCCAGCATGCCAGCCATTGCGGGAATACTTCTTCTCCTTCCCCTCTGAAAACACAATTGACGAATGGGTTTCTCCGCAGAAAGTCTTCGTTATCTCCCAAAAACTCCGGGCCACCCAGTGCCAGGCAAATTTCAGGAAGCAATGCCTTCAGTCTTGCCGTGATATGCAATAATTGCTCATGGTTAAAAAGCCACGTGGTTGCTGCAAGTATGTCGGGGTGGTGCCTATAAACCTCTTCAGCAATTGTCCCTACGTTTTCATTGATAGTTGCCGATACGATTTCCCATTCGATGGAAGTATCGGTTGCTATCTGTGCATGCAGTGCGGGAAGCGCCAGTGAAGAATGGGCGTATGAACTATTCAGGTCTATCCAGAGAATTTTCATGTTGATTGGTTTTCATCTTTGCAAAGATAGCTGATTTTGTCTTTGAGATGAATAAAAGGCATAAAAAAGGCTATCTATCCCAGACAGCCAATCTTTTTTATTAACCTTAAATCTAATGCTATGAAAAACACACTACAAAGGTACGTATTTCCGGGAAATCTCCAAATTTGCGGGAACGAACGGGCTATCTTATAACATGGTTTAGCTGATAAATAGATGTGTTAACAATTAACATAGGCAAATTGTAAATTTAACAATGGAAGACGCTATACGTCTTTATCTTCCAGTTCCTTAATCTCTTTATTCAGGAAAATGGAAAGAATAGTTCTTAAAATTACTATTCCGCCTAAAATAGCTAATTCGTTGAGAGTTGGTTCTAATACAGTCTTTAGTATGTCAGAGGCAATCAGAAATTCCAGTCCGAGAAGTAAATAGGTTCCGAAAGTGGCTCTTAGCTTTCGGATATTGGTCGTAGAATAGGTTCCGGAAAATCTCTTGAACTCATTTTTGAGAAAGGATAGGGTGCTGATTAATGCTCCGTAGGTGACAATCAAAAGACTTGTCACACTTATTATTATGGCCAGTGTATTTAAAAAGTTATTAAGCATAGGTTGTGTGTTTTGTATTTATAACACCAGTGCCTCATTAAATGTTTTCCATCCTCATATTCTATCTCGTTCTGAAAAAAAACTATTTTATTTCATATCTCGCTTAGTTTTATGTTTATGATAAGTAACAAAGTGAGCAATATACTAAAGAATAACTTTCAAATTAGCCTCATTTTCTATTTTGAAATCCCTTTCTATATAAATATCGGTCACTTTCATTGCCTCATCAATGTGATTAAGTGCAGCATGGACTGCTGATTTATAGTTTCTCTTTCCTTTAATTTCTGTAACCTCTAACCAGTCTTTGCAAAATTGAATAAAATCTATGGTCTCATTTTTTTCTTGTTCGGTTTTGATATACTCTAATATTTCATCTAAGGTATATTTCGAGGTTTCTAAGGGAAGAGCAGCACATATTTCTTGATAATGCCTTACTATATTATCAGCCCCTTTGATGAACTTCGGATCAGTCGCAAAACCTGGTGGATTTTAGCTGCTATTGGCTGTCATTTAATTCGTATTCGTACGGAAATGAAGGAAATGATTTCACCACAGAGTACACAGAGTCTCACAGAGTTAAGAGAAAAATTAAAGAAACGCAGATTAACGCAAATTCACGCAGATTATTTATGGGATAGAGTTCCCTTTGCGAAAATCTGCGTTAATCTGCGTTTTATAAAAAACTCTGTGAGACTCTGTGTCCTCTGTGGTGAAACCATTTAGCTCAAAACCGTTCCGGTATGAATAAAAAGTTTCATTTTGACATTTTGCATTTCTACTTGCGTCAGAATGCGCTATTTGCGTCCGACTATCCTTGTAGGCGTAAAAACGCGAACGGATTTTTGTAATCGACAGACTGCCAGTAGAATACTGAAATATACCCGTTTCAAATGGAGTTTCAAAGCGCTCTGTGATACCTTTCGCCTCGTTCCCCGGTGGAGAAAATAAGGTTCCCCGGTGAGGAACGGAACGTTCCTCACCGGGGAAGTTAATAAACTACTAGTAGGAAGTTGACATACTACTACTGAGAAGTGAACATACTACTACCAGGGTATCAACTTTTTGCTACCCAATACTGCATAAACGTTGGATATTATGCAATATTCCGTTATATTCATTCTGTTTTTATACACGCAAATTCTATTTTACTACATTTACGGAAACGGCAATGTCAGCAGAAAAGTTTTTTTGCTTTCTTTCTGGTACTGTTATCTGTTATTGCCGCTTACTAATGTTATTTAGAATTAGTCGTAAAACTTGGTGGGTACCTTCTGTGGTGAAGACATTTGGCTCATAAAGGAATAGAAATGAAGTAAATGATAATTTAGCGGACAGATACGAAATGAATAACTCGAAGTATCTCAATTCCCCTCCTCCCAGGAGGAGGAGAATTGAGATAGAACTGCTAAATTCCCGTTTAATTCAAAACAGTACGAATACGAATTAAATGCCAGCCAATAGCAGCTAAAATCCACCAGGTTTTGCGACTGATCCGCTAATTGCAGTTAGCGATTTATTGGATTGCATTGGGGATGTGTCAGTACTCCATTATTATTCTAAAATCATATTGGACTCACGCTAGTTATTGCTGTACACACCTTATCGGGCAAGTTTCATTATGATACCCGGCACCAGACGTTATCGTCACTTCATTTTCTGCATACCTCAAATAATATCCTTTCAGGCTTCCATCAGCATTCCATCCCCACTCATATCCTTTATTTACGTATTGTATTCCGTTTAGGTCTCTATAGCCTGTCACCGGAAACCAACTATATGCATTGATATCAAGATCAGAAGATGCATCCGGTGTACCGGTTCCACCATTTAGCTGATAAAGACGTCCGCCTTTTGCCGTATGCTGTGAACCTGTAGAAACGAACGTCAGACTTGTATTGAACCATTTTCATTATTCACATTAATACTCTGAGCAAAATTAATATGAGGTATCATCCATCCGTCGGGGCATGGATTATACAAAACTTTCGTAAAATTATCCGTCTGCCAAAAAGAGATTACCTCGTTTAAACGAGAAGCCGTAGTAGAATACCATGACTTATTAGCACCACTATGAATATAAGTGTACGGATTCCGGATAGCATATTCTAAGGTAGTTCCATCTTTCTGTACCCCACTGGCACCAGCTGATATCGTTATTATCTCCAAACCATTTCCGAACCCGTCATAAATCACATTCTTATTGGTTTGAGTACCATCTACCGAACAAAAGAAAGGATCTTTTCGTCCAAACTCATATTCCACGCCATAACGTTTTGCGAACTCACTACTGGTTGCATTTTTCCCCGGAAATCCTCCGGCCGTTGCCCCCAGATTGCGGTCCATAATTACCTTATCCTTGTAATCCCCCGTATTAAACATTGCATTGTTATATCGATGCACCGTCCCGCCTTTCGTCAACGCCTGTGCCGTTTCATAAGGAGTAGTCGCATCCATTCCATGCGGCACATAGCCCGTAATCCAAAGATGCCAGCTCCAAACTATATAGCCATCGACATCGTATGCAGCTATCACGGCATTTCCTCCGTTCGTCACCGGGGTTATTACGTGCACAAGGGCCTTATTAAGGTCGTCCCCGTCCGTGATATGTACCATGTTATGATGTTCGGTTTCGTTGACTGCATACCCCATCACCAAGTCCCCGTCATTCCGGCGTCCTTCATCTGCCAAAGCACCTTCATACTGACTATCTGCTTACCTATCTGCGGATTGGTGGAAGGGTCGTCCACCAGATAATCATTCCATCCGGCAGTACCCGATGTATGCCGATAAGGATTGAAACATATATCGGCACCCGGTTCTATCATGATGCAGTTTGCCGTACTCACCAGATTATTGCTTTTCACCTCACCGAGGCTCTGTTCCGTCACACGTTCGTCCGCAACATTCCCTTTCGACAAAACAACGCTCCAAGTATAATCCGTATTCTCCCGCACATTGAAATCACTGGTAGAGTTGGCACCGATATAGACACGACACAACAAACGCTTCTTATCCGACTCCTTCTCTACGCGAAATTCTGCAAACATGGCCCCTTCCGGAGCATTATCCTTGCTGCGATAGGACTGGTTTACCACTTTAGGAACAATGCCCCGCACATTGGCAGGCACCCACACCGTATGACTACCACTATTCCCCGTAGGCAGTGGATTTTCCTTGGCACCCTTAATCAAGCGGTAAGCATCCACATATTCATCCAACAGACTGGGATACGTATTCACTCCTCCGATATTGCCGTATGGTGTAGGCAGTGCCTTGTACAGTTTTGGTACTTGTTGCAAGTTGACTTCCTTCAATTCATAACCACTTATAGAGAAATCCCACTTCACCGTTACCCGTGCAGCCAAGCGTTTCAGCAACAGGCGCACGTCTTTCCCGTCGGGGCTGGTAATCTTTCCGTCGCTTGTCGCATTCACATTCTCCAGCAGAAGGATATAAGGCATCTTGTTAATATCGTCCTGCGAAGGACTTTCGGCAGGCAGACCGGTAATGCTGCTCCATGAGGTGGAAATATTGCGAACAGCAGCAAGGTTACCAGTCCCTATCGACCCCAGGATATTGGTGGAACCGCGAACTACCACCAACAACTGGCAACCGGTCCTTTCCTGCAAATCTGCCGATACATATTCTCCAACCTCCTTTGTGCCCAGCGTAGTAATGCTGGTAATTCTGTTCCCGTTCGCTTCGTACTGCCCGATTTCCAGATTATACAGTTTGTCGGGGGTCAACTGTACCCCTCTCGTTTTAGCAGCCGGTTCCAGGCCCGCAGAAAAGCCTGCAACTTGCTTGTTGCTCCGGGTTTGCGGTTCCAGGTCATAAGCATCTTGAGGCTGTTCCAAATCTATATTTAAGAAAACATTCACCCATTTCTCCCCTGACGTATCCGGTTTTAACTCGTATCCGTCTTCACAAGAAAACAAGAAAAAGGAGCATACCACACTCCACATATACAAAGAAAAATATTGCCTTTTCATAGTCTTGCTATTCTTTTCCATTCGGAATTGCCTGTTTTAATCTTGCATAATTCAAATAAAAGTTGTATCTTTAT
>JAJQAY010000047.1 GCA_021203515.1 Bacteroides sp. | reverse complement strand
CAACAAAAATAAGCATTTCAACCGTACTTTATATGAATCTGCAAATCTAAGGGAGGTTTAGTGATGTCAAACCCACGTCCAGTAATGATTGGTTTGGTTGGGTCAGGATCGTCTTCATCGCCCTCGTCAGGGTTTTCTTCTTTAATAATTTCGTCTTTAACTGTTATATTGTTATTTATATCTATTACTGTACAAATAGCATCGATGACCAAACGCGTAGTGATTGTTCCAAAATCTTCAGGGTTGTTGTTCGCTACATCTCTAAGTGTATAATTTATGTTGACATACGAACCTGCATTACTTGAATAGACTTTTTCACTTTCTTCCGGATATCCATCAATTACGCCCTTGAAGGTAGCGGTGATAAATGTACTTTCACCTCCGGTAGGAGCAAAATATACGGGAATAATGTTATCGCGCGAAGCTTCAGTTCCAAGATTGTCATAAGTATATGAAGCATCGCCCACTTTGATTATGATACTAGCTCCGGGTTCCATATATTGGGTAAAAAGTGCGTCAAATGAAATTTCTACCTTAATACAAGCCATCGTACATTTGATGGTGGCTATCTCTGTTATAGCTCCCGGTTCCACTGTTATCAATTCGGACGTTCCTTCGAAATATGGTTTTGTATCTACGGGAAGCAGATTGTGTGACGTCACTTTTACATGATATTTGCCTTGCTCTAGGCTGATTAGCTCAGGAAGCGTTTCGTAGGTCCATTCTTGTATGGCAGCAGTGCCGTTTTCTTTGAACAATTTGATTTGATATTCATTTGTCGGATAGGAGGTACGTGTTGCTGCTGTTTCATGGATGTTGATTGACAAGCCTTTTAAACTTAACTGCCCTTGAGTAATACCCTCTTGCTCTACAGGAGTTTTCTCATTCTCTTTCTCGTAATTTAGCGCTTCTTTATCGCATGAGGCCATAAAAAGAAGAGTAATAAGCAAAATGGAAAAACTATATATATTCTTCATAATCAATCAAAATTAGTATTCGAAATTTAAATCGTCTATATAAAACTCTGAACCGGAAACGCATACTTGTACTTTGCATTCGTCTGCACTTCGGTCTGGATGACTAATACTTTCTTCATAGGATTGTTTCATTTCTTTTCCTTTTATTGAGGAACAAAACATGACACAGATATGGGTAGCATTAAGGCTTCCTGCTTTATAGGTTAGAGGTACCCTCCCTCCTGTCGCAGTTTCAGTATGACCTAATTCAACCGTATTTTCTATGATAATCTCGGTTCCATTATCTCCTCGATGTTCTAAACGAACTCTGACATAAGCTTTATCAGAAGTTTTATCTACTTTGGATATATATTTATGCTTAAATGTTAACTGCTTAGGTCGGGATGCGAATTCATAGCCCTCTGTATATGTATCAGTATTGGTAGAGTGGTCATAAGAATATTCTCCCAAGAATAATCTTCCGGCAGAATAGTGTGCTAACTCATTGGTAGGAGAGTTTAAATACTTATTTCCTGGGAATTTATCCAATTTATCTCCATAGGCAGGTATGGCTCCGCCATTATTGTCCCATCCTACGTTTCGTAATAAAACAGAATTGCCTTCCGTAATAGCCTTACCTTGATTAGTCGATGCTACAACATACCACGTATTTTTATTACTAGCATTGTTGGGCATGGTTTTAGCATTGACTGTAACCCAACTGGCTGGTCTTTTTACGGATAAAGTTGTATCCTCTTGGTGGATTTCATTTTTAGGTATAAGTCCTATGATATTCTTTTTCTTTTTCCATTCTCCGCCTTTATTTATTTCTTTTCCATCATAGTCTTCTGTTTCCCAATCATCGAATGTATTATTGGGCAATTGCAATTCGGATTCAGTCGTTAATTCACATTTGGCGATAGCAGTGTCTATCTCGTTACATTTAGCTATAACCTCATACTTTGTCTTTGCTCCCAACCCTGTCCAAATAAATACGTTTTTTTCTTGGGATGCCTTGATTTCATTTTCTCCATTGAACAGTTTCATATATTTCAGAATAGCCTCAAGCTCCTTGGTGTCACCACTCTTGGCAACTATTTTTAGAGTTGCCTTGTTTGTCCAAATATCAGCTTTATCGGCCGTCAATATAAATTCTGGTATATAATAATCCAATTTTTGTGGGACGGATATTTTACTTCCGTATTCTGCTCGTAAGAATAGAGGTGTATGTATATGGGGTAATCCCTTGATGCGTACTCTATGTCCGTTGGTCCGGCGATGTCTTCTATCCATTCGGTAGTAAGTTCACCAATCCATTCCTCATTATCTTCACTTATACTATATTTGAATTGTACATTCTGAGCATCTATCTTTCCGTTTTCACTTCCTTCTGCGGCTAAGAAATTAACTGTAGCAATAGCTTCAGTATTATCTATTAGCACTTTGTCCGTTATTTCAGGGAAAGCGAATAGATTACTTTCCATTTTCGTGCTAAAAACAAGTTCTTTTTCTTCCTTGCGACTACCTATGTCTGTGGCACGGAGGGTAAACGTACTAGTTTCTTCTTCGTTGTTTACACATTGTATATTTCTTACTAGATTTGTGAAATCTATAAGTGCTAAACGTTCAATATTATCACCTAGTCCAATTACACGCAATCCTTTCTCAAACAAGAGTTTTTTTGCGGTTGCATGTGGTTCTTCGTTAGATGCCAAATCTATGGTTTGAGGAGCACCTATTGACTGCAAGATCGGCTGTAAATAAGGTGAAGCTATTGTTAGTTCACAACTCTTTATGCCTGCGCGGGCATTTAATGTTACTTTCATGTCTGCCGGCTGTGCTCCTTCACGTATTTTTATTTCCTCTCCATTAGCAAAACCTTGTGGAGTGAAAACTGGTTCTTTGATATTAAGAGAAGCATCGGATAAGTCTACAGCAACATTCTCTTCAGCAGTCTCTGTCTGATAAGATATATTAAGGATACCGCTACCTACATTACCTTCGTTGACGTCGATATTTACTTTATAATGTTGTTGCGCCTTTGTATTTGAAATACGTGCTATCTCTAATGTAGTTTTTACTCCATTTTGCTTTTCCATAGATGCTTCTAACACCAACAATCCAGGATGGAGATATACAGAGCGTTTTTCTTCTTTGGTAATGATGATGTCTTCTCCTTTATCGGAACGCGCTTTCATGGAGAATGCTTTGAAGTATTTTAAAACTGCGTCTGAGCAATTGACCGAGAGTTTTGTATTTGCCAGATAGCAAGTGAGTTCAACGGGGTATTCTCCAAACTACGAATTTCTATATTTTCACTACCAATAAAGCATGGACGCATGAAACCTTCTTCATCCACATTGCCGTAGCGTGCTTCTAGTGTATATTTACCGATTGGATATTTCGTTTCAGAATCAAAGTCATTGAAATTATCCCAACGCCCAACAGGAAGATTGTTACTATATAAGTATAGTTCGAAATCTCCAGCTTCGGGTATATCATCTGTGGCACGAGTTGTAGCATGACTTGTTTGTAAAGAATCACAAATGCTGCCTTTAGCCGTACGCGTAGAAGATGAACCCATTTCAATTAAATTATTACTAGCTTCAATGTGGAGTGAAAAAGTTCCATATTGATTAGATGTTTCATTATCTTGGTCGCATCCAATAAATGTAACACACATTACCATAAATAAAGTAAGGATAGTTGTTTTGTCTTTGCCCATATTTGACAATACTTAATTATTTGTTTTGTCTATTAAGTTTAAAACCGGGCGCAAAAGTATAGTTTTCTGGTGAAAAAAAGACTACATAGCCCTTTATTTTACCATTAGAAATGAAAAATAGAACATTCTTTGTTCCATTTTTCTCAAAAAAGAAAAGTTGATTATTCTATTCTTTCACTAATTTTGAATGTAGGGTGTTAGAATTCCGGTAAAAGCACTACTCCTTGTTTCTTCTTTCCATCCGTCTTTGCAATGATAGGCTGGTCGAAGTGTACGTGACGTAGATATTTTGTCTCATATACAGCGGGTTGCGTGTTTAAAAAATCCTGATTGTATACACCGTCATTCATAAATGCGTTGATGGTAAAATAACAGACACCGAAAGAAGTCAGATTTTGGAAGAAGTGTGTTCCCTGACTGGGGTCTACACGGTAATTCGTTAGCCCGTCTTCTACGATGATGCGCGCAGCACTGATATGCGGCCATTTCACAGGAATGCCCAGCCAAGTGTCGCTGCTTCCCCAACGTCCCGGACCTACCAATACATAATTCCTCCCTTCATTCAGGAATTGCTGGTTTAGCTTCTCTATCTCCCAGGCTATCTCTTGATTGTGAGATGCGCTGTAATCATCTGTCTTTACGTAAACTACATCGTAGAGGTCATTCATGATGCCATGTCCCAATGAGTTGTTGGAGCGAAGCAGAACTTGCTCGTCGGGGATGGTGGTGAGGTCTTCGTCGAGCATATCCTTACTATCTACAATGGGGCGGATTTGCAATAAATAGAAAGTGCCGGTTTTGTCCTTCTCGCGGCTCATGGTAGCGGCAAACTCAATCTCCACTGGGCGATGCATCTCCTGCTGTCCATATTTCAAGGCTAGTTGCAAGATGCGGGGCAACGGGAATACATCATGTTGCAGGATATTGGCAAAGGTGATAACTTTGCGCCCGCCCGGATACAAGCCGTCGCGAATAATTTGGTCGTAAGGGTCGTAAGTGGAGGCAATATAGTTCAGCGAGCCGTCTTTCTCGGCCTCTTTCACCGGCAACTTTAGCAGGTTGAAACCGTCATCGATAGAGAAGTCGTAACCGGCATTCCGTAAATCGAGCGCATAGAACCGGGTTTGCGTTTCTTTCAGGGCTATTTCCATTTCGCTGGTTTGCAGCACTTGGTTGGGGTGATAGGGGGAGAAACGCAATGTCATGCCACCATCCACAATGTATTTTCCCAAACCGAGTGCCAGGTTGACGATGCCTTCTTCTGCTTGTTCGTCGCCGATAGGGTAGTAGTTGAGCGAACGTACCACACCCGACATGGACGGATAGTAGCGGTCGCCATATTGATTGCCGACTACTTCCTGCAAGATAACCGCCATCTTTTCTTGGTCGATGACATTGCTTGTAGCTTGCATGTATGCCTTTGAATCGCGGAAATAAACAGATGCGTATACCCCCTTGATGGCATCACTGAGCATGCGGGGCATTTCGTACTTGTCGTCCAGATAGGGAATCATATACGTATTGTAAATTCCGGCGAAAGGCTGGTAATGCGAGTCTTCCAGCAGCGAGGACGAACGGACGGCAATGGGCGACTTCACCACATCGAAGAAAGTGAAGAAGTCTTCTACCAGGCTGTCGGGTAGTTTTGCTTTCAGGAAATAGCGCAGGATTACATCGTCGTCCACATCAGACAAGGCAATCTGATACAGATTATTCGTATCCATAAACTCATCGAATATGTCCGTACAGAGCACTACTGTCTTAGGGATGGCGACATGGGCATTTTCAAATTCATCAAATTCGGGATGGTGCTTCACCATGTTGTCTATAAATGCAAGACCGCGCCCTTTGCCTCCCAGTGAACCGTCACCGATACGGGCGAAATTGGAATAGCGGTCGAAGCGGTCGCGCTTGAAGACGGCTACCACACCCTGATTTTTCATCTTACGGTATTTTACGATTGCTTCAAAGATGATTTTGCGGTGGGCGTCCACGTCTTGCAAGCTGTTCCAGGTGATAGGTTTCAGAAACTCGGCAACAGGGAACATGGCGCGTGAGTAGAGCCAGCGGCTGACATGGTTGCGGCTGATATGGTAGAGGAACGACTCTGCCGGTACGGCAAAGAGGATGTTCTGCAATTCTTTCAGGTTCTTTACGCGGGCAATCTCTTCCAGAGTATCGGGGTTGCGGAAGATGAAGTCACCGAAACCGAAGTTATCCGATACGATGCGGCGCAGGTCTACGTCCATCTTCTTGGAATTTTTGTCAATGAAGGCTGCGTCGTATTTGGCGGCATAAGATGCATTGTCCGACTCGGAAGACTGGATAATCAACGGAACGAACGGGTTTTCCTTTCGTATAGCGGCACACAGTTTGATGCCTGCCAGCCCGTCCTTTTCCCCGCGTTCCACACGAGGGAAGCGAACATCGGTGATGACTCCCAGTATGTTGTTCTTGTATTTCTCGTAAATATTGATGGCTTCTTCATAAGTACGCGCGAGGACAATCTTAGGGCGGCCCCTCATGCGCAGCGTACGTTGATGGGCATTCAGTGCCTCGGTAGAAAACTCCTGGCTTTGCTTTAATATGAATTTATAAAGCTTGGGCAAGATAGAAGAATAAAAACGGATACCGTCTTCCACCAATAGGATAAGCTGTACGCCTACTTCGTTGACATCATGCTCCAGGTTCATTTTGTCCTCTATCAGCTTGATGATAGATACCAGTAAATCGGTGTTTCCCAGCCAGCAGAATACATATTCGAACGGACTGAGGTCTTCGTTGGCTATGCGCTTGGTGATGCCGTGGCTGAAAGGGGTCAATATCACCATCGGAATTTGCTCATACTGGCTCTTGATGCTTCTTGCCACATCGAACCCCTCGTTGTCGCCCGTACCCGGCATACATATAATAAGGTCGTAGGACATGGAAGATAGTTGCGCTAACGCTTCCTCGCAGGTGGATACCTGTGTGAATCGGGGAGGATAGCGTAGCGAGAGAGAGGTATATTCGTTGAGTATTTTCTCGTCGATACGTCCGTCGTCTTCCAACATGAAAGCATCATAAGGGTTGGCAATCAGAAGCACATTAAAGATACGCCGTGTCATGAGGTTGGCAAACTGTGTATCTTTAAAATAGAGTTGGTTTAATTTAAACTTGCTGAGCATGATTTCTCACGATTTATTAATTCCTTGGACAAAAGTAATAGAAATCAAATCTATTCGGATAGTTTTTCAACCACTTTTTTATATTTGTGTGTAATATTGCAACAAAAAAAGAATATTATGAAGAAACACTCCATTCGGATAAAACTTATGAGAAAATTGAGAATGATTATGATGGCGGCACTGGGGACATGGGCTCTGTGCGCCAGTGTGCAAGCCGGAGAAATCGGGAAAGATGCTTCGGACGGGAAAGTGATAGTGGCGTATGTAACTTCATGGAGCGATATTGTGCCCGCCCCTCACTACATGACGCACATTAATTATGCCTTCGGACATGTTAGCGAAACATTCGACGGTGTAAGGATAGACAACGAAGGACGCTTGCGGCAGACGGTGGAACTGAAGAAGCAGAAGCCGGAGTTGAAAGTGCTTCTTTCCATTGGTGGATGGGGTAGCGGGCGGTTCAGTGAGATGGCCGCCGATAATAAATATCGTAAATCCTTTGCAAAAGACTGCCGCCGGATGGTAGACGAATATGGCTTGGATGGTTTAGACATTGACTGGGAATATCCTACAAGTTCGGCAGCCAAGATTTCTTCTTCACCCGATGATACGAAAAACTTTACCCTCCTGATGCGTGACATCCGGAAGACCATCGGCAGGAAGAAGTTGCTGACGCTTGTTACAGTAGCCTCGGCGGAATATATTGATTTCAAAGCCATTCTTCCTTATATTGATTTCGTGAATATCATGTCCTATGATATGGGGAGTGCTCCTAAGCACCATGCGGCACTCTATCCTTCGGAAAACAGCGGATGGATGACGGCCTCCAAAGCTGTGGAGGCTCACATTGCGGCTGGTGTACCGCCTTCCAAGCTGACTATGGGCTTGCCTTTCTATGGGCGTGGGGGAGACGATTGTCCGGATTTCCAGGATTTTAATAAGATAGGTTATTCCAAAGAGTATATAGAAAAGTGGGATGAAGTAGCCAAAGTTCCTTACCTTGTCAATAAGGAAGGGAAGTTTGTTTTCGGGTTTGAAAATCCCCGTTCGTTGGCAATCAAGTGCCGGTATATTTTGGAGAAAGGCTTGCTGGGCGGCATGTACTGGGATTATGCCGGCGACAATGAGAAAGGCGATTTGCGACGTACGGTATATGAAGGCCTGAATGTTTCACAATGCCATAAAGTGGGTGGTGGAAAATAGTTTTATCATTTTGACATATTGTATTTTCAACACGCCGAGAGTGCGCTATTTCCGCCCCGCCATCAGCGAGGCGGAAATAACGCAAGTGAAAACACGCAATCTACAGATTGTTAGCCTCCTATCGAAATGCTTACATTTATTCTAGAATAGAATATCACTTAGAAAGGACAGTTATCAGGTAAAAAGTAAATCCGGCACAAAGATTTAGTAACATTCCTTCGATGTTTAGTAAACATTCGGCGGATAATTAGTAAATATTCCGTCTATAATTAGTAAACTTCCTGCATAAACAGCCTGCAAACCTGCAAGTATATGCAAATATTGCGCATTATTATCCTTCGTTTATGCAGAAAACATTCAGGAATATACATTTATGGAAAACTGTGTGTCACGGAAACCGAGAGCCTTCTATCATTATAACAGCAAAAGCAATATTTTGTAAACAGAAAGACTGCTTTATAAAAAATCATTGTTCTCATTTCCCAAACGGATTTCCTGTTTTATCTGTACTAACTACCCATCTGAATGCGTTTTAAAGTAACTCATCTTTTGTTTGTTTATTTCCTTTTGATTTTGTAACTTTAAAGCCTCAAAACTAACCGGGATGTTGCTTTGTAACCTTGTTGCCTGATTTATCTGTTATATCTACAGGTGAAGTATGAGGTGGTTTTGACGTTTTATCATTATTTAATCAAAATATTACCGTAAAACTTAGGCGAATTGAAAAAATTTCCTATATTTGCGGTGTCAATAGCTGACATTTTGATTAGATGACTTAAAGAAAACAAGGTAATAACCTTATTAAAACGTAATATTATGAATATCGAACGTATCATGTCCTCTTTGGAGGCAAAGCATCCCGGCGAGTCTGAATATCTTCAAGCCGTAAAGGAAGTACTTCTTTCTATCGAAGATATCTACAATCAGCATCCTGAGTTCGAGAAAGCCAAGATTATAGAACGATTGGTTGAACCGGACCGTATCTTTACTTTCCGTGTTACCTGGGTAGACGATAAGGGTGAAGTACAGACTAACCTCGGCTATCGTGTGCAGTTCAACAACACTATCGGCCCTTACAAAGGCGGTATCCGTTTCCATGCTTCCGTAAATCTTTCCATCTTGAAGTTCCTGGGTTTCGAACAAACCTTTAAGAATGCTCTGACAACATTGCCTATGGGTGGTGGTAAAGGTGGCTCGGACTTTTCTACGCGCGGTAAGAGCGATGCTGAAATCATGCGTTTCTGCCAGGCTTTCATGCTGGAACTGTGGCGTCATTTAGGCCCGGATATGGACGTTCCTGCAGGTGACATCGGTGTCGGCGGTCGCGAAGTAGGTTATATGTTCGGTATGTATAAGAGACTGACTCGTGAATTTACGGGTACGTTCACCGGTAAAGGTATGGAATTCGGCGGTTCGCTGATACGTCCCGAAGCAACCGGTTTTGGCGGGTTGTATTTCGTGAACCAGATGTTGCAGACCAAAGGTATAGATATGAAGGGTAAGACTATTGCCATTTCCGGCTTCGGAAACGTGGCATGGGGTGCAGCAACGAAGGCTACCGAACTGGGTGCTAAAGTCGTTACTATCTCCGGTCCCGACGGTTACATCTATGACCCGAATGGTATCAGTGGCGAAAAGATAGACTATATGTTGGAGCTTCGTGCATCGGGCAACGATATTGTGGCTTCTTATGCCGATGAATTCCCCGGCTCTACTTTCGTACCCGGCAAGCGTCCGTGGGAAGTAAAAGCCGATATTGCATTGCCTTGTGCCACACAGAATGAGTTGAATGGCGAGGATGCACAGATGTTGATTAATAATAAGGTATTGTGTGTGGGCGAGATTTCCAATATGGGATGTACCCCCGAAGCTATCGACCTCTTTATTGAAAACAAGATTATGTATGCACCGGGCAAAGCTGTGAATGCGGGCGGTGCGGCTACCAGTGGATTGGAAATGTCACAGAATGCTATGCACCTCAGTTGGTGTGCGGCCGAAGTAGATGAAAAACTTCATGCCATTATGTACGGCATCCATGCTCAGTGCGTGAAATATGGAACAGAACCTGACGGATACATCAACTACGTGAAGGGGCGAATATTGCCGGCTTCATGAAGGTGGCTCATGCCATGATGGGTCAGGGAGTTATCTAAATAGGAGCTTTGTTTAGTTGTATTTGTATTTGTGGTTTGTGCTGCCTCGGCCTGTGAAGGTGTGGCAGTACTTTTTTTAGTGATTAGTGATTAGTGGTTAGTGATTAGTCTGTGTTTGATAGTGCAGCTCTATGACAAACAAATCACTAATCACTAATCACCAATCACTAAAAAAATATATCTTTGTATCTCGAAACCATAAATAACAAAGAGATGTTACAACCGGAACTGAAACTGAGACGCGATAAAATACGTGCTCTCATGGCTCAACGAGACATTGATGCCGCCCTTATCACCTGTAATGTAAACTTAATCTATACGTATGGACGCGTTGTCAGCGGATATTTGTATTTGCCGTTGAATGCGCCTGCACATCTGTTCATTAAACGTCCCAATAACATTGAAGGAGAACACATCCACCCCATACGCAAGCCGGAACAACTTCCCGACCTGCTGAAAGAGTGTGGCCTACCGATACCTGCTAAGTTGATGCTGGAAGGGGACGAACTGCCTTTTACTGAGCACAACCGTTTGGCTGCCTGCTTTCCGGAAACGGAAGTCGTGTCTTGTGGAACCGCACTTATTCGTCAGGCAAGAAGTGTGAAGACCGCTATCGAGTTAGAAATGTTCCGTCGTTCGGAAATAGCACATGCGAAAGCCTACGACCAGATACCTTCTGTTTATCGTCCGGGAATGACCGACCGCGAGTTGTGCATCGAAATAGAACGTTTGATGCGCCTGGAGGGCTGCCTGGGTATCTTCCGTGTATTCGGGCAGAGCATGGAAATCTTCATGGGAAGCCTTTTGTCGGGCGATAATGCTGCCGCACCTTCTCCGTATGACTTTGCATTGGGAGGTGAGGGAATGGACCCGTCACTGCCCGGTAGCGTAAATGGTGCGCCGTTGCAAGAAGGTCAAAGTGTCATGGTGGATATGGGAGGAAACTTCTACGGATATATGGGCGATATGAGCCGCGTGTTCTCCATCGGCAAACTGCCGGAAAATGCATATGCCGCACATCAAACCTGTTTGGAGATACAGGAGGCTGTCGCAGCAATGGCAAAGCCGGGCACTGTTTGCGAAGATTTGTATAACACTGCCATCGACATCGTGACTAAAGCCGGATTTGCCGATTACTTTATGGGAGTAGGGCAGAAGGCTAAGTTCATCGGTCACGGCATCGGACTGGAGATTAATGAAATGCCGGTGTTGGCTCCCCGTATGAGGCAGGAACTGGAACCGGGCATGGTGTTTGCACTGGAACCGAAGATTGTATTGCCGAACGTAGGCCCTGTCGGCATTGAGAACTCCTGGGCAGTAACGTCGGATGGCTTGGATAAACTGACGTTGTGCAAGGAAGAGATTATAGAACTGTAATCATTTACGGAATTGCCTGTTTTAATCTTGCATAATTCAAATAAAAGTTGTATCTTT
>JAJQAY010000106.1 GCA_021203515.1 Bacteroides sp. | reverse complement strand
ATGCCCTTCCCGCCTCGCTGCTGAAGCTCCGTTTGCTTATCGTCTGCTACGGTGAAGTGTTTGACGAGCCTCTGGCCGACGAAGCTCGCGCTATCATCGCATCTTGGGACGTAGCATCACTTGCTACCGAACAGCAAGAGTCCATCGGGGAGTTTCAGAATGTGGTGGATAATCCTTATCCGTGGGAATATGTTGACGAATAGAAAAAACGACAAATAAGTCTTCTCTAAGAAGAAATAGCTCTTTTTCTTCACTACGCCCAGTGAGTGCCATCATTATACCCTTGACAATCGTCTCATGCCCGACTTCGCTCTTAACTCCAACCATGGTTATCGGCATGGCAAACAGTTGGTGCAGGACAACCTTGATTTCCTGGCGAGGACATTGAGGATTGAGGAGACAAGACTATTGAAAAAATAGAGAAAGATGAGAGAATACAAAGAATTGAGAATTGCCGTAGCTGGCACTGGCTATGTTGGTCTAAGCATGGCTACATTGCTTTCGCAACACCATGAAGTAGTTGCTGTGGATGTAATTCCAGAGAAGGTTGAGAAGATCAATAATCGTATCAGTCCTATTCAAGACGATTATATTGAGAAATTCTTTGCTGAGAAACAATTGAACCTTACTGCCACGCTCGATGGTGCATCGGCATATAAAAATGCCGATTTTGTAGTGATTGCTGCCCCCACTAACTATGACCCTGTGAAGAACTTCTTCGATACCCACCACATCGAGGATGTCATCGATCTCGTACTGAGTGTGAATCCTGAGGCAACCATGGTTATCAAGTCAACCATCCCTGTGGGTTACTGCCGTTCATTGTATGTGAAGTACGCACAGAAGTTTGCACAGATGGAATCATTAGTGGACGGCAAACGTCGTGAGTTCCGACTTCTCTTCTCTCCCGAGTTCCTTCGGGAGAGCAAGGCACTTTATGACAATCTTCATCCAGCCGCATTATCGTAGGCTATCCCAAGATGATGGGAGCAGAATGGGAGGAGGAGAATGAAGCCATTCGTCAGATTCAAGGCAACCACATGAAGGAGGCTGCCCAGACCTTTGCCCAACTCCTTGTGGAAGGAGCGGAAGGTCCCTCTGCCGAGAATCCCATCATGGAACAGTACAAGGACACCAAGAATATTCCTGTACTTTACATGGGTTTGAAAGAGGCAGAAGCCGTGAGACTCTTTGCCAACACCTACATTGCCCTTCGCGTATCCTACTTCAATGAGTTGGACACTTATAGCGAGGCCAAAGGTCTTGACTCTGCCGCCATCATTAATGGTATCGGTCTTGACCAGCGCATCGGCACACACTACAACAACCCAAGTTTCGGCTATGGCGGTTACTGTCTGCCAAAGGACACCAAACAACTCCTCGCCAGCTATCAGGATGTACCTCAGAACATGATGTCTGCTATCGTAGAGAGCAACAGAACCCGTAAGGACTATATTGCTGATGCTGTACTCCGCAAGGCTGGTTGGTATGGTTACAGCGAGAACAACCAGTACGACGGTTCGAAGGAGTCTGTTACCATCGGTATCTTCCGTCTTACCATGAAGTCGAATTCCGACAATTTCCGCCAGAGTGCTATTCAAGGTATCATGAAACGTGTAAAAGCCAAAGGCACTAACGTCATCATTTACGAACCCACCCCTTACAATAGCGAACTCTTTTTCGGAAGCAAGGTAGTCAACGACCTCGCCCAGTTCAAGTCTCAGTCGAATGCAATCATCGCCAACCGCTTTGATGATTGTCTCAAGGACGTAGAGGATAAGGTATACACACGCGACGTTTTCCGCAGAGATTAAAAAATTATTGGAGTATACTCATAATTGAATTTTTACTGAATCCCCTAATACAATTAGTACTAGATAACACTGTTTATTAATATGGCAAAGAAAAATATGCTAGTCTTCGGAACCCGACCGGAAGCCATCAAGATGTGTCCCTTGGTCAAGGAATTCCAGAAGCGCCATACCGTGTTTGAAACCATCGTGTGCGTCACCGGTCAGCATCGCGAAATGCTCGACCAAGTACTCACCATTTTTGACGTTCGCCCCGATTACGACCTTAACATCATGAAGCAAGGTCAGGATCTCACCAGCGTCACTTCACGCATCCTCACCGGCATGTGCGACGTGTTCAGAGAGTGCCGTCCCGATGTAGTTCTCGTTCATGGCGATACTACCACTTCCACCGCCGCAGCTTTGGCTGCTTTCTATGCACAGATCCCCGTGGGGCATATTGAGGCAGGTCTCCGTACGCACAATATCTACAGCCCGTGGCCTGAGGAGATGAACCGCCAAATCACCGGACGTATCGCCACCTATAACTTTTCGCCGACTCCACTCTCCGAGAAGAATCTGCAGGAGGAGAAAGTCCACGGTAATATTTATGTCACCGGCAACACCGTGATTGACGCCCTCCACATGGTCGTTGACAAACTCAACACTGATACCGTCCTCGCTCAGGGGCAGAACCAAGTCCTGCTTAATGCCGGTTATGATGTCTCCCGTCTCGATGGCAGTAAGAAACTTGTTCTCATCACCGGCCACCGACGTGAGAACTTCGGCGATGGCTTCATCCGCATGGTCACTGCCATGAAGGATCTCAGCGAGAAGTATCCCGAAGTAGACTTTGTATATCCGATGCACCTTAACCCAAATGTACGCAAGCCAATTCACGAGGTGTTTGGTGAAAACCTCACCCGTCCTAACTTCTTCTTCATCGAGCCCTTGCAGTACCTCGAGTTCGTGCATCTTATGGCTAAAGCCACTATTGTCCTTACCGACTCAGGTGGAATTTAGGAAGAGGCCCCGGGTCTCGGTAAACCCGTACTTGTTATGCGTGATACCACTGAACGCCCAGAAGCCCTCGCCTCAGGTACCGTTCACCTTGTCGGCACCGATTATGACAAGATCGTGGGTGAAGTTAGTACCCTCCTTGATGATGCAACTGCCTACAAGCAGATGTCACATGCTGTCAACCCCTATGGCGATAGCCAAGCCTGCCGCCGCATAGCCGATGTGCTTGCAGACAAAGACACAGACCGTTATGAGGTATAATTCAATAGTAATAATCCCAAACATACGAAAATGAATTTATTAAGCCTATTGGGGGGGGTAAAATTGGAGGCAGACTATCAACGGTACTCCAGTCTTGGACACTGTAGATTCTGGCAATTATTCATAGTTTATCCAGAATTTTGCACACAAATGGTATAGCGTATGAGGGAACACTCCCGAGTGCTTTCGTCTTAGGTGTACCAACTGTGATTGGGGCGGTGAAGCTTCATGGTAATTCTTTCTGGAACTTCATCGGAACTTTTTCCAAAAAAAGATCTTTAACAGGTGCAGGGATCATGCTAATATGGTTTTCGGCAAAATCACTTTGGCAACAAGCCAATGTTAATTTCAAAACTTATTATTTAACATACCCTTTAATTAGGGTACTTCAAAGTACCTTAATTAAGGGGTATGCCCTAAATTAAGTGCTTACAATAACAAACATTATGGACAATAAAAACAGTCTATGTGGGTATGTCTGCTGACATCATTCACACTGGTCATTTGAACATCATTCACGAGGCTATGAAACTTGGTCGCGTGGTGGTAGGTGTACTTACTGATGAGGCTATCGCTAGCTATAAGCGTCTGCCTTACCTCACTTACGAGCAGAGAAGTGAGATTGTTGCTAACCTCAAGGGTGTTGATGAGGTAATTCCTCAAACTACTCTTGATTACGTTCCTAACCTTGAGAAGGTGCGTCCTGATTACGTACTCCATGGTGATGACTGGAAACAAGGTGTTCAGCAGAAAACTCGCCAACGCGTTATAGACTGCATCTCGCAGTGGGGCGGTAAGGTAATTGACATCCCTTACACCCAGGGCATCTCCAGTTCTATGCTCAACCAACGTCTGAAGGAGATCGGTACTACTCCTGAGGTTCGTATGAAGCGCCTCCGTCGCCTCATTGCTGCTAAGCCTGTCGTACGCATACTTGAGTCGCACTCTGGTCTTACCGGTCTGATTGCTGAGAATGCTTGCGTAGAGGTGAATAACGTAAAGCGTGAGTTCGATGGTATGTGGGCTTCTTCGCTCACCGACTCTACCTCTAAGGGCAAGCCTGATATCGAGGCTGTTGATTTGACTACTCGTCTCCACGGTCTGAACGATGCTCTTGAGGTAACCACCAAGCCTTTCATCTATGATGGTGATACCGGAGGCAAACTCGAGCACTTCGTATTTACCGTACGTACCCTTGAGCGTCTTGGTGTATCGGCAGTTATCATTGAGGATAAGGTGGGTCTGAAACAGAACTTGCTCTTCGGTACAGATGCTGTTCAAACCCAGGATACCATCGAGGGCTTCTGCGCTAAGATCAAGGCTGGTAAGAACGCTCAAATCACCGACGACTTCATGATTATCGCTCGTTGCGAGTCGCTAATCGCTGGCAAGCCTATTTCTGATGCTATCGAGCGTTGCTTCGCTTATGTTGAGGCTGGTATTGACGGTATCATGATCCACTCGAAGGAGAAGACTGGTGAGGACATCAAGGAGTTCTGCCACCAGTTCCGTGCTAAGTATGCCGATGTGCCTATTGTAGTAGTACCTACCACTTATAACCAGTTCACCGAGGAGGAACTTGCATCTTGGGGCATCAACGTAGTAATCTACGCTAACCATATGCTTCGTGCTTCTTATCCTGCAATGATGAACTGTGCCAAGTCTATCCTTATGCACTCTCGTTCGAAGGAGGCTACTGCTGAGTACTGCATGCCTATCAAGGAGATACTCGAACTTATCCCTGGAACCAAGAACTAATCAAAGATTATGGTAAGACCTGAATTTTTCGTAAATACTCTTAAGGAACACGGCATAGATTTCTATGCTGGCGTTCCTGACTCACTGCTCAAAAATATCTGTGCCTACATTACCGATAACCTTCCTGCTGAGCAGAACATCATTGCTGCCAACGAAGGTGGTGCTATAGGGATTGCAGCAGGCTATCATTTGGCAACAGGTAAGGTACCTGTAGTTTATATGCAGAACTCAGGTGAGGGCAACATAATCAATCCGTTGGCTTCGCTCACTGATAAGGAGGTATACAATATCCCTGTGCTGCTCGTTATTGGCTGGAGAGGTCGCCCCGGTGTACATGATGAGCCTCAGCATGTAAAGCAAAGTAAGGTGACTACCGGCCTGTTGAACACCCTGGGCATAAACTATGCCATTCTGTCTAAGGACGAAGAGGGTGTTGCCGAACAGATCAAGATTGCTGCCGACTTCATGAAGGTTACCAACGAGTGCTATGCGCTTGTTATCGAGAAGGATACTTTCGATACATACAAGCTTCAGGGCGTTGAGGTGAACGACCTCACCATGTCTCGCGAGGAAGCAATCCGGAAGGTAGCTTCGAGCATTGAGGATAACGCCTGCATCGTCTCGACCACCGGTATGATTTCGCGTGAGCTCTTTGAGGCACGTACCGCATGGAACCAGGGTCACGAGCGCGATTTCCTCACAGTAGGTTCTATGGGTCACGCTTCGCAGATTGCTCTCGGTATTGCACTCCGGAAGCCTGAGCGTCGAGTATATTGCTTTGATGGCGATGGTGCCAGCATCATGCATATGGGTAGTATGGCCATTACCGCTAGCATGAAGTGTAAAAACTATGTGCACGTAGTGTTCAATAATGGCGCACACGACTCTGTAGGTGGTCAGCCTACTGTTGGCCTCAAGATTGATCTTTGTGCTGTTGCTAAGGCTGTGGGTTATGTAGCAACCTATTCAGTAGAGACCATGGAGAAACTCAAAGCAAAGCTCGCTGAAATAAAGAATGCAGAAGGTCCTGTATTCCTGCAGGTTTGCGTCACGAAGGGTAACCGCAAGGACCTCGGCCGTCCTACTACGACTCCTATCCAAAACAAAGAGGCTTTTATGGCCTTCCTTCAGAAGTAGTTGAACTAAGTTATGCAGCAGAATATCATTCAGGGAATCAATAAACTGCCTCTGATATTGAATGAGAGCGGTAGCAAAAAGCTATTCGTTGTTACCGGTTCTCGTTCTTACCAGTTGTTCAATTTCAAGGATATGATTAAGTCGTTGGATATCGAAAGGGTTTATTTCACCGAATTTACGCCCAATCCATTGTATGAACAGATAAGTAAAGGCATCGAACTATTCAAGTCAGAGGCCTGCGATGGTATTCTGGCTATCGGTGGGGGGAGTCCGATGGATGTGGCAAAATGTATCAAACTTGCAGTATTGGCCAAAGAGGGGAATGACGCAATCATTCCTCCTTTGGTGAATACATGTGTAGAAATTGACGGCACTAAGATTCCTTTCATCGCCATTCCAACCACTGCGGGAACCGGTAGCGAAAGCACACATAATGCTGTTATGTATTACGAGGGAGCAAAGCAGACCGTCACAAACGATGGCATCCTGCCAGATTACGCCTTCTTGGAGCCATCTGTTCTAAAGTCGCTTCCTCAGTATCAGAAGAAGTGCACTATGATGGATGCCCTCTGCCAAGGTATCGAATCGTGGTGGTCAGTCAACTCGACTGAAGAAAGTTATGAGTACAGCCGCAAGACGATTGAACTCATCATGCAGAACTGGGAGAAGTACATCTTTGAGAACGATGATCGGGCAGCTGCCAATATCATGTTGGGAGCCAACTACAGCGGTCGCGCCATCAATATCACTCAAACCACAGCTGCTCACGCCATGAGTTATAAGATTACCTCTCTTTATGGATTCCCTCATGGTCATGCAGTAGCAGTGTGTTTGCCTGTTATATGGAAATATGTGCTTGATAATTTGTATCACGAGAACTATTGTGTAGATACAAGAGGAGCAGAATACCTTATTTGTATATTCAATGATATAGCTAAGGCAATGAATTGTAATACAGCACAAGAAGCAATAAGTAAATTTAAGGGCATTTTGTCAAAATTAGTATTAGTAAATCCAGTTGATAGCGAACGCAATGCTTCAATACAAATACTGACAAACTCAATAAATACAACAAGGCTTAAGAATAATCCTATTATGCTTGACAAAAATACTGTACGCCAACTGTATAACATCATAGTAAAGTAATAATTGATATGATTGCAAAAACAATTATTCGTTCCATTTTAGAATTTACTGGAATAGATAAGATAAAAAAAGAAAGAAAGATAAAAAAGCGTGTGCATTACTACAGGACGTTGGTGGTGAAGCATTACAAGCTTATTACGATGTAGCTAGCAAACTTAGCATCACTTTTGTTCCTATGTTTGGTACTTTGTTAGGAATATACAGAAATCATGATTTCATCCCTCATGATGATGATATTGATATGATGCTTGATATCAGAAGCTTGTCGGATAATCTTTTGAATTCTTTGAAAAAGCACGGATTTGAGTTCAGTAATATCTTTGTCGCTTCTGATTTTAAAGGGTGCCAACTTCCTATGAAGTTCAAAGGGTTAACATGTGATATTTATTTCTCATATATAGATGTAAATTCACAATCGCACATTTTTCTTCCGTTGGCTATCACGGGACATGACTGGTTGTTTTCAAGCAATATGAATCTCTTTAGAGCAAAGGATGTTGTTGTGCCTTATGAAACTTCAACTATGACTTGGAAGTTCAGAAATAAGGAACTTGAAATTCCATGCAACTCAGTAGAAATTTTGAAAGCTCTCTATGGCGAGGATTTCATGACGCCAAAGAAGAATGCGCATGCTGATCCTAACATTTATCAGACACCGCTTTACGAACGCAATTTCAGGAATATTCCTATAGAGTTTTGTAAAGAAAGTAACTTTTGGGAACAAATCATAAAAGTAGGAAGATACTAACTTGATATGGCAGAAGATCTTAAAAGCGAATCTGTAAAGGGAGTAATATGGTCCTTCGTTGAGTCAGCATCAACAAAGGTGACCCAATTTGTGATTAGTGTCATAATGGCTCACCTTCTTATGCCTGAGGATTATGGCGTCGTTGCCATCATCTTTGTGTTCGTTACAATATCGCAGGTATTTATAGACGGAGGCTTTGCTACAACACTGATTCAAGACAAGAATAAGACTGAGCGCGATTATTCAACAATATTTACGTTCAATGTTTTGCTGTCTGTATGTTGTTACTTTATTTTGTTCTTTGCGGCCCCTTATATATCGTCGTTCTACAATAACGATGTTACATTATATCTGAGGGTTCAGAGTTTGGGAATCATAATATTTTCATTCTCTGCCATACATAAAGTGCGAATGACTGTTGACGTCAATTTTAAGGCTATTGCTAAGGTTACTGTCATTTCAGCATTATTCTCAGGTGTGGTAGGTATTATACTTGCTTATAAGGGGTTTGGAGTATGGGCTCTGGTAGGACAATATTTAACTTCTGCAGTCGTGATGACCGGTACGTATACCATCACTCAGAGGTGGAAGCCGGTATGCTTTTTCGATGTATCATCATTTCACCGTTTATTCCCATTCGGTATGCGCTTGATGGCGGCCAGTATCATTGATAAGATTTACGCCAATCTCTATCCTATAATAATCGGAAAATTCTGCACTCCAGCTCAGTTGGGCTACTATTCACGTGCCGAACAGTTTACTTCGATGCCAGCATACACTTGTGTTGAGGTTTTTTCGCGTGTCACGTTTCCAATCATGAGCAAGATAACCGATGAGCGCGAATTGGTTTCTGTTTATCGCAAATATATATCATTGTCCAGCTACATAATAATGCCCTTGTTGTTTGTCCTGCTCGTTCTTGCAAAACCTTTGGTACTGATTCTTCTTACAGAAAAATGGGCAGATATCATTGTTCTTATGCAAATCCTTTGCTGTGGCTTTTTGCTAGAACATATTAGCAGCATAAACCGCAATCTGATTTATGTTAAAGGTAGAGCAAATCTAGCTCTCAAGCTGGAGGTAATCAAAAAGGTTACTGCCTTCCTGATTCTTATAGTATCCGTGCCTTTTGGACTAATAGGCCTTTGTGTTGGTAAGGCAAGCTACGGACTATTGGCTATGGTGCTAAACTCTGCATATACAAAAAAACTAATCGGAGTATCTATCTGGGAACAGATAAAAGACTTCACACCTAGCTTGGTATTGGGTATCATAGGCGTACTCGTTGCTTCGATTCCTGTCTATAGCTTTGATAATATGTACATGCAATTCTTTGTTGGAGGATTTGTATTTTTTGTATGCTATATAAGCCTGTCAATAATAATGAAAAATGGATCGTTGAAAGAAATAATAGCTATTGTTAAAAAGAAATTCTGAAAACGTAAACAATAATGAACTCAAGCAAACTGACAGTTATATCCAATTTGCGCCCATTTCTGTTGCTGTTGGTCATCATTAACCACTGCACACCTATAAGGATTGCTAGTTGTGTGAATGGGGAGGGAATTTTGAAATACTCAGTATGTTGCAAAACTTGTTCGGACATATATTGACCCATCAGCTACCGGACTCTTCTTTCTTATCTCTGGCTTCCTATACTTTTACCGAGTAGACCAGTTCACTTTAGATGTATACAAAGCCAAATCCAGCAAGCGAGTGAAGACTTTGGTTGTGCCCTATTTGGTATGGTATACCATCTCGGCTTCATACGAGTTTGTATATCAAGTCTACCAGTGGCATGCCAACAGTTATCCCATCAGATTCAACCTTTTGGGGCAGCTATGGTGTTGCTACCAATGGGGAGAGAAGAGCCTGAATATTTTTGGACAGTCAATGCCTATGTATGGGCCGGCGGACCTACCGTTATGGTTCCTGCGCGATCTCATTGTTGTGTCCTTCTGTACTCCTATCATCTATTTGTTGCTCAGGCACCTGAAGGGATTGCTGCCCATTGGTATGATGTTACTATATGTAACACAGTTGTGGACATCTGTTCCTGGTTTCAGCATACATGCATTTCTGTTCTTCACTTTGGGCCTATATGGCTGTTGACAAAAAGGAGTTTTGTCTGATAAATTCAGAATGGTGCAATTGGCTTGTTGTCTTTTTGGCTGTAGCATCTATTGTCATTGGACTATATCAATATCCGCAGTCTCAGGAAGGACTAAGATACATACAGCAAACAACAACTATATTAGTAGCAATAGCAATGATATGGCTAGCAAAATCAATCAATGAGAGATACTGTATTACCACCCCTAATATCATCGATCAAAGCTCGTTCTTTGTATATGCCATACATGCATGCGGATTGTTTATTGCTCCTACTGCCATCTGTATCAAGTTTGAGCAATACTTCCCTCTCCAGAACGAATGGCTACTATGCTTATTGTATTTGCTGAGTCCATTCATGGTATATGGAATGTCTGTAGTTTACTACTACGTACTAAATAAATTGTTCAAACCCATAATGCCTGTTCTTACAGGTAATAGATAGTTTATGTTTCAGAAGAAGAAAATCATCCTCTCATACGACTACGAGCTGTTCTTTGGCGATAGATCAGGGACGGTTTTGAAGTCTTTGATAGAGCCTACCAACCTCCTGCTCGATGTAATGGATTCCGTAGGCTTTAAAGGCAACTTCTTCGTAGATTGGCAGATGCTAAAGTATCTGAAAGAAGCGAATACTGAACGTACCTTAGCAGACCACCAACTCATCATTGATCAACTTAAGGATATGGTTTGCCGAGGTCACCGCATTGAGTTGCATATCCACCCTCATTGGGTAGATGCCAAATATAATGGCGATGGTACATGGGACTTCTCCGAGTTCCGTCACTACAGTCTCAATAGCTTCCCTGAGCAGGAGATTGTAGATATGTTTGTGGAGGGAACAAATCTGCTCACAAACATCGCGCGTGGGGTTGATTCTGAGTACAAGATTGTTGCTTTCAGAGCAGGTGGATGGGTAGTACAGCCGTTTGACTGCCTAAAGCGCGCATTCAAGAGGGCTGGTATCAAGATTGACTCATCCGTAGCACGAGGAGCATACGGCAAGAATAAGTATTCCTATTTTAATTTTATAGGTTCTCCCGATGGCGAAATGTGGAGGTATGAGAATGAGGTAATTACTCCTGATGATAAGGGGGGGGGATTTATAGAGGTATCAATTTCTTCCTATCGAAGAACTATTGTCTATAGAGGATTAGGCTGGATTAATAAGAAAGTTTTTAATGATTTAAAATGCATAACTGACGGTACTTACATAAGAGGTGACTATCAGGAGGAGCCAAAGCCTAATAATTATGTTAATTATTCCAGATACACTTTGTCTCAAAGATCGATTCCATCGATTTTGTTAGCCTTCTTTGTTAATGATAAAGATTTGATAACCTATATAGATCACCTTAAAGATTTGAGTTTGTCCGCTTTGCGTGCAATAAAAATCTTATCAAAACATTTGAATACTGTAATGTATAAATCATTATTATAAAAATGCCTAAAGTGTTAATAATTTTTCAGGCGCAGGTCTTATCATGCACTTGAATGAAGGAGCCAAGCATAGATTGAACTGTTATATCAAATGTTATAAAGAGGCTGGTTATGAAGTTGATGTTTTATGTCTGTTCAAGGATCTTAGCTATTGGAAATCTCTGAAAAAATATGTAGATAATAGTGCGCGCTGGATTTTTGTGCCCTATCCGTTTCCAAGAACCAAGAATAAACCTCTTGCTTTGCTTTTGCGTTACTATAAATATCGGAATTGTCTGTTTTAATCTTGTGTGTACCGTAAAGACAATATTTGTCTA
>JAJQAY010000073.1 GCA_021203515.1 Bacteroides sp. | reverse complement strand
AAGAAAAAGAGGCTGACTGACATTTGCATTGTTAGACAGCCCCAATTGAGATAGTCTTATTATCATACCGAAAGGGAATGCATCAACAAATAACTCATAACTCATAACTTTTAGCGGCTCCGCCGCTAAATTATCATTTTTCTTAGCATTTCCGCCAATCCCTACAGAGCCTGGTTTGCAGGGAAACGCTATCTTTGCCATCAGACACAACTTTTGAATTTAATTACTTATATATAGACATACCATGAAAAAACTGTTTTACCCTTTACTTGCTGTAGTGCTGGCAGCTTGTGGCTCGGAGAAACAAGCTCCGATAGACCGCGAAGCATTGGTGGCATGCAACAATCCACAAGTTTCTGCATTCGACTCCCTCGCCTCGCTCTCCGTGGGCAATGGTGAATTTGCTTTTACGGTAGACGCTACTGGCTTGCAGACTTTCCCGGAACTGTATAAGAGCGGTGTGCCTCTGGGTACGCAAAGCCAGTGGGGATGGCATAGCTTCGGCAATCCCAATCATTATAAGCCGGAAGAATACTTGAAGGAGTATGACTTCGGACACGGGCATAAGGAACTCTATGCCTGTCAGTTCAAAGAAGACGGCCGCCAGAAGGAGGCATCCAATTGGTTCCGCATGAACCCCCACCGCCTGCATCTGGGCATCGTCGGGCTGGAACTGGGCGAAGGTGTAAAATCTGCCGATATCACCGACATCAATCAGACCCTCGACCTGATGAAAGGACAAATCACCAGTCGCTTCAGCCTGAACGGAAATGCGTTCGATGTACAGACCGTCTGCCACCCCGGGCAAGGCATGATTGCCGCCAGCGTCACGAGTCCGGCACATGCCGGCGTCAATCTTCGTTTCCCTTATCCTGCGGGTGCACATGCCGATGATGCCTGCAACTGGGATGCCAACGACCGGCATTCCACTGAGATTATCCGCCAGGATGCCCAGAACGCCCTGCTGAAGCGTACGCTCGATGAAACCGTTTACTACGTAGCGCTTCGTTGGGAAGGCAAGGCCTCGCTGACGGAAAAGTCGAAGAACTACTTCGTACCCACTCCGGAGGTAGACACGCTCACGCTGTGCTGCTGGTTTGCCCGGAATTGGGGTGGAACGGGGGGGCGCGGATGGTGCTTCGGTCTATGTGGACGAGCCAATGCCGACGTTTACCGAAACTGCCACCGCCAGTGCCGCCTACTGGACCGGTTTCTGGAAGAATGGCGCCGCCGTCGACTTCTCCCATTGCACCGACCCGCGCGCCAAGGAACTGGAACGTCGCGTTGTATTGAGCCAATACCTGCTTGCCATCCAGTCTGCCGGCAGTACGCCTCCGCAAGAAACCGGGCTGACCTATAACTCCTGGTTCGGCAAGTTCCACCTCGAAATGATTTGGTGACATCAGTCCTGGCAAGCCCTGTGGGGACATCCGGAGCTGCTGAACCGCACCCTGGGTTGGTATGAAACGGTGGAACCCGTTGCCCGCGAGATAGCCCGTCGCCAAGGTTTCGACGGTATACGCTGGATGAAGATGACCGACCCCAGCGGCACGGAAGCCCCCTCCAACGTAGGCAGTTTCCTCATTTGGCAACAGCCGCACTTCATCTATCTGGCCGAACTCGTCTATCGTGCCAACCCCTCAGAAGAAGTCCTCAAAAAGTATAACCACCTGGTGCAAGAGACAGCCAAATTCATGTACTCTTTTGCCACCTACGACGAACTGCACGGACGTTTCATCCTGAAAGGATCTATCCCCGCACAAGAGACGCTGCGTGCCGCCACCACCATCAACCCGCCCTTCGAACTCTCTTACTGGCACTATGCCATGAGCGTTGCGCAACTGTGGCGTGAGCGCTCCGGCGAGAAGCGAAACCTGGAGTGGGACGAACTGATAGACAAACTCTCTCCGTTGGCCTACAATGAAGATAATCTTTATCTCGCCTCCGAAGATGCCGTAGATACCTACCGCGACATCCGCTTCACCAGCGACCACATGGCCGTGCTCGGCTCCGTAGGCATCCTGCCGATGAACAAGCTTATCCGTGCCGACTACATGAAGAACACCCTCCGCTGGGTGTGGGATAACTGGAACTGGGGCAAGACCTGGGGTTGGGATTATCCGATGACTGCCATGAACGCCACCCGTCTGGGCGAGCCGGAGAAGGCCGTGGGCGCCCTGCTGATGGATAAGCGCACAAATACCTATCTGCTGAACGGGCACAACTATCAGGACGGACGCCTCCGCATCTACCTGCCGGGCAATGGCGGACTGCTGACTGCCGTCGCCCTGATGTGTGCCGGTTGGGACGGTTGCGAGGTGAAGAACCCCGGTTTCCCGCAAGACGGCACTTGGGATGTACGCTGGGAAGGTTTGCAGCCGATGCCGTAGTTGTTGGCATGTGTATGCATATATTACCGCTTATCCGGGAGTAATCCCAAATCCTGATTACTCCCTCTCAGAAGACCTTCTGAGCGGGGTGCATTCACTCCTATACTGAACCCTATTCACTCGTATACTGAATGCCATTCAGTCGTATACTGAATAGGGTTCAGTTCGACACCCATCTGAAATCATTGTAATACTGTATGAAACATACTTGCACGTTTGTACTCCTTTTTCTTTGCACCTCAGGCTCTGTCTTGGGGCAAACTATAACGAACCAACCGAAGAAAGCCGGTGATTTGATTGAGTCCACCTCCTACAACGACCACAAGCGTGGCGCACCCCGCGCGTTGCAATACCTGCCTTCCGGCGAAGACTTTGTCTGCATCAACGGGAAGAACCGCTACACCCGTGCTCTCTATGGCAGTCCCACTGCCTGGCGACTGGAGACCAGCGACCGTCCCATCTTTGCCACCTACGTGAAGAACGACAGCCGCAAC
This sequence comes from Bacteroides sp., assembly GCA_021203515.1. GTDB lineage: Bacteria > Bacteroidota > Bacteroidia > Bacteroidales > Bacteroidaceae > Bacteroides. The sequence goes on along the minus strand of JAJQAY010000073.1, from coordinate 119,537 downwards.
ATCAGCTTCCGCCTGCACCTGCCGGACGGGACGGTTACACCACTCGAAGAAACCACCCGATGCGAAGCACGCTATACACCGGGGCGTCGCAGCTATTCCCTGCAAGACAAGTCTTGGGGCAAGGATGCTCTCCTGAAGATTTCCGTCCTGGCAAGCCCTACGGAGGAGCAAGCCTTGTGGGAGTTTTCCGGCAATCTCCCTGCGGGATGTACGCTCGAAGCAATAAACTCGCCTATTCGCCTGAAGAAACTCAATCGTAGCGGGGATATGGGCGCAGACCCTCCCGGATGCTTCGACCCTGCCGAAGACGGGACTGTATTGCAGACCTTGAAGTGTGCGCTTCCTGCTGATGGGTGTCTGTACGTAAGTATCAGTCGCAACGAATTGCGGCAGGAGAATGACGGGCAGTCGCAGTTTCTCCGGATGGGGAACGCCCGACGCGAGCTTGCCGGACGCATCCAGATAACCACTCCCGACCCTTATTTTAATACGTTGGGTGGCGCGCTTGCTGTTGCCGCCGATGGCATTTGGGGTGAAGAAGGTGTTTGGTTGCATGGGGCTGTCGGCTGGCGGATGCCGTTGAGTGGTTGGCGTGCCGCCTACGTGGGTGATGCGCTGGGCTGGCACGACCGTGCCCGCACTCATTTCGACAACTATGCCGCCAGCCAGGTGACGGATGTGCCTTGCACCATTCCCCATCCGGCACAAGACTCGGCACTTGTCCTGGCCTGTTCTGCCAAGCAGTGGGGAACGCCGCAATATAGCAATGGCTATATCTGCCGCAATCCACGGCGGAATAATCAGATGCACCACTACGACATGAATCTCTGCTACATCGACGAACTCCTCTGGCATTTCAACTGGACGGGCGACCTCGACTATGCCCGCCGCATGTGGCCGGTCCTCACTTCCCATCTTGCCTGGGAGAAGCGCAACTTCGACCCCGACAACGACGGCCTTTACGATGCCTATGCCTGCATCTGGGCGAGCGATGCGCTCTACTATAACAGCGGTGCCGTCACGCACAGTTCCGCCTACAACTACCGCGCCAACCGCCTGGCTGCCCTGATAGCGGAGAAGATAGGAGAAAATCCCGTCCCCTATCAAGCGGAGGCCGACTGGATACTGGCAGCGCTCAACGCCCGCCTCTGGTTGCCGGAGCGCGGACATTGGGCGGAGTTTCAGGACTTCATGGGACATCACCGCCTGCACGAGAGTGCTGCCGTGTGGACTATCTACCACGCCCTCGACAGCGATGTGGCCGACCCGTTCCAGGCTTATCTTGCCGCCCGCTATGTAGACCGTGAAATTCCACGTATCCCGGTCGTCGTTTCCGCTGAGGCTGCTACCGAAGGCGCTGTTACAGTTGGGGCTTTTTCTGCCGAAAGCGCTATAGCTTCTGTATGTGAAGCCGATGCCGCTTGGCAAAAGCAGTTGCAAGAGGCAGGGGCGGCTATCAATGCGGAAGGATACGCCACCGTGTCCACTACCAACTGGTTGCCTTATTCCTGGAGCATCAACAATGTAGCCTTTACCGAAGTGATGCATACTGCGCTTGCCTATTTCCAGGCAGGATGTGCGGAGGTGGGCTATAAGCTGCTGAAAAGTTCCGTCCTCGACGGTATGTATCTGGGTGAAAGCCCCGGTAACTTCGGGCAAATCAGCTTCTACGACGCTGCCCGTGGAGAGTGTTACCGCGACTTCGGCGACCCGATTGGGGTAGCTTCGCGTGCGCTGGTGCAGGGCTTGTATGGCATTCTGCCCGATGCGTTGAACGGCCGGTTGTTGATAAAGCCCGGTTTCCCGGAAGTATGGGAGTATGCTTCCCTGCATACGCCGGACATCGACTTCGACTTCAAGGCGGGCAGTGCTGTTGCAAATGCTGCTTCTGTGGGTGCTCCTTCTTCTGCGAATGCTCCTTCTTCTGACACTGCTGCTGCGGAACGTCTCTCTTCTCGTAATCGCTCACTTTATACTTTGACCCATCGCCTGCCTGCCGTGCACACACTGGAACTGCAATTCCCCGCCCGCCGTTCGCAAGTAGTCCGTCTGACAGTGAACGGACAACCTGCCGCATGGAAGCTAGTGGACAATTCAGTAGGACGTCCGCTTCTCTCTGTCTCCGTGCCCGCTTCATCCGGTGAGGAAGTCACGCTCTGCATCGACTGGGGAGGAGAGTTGCTTGCTGCTCCCTCTGCCACCGCTTCCTATCCGGCTTCGCGCCTGAAGAAAGAAGGTCCCGTTTGCTTTGTCGCCATGCAGCAAGGACAAATGAAGTGGTGGGCGCCTCTGGAGCAGCCGGAAGCGGAAACTCAATGTAACTCCACCTTGTCCGCCTCCTTCCGGAATATCACCCCGGACCAATGCGTTCCCATCGAACTGAAAAAAGTCTTCAATGCCAATGTCACCGATATTTTCCGCAATGAATACCTGTCTCCCCGCTCTCCATACACCACCTTGCAAATACCCAAGCAAGGAATAGACGAGTGGTGTCATCCGCTGAAAACGGCCGATATTGACGACTCGGGCCTGCGCGCGGCAGTTCGTGACGGCTTGTTGCAGACCAAGCTCGGCATTCCTTTCCGTACTCCTGCCCAGGGCCATAACATAGCCTTCACCTCCCTGTGGGACAACTATCCGGATAGCCTGCGGATACCTTTGAAGGGAAAGGCCTCCCGTGCTTATCTCCTGATGGCGGGCAGTACCAATCACATGCAATGCCGCATTGCCAACGGCATCATCCGTGTCTACTACAAGGATGGCACTTGCGATACGCTCCCGCTGGTCAATCCCGACAATTGGCCGCCTATCGAGCAGATTTTCTTTGAAGACGGCAAGGCTTTCAACCGTCATGCCCCTTCCCTCTATCGTCTGCGACTGAAAACAGCGGAACTGAGCGATAACTTCGGTGAAGAATTGAAATTCCCCGGTGCATCCCGTGAGGTAGACGGCGGTGCGGCTGTTCTATTGGAAATGCCTCTGAATGTCAATAAAGCTCTATCTCACCTTGTCTTGGAAACGCTTTCTAACGAGGTCGTGATTGGCTTGATGGGGATAACGTTGCAGCGGTAAAATCCCACCCTACTCGTCACGAGCAAGGTGGAATAAACGACAAAATGACCTTACGGTCTTTACAAGTATTTGGAAAAATAAAAATCACAAAATTAGAGAACAAAAAAAGCCCCCGGCCTGTTAGTTGTATCCTACCACATACTAACACAAAGATGCGCCAACGCGCACAGCCGAGGGCAATGCCTTCTGCTGCACGGTGACGCATCTTTGTATGTGGTAGGTCTGCAAAAATAGGATAAATAGATGAATTCTCCGCTATGATTGCATCGAAATTATATGAATATCTTTTTTCTTCAGATTTCTAGACTTGTGATGATAGGATGAATAACAGAAAAAGGTTTAATTCCGTAAAGAATCAGACCTTTTTCTGTGTCGGAATGAGGCGACTCGAACGCCCGACCCCTACGTCCCGAACGTAGTGCGCTACCAACTGCGCTACATTCCGATACACTTTTCAGAAAGTGGTGCCACCAGGAATCGAACCGGGGACACAAGGATTTTCAGTCCTTTGCTCTACCAACTGAGCTATGGCACCTTTTCTGTTTGCGGGTGCAAAGATAAAGAGATTTTTTTATACCGCAAGGCTTTTTGGGGAAAAATGTATAAAAAAGGTGCCTTCGGTTGGAAGGCACCTTTGAGGGAAATTGCCAATTCCTATTCTTGAAAGAATATCAGTCGATATTTGGATTGACGCTGTGCCAGTCTTTGATAGCAGGCAGCACACCCATTCCGATAACCTCGTCGCGCAGTGTGCAGAGGTGAGCGTAGCTTTCCTTCAACTTGGTCTCCTCTTCGGGAGTACCTTTCAGTTCTTTGTAATGAACGCCGTCCTTGGTGATTTCGGTTTCCATAGCCATCATGATATGGTCGAAGCCGTGGCTGTGTACATAAGTACCTGCCGGCCAACGGAACGGGTTACCACCCATGGCGGCAGCAATCATTTCGATAGAAACATACGCGGGGCTTTGGAAAGAAGAGCGGCCACGCAGAGCGATGATGTTGGCACCGCCTTTGGTTACTTTTGTTTGGATTTCAGCCCATTGCTCTTTAGTCAAGGCGGGAGTACCGATGATGTCCAACAGCGGCTTGCCGTCCACTTTGGCGGTAGAGGCATATACGGCCATTTGTTCGCCGTGTCCGCCGTAAGTACGACAGTTCTCTATTTTGTCGGGAGCGATGCCGAAGTGCTTTGCCAGTTCGCTGCGCAGGCGGGTGCTGTCGAGAGCAGCCAACGTAGTAACCTGTGACGGCTTCAAACCGGAGTACAGGAGCGTGATTAAGCCGGTGATGTCGGCTGGGTTGAAGATGACAACCATATGTTTCACGTCCGGGCAGTAAGCCTTTACGTTCCTGCCGAACTCTTCGGCGATAGCGGCATTGCCTTTCAGCAAGTCTTCGCGGGTCATACCTGCCTTGCGGGCGGCGCCACCTGAAGATACTACGTATTTGGCACCCGTCAGTGCTTCCTTAATATCGGATGTGAAGGTGAGGTTCAGTCATTCGAAACCGCAGTGAAACATTTCTTCCGCCACTCCTTCCAGTCCGGGAGCATAGGGGTCGTACAAACAGATGTTGGGAGTCAGATGCATCATGATTGCAGTCTGTGCCATGTTGGAGCCAATCATGCCGGCTGCACCTACGATGGTCAATTTTTCATTCGTCAGAAATTCCATAATTTTATTATTTAAAGGTGAATAAACTAATTTCTTGTTGATTATTACGCTACAAAGATAACTGTTTTTTACAGGAGTTGTTCATATAAAAAAGTTATCTTTCAGACTGAAAAGTTATTCTTTGTCTTTATCTTATATCTAAATTGCACTATCTTTGCGACAAAACAAAAGAATATGAGCATCGAGTTAGGAAAATTCAACACGCTGACGGTAGTGAAAGAGGTCGATTTCGGCATGTATCTGGACGGTGGGGAAGAGGGAGAGATATTGCTTCCTTCGCGCTATGTACCCGAAGATTGTCAGCCGGGAGACGAACTGAACGTATTTATATACCTGGATAATGAAGAACGGCTGGTTGCCACCACGCTGACGCCGTTGGTGCAAGTGGGCGAGTTTGCCTGTCTGGAAGTGGCGTGGGTCAACCAATACGGTGCTTTCCTGAATTGGGGACTGATGAAGGATCTCTTCGTGCCTTTCAGCGAGCAGAAGATGAAGATGCAGGTGGGCAATAAGTACGTTATCCATGCCCATTTGGACGAGGAGAGTTACCGGATTGTTGCCTCGGCAAAGGTAGACCGTTATCTGTCGAAAGAGCAGGCATCCTATGAGCCGGGGCAGGAGGTAGACATCCTGATTTGGCAGAAGACAGACTTGGGATTTAAAGCGATAATAGAGAATAAGTATAGCGGCTTGCTCTACGAGAGTGAGATATTCCAACCCCTGCGCACGGGCATGACCTTGAAAGCTTATGTGAAGCAAGTGCGCGAGGACGGCAAGATAGACCTGATACTTCAAAAGCCGGGACAGGACAAGGTACTCGACTTCTCGGAAACTTTGCTCGAATATATCCGCCAACAAGGCGGGCGGACGGCATTGAACGACAAGAGTCCTGCCGAAGAAATCTACGACACGTTCGGGGTCAGCAAGAAGACTTTCAAGAAAGCCGTCGGCGACTTGTACAAAAAAACATCTGATACAACTGACGGAAGACGGAATTGTGATAAATGGTTAGTAGAGTAGGGGGAGCGTTCCTTCTCTTACTTACCTTATTTACCTCTTCTATCTTCGCTGCACAAGATGGCATCTTATGCAGTTCAAGATGGCATCTTATGTTGCACAAGATGCCATCTTGTGCAGCGAAGGTCGGTGAGTGTCGCTTCTTCCCTTGCGGAGGGACGGTCGGAAACAAATAGGGAAAACCCTACTTGAAAATAGAGAGATAGAAACAGATGGGGGAAATCATTCCCCTATTTTTGTTTTCACAGAATAGACAAAGAGTATAAACCAGTAAAAGAACGCTATTATGAAACGAATATTATTTATATTATTTGCCGCCGTAATGAGTGCAACCGTTTTGCAATGCGGCTATGAGTAACAGTAAAGTGCGTAAGGAAACGCGTTTCCTTACGGATAAGATGGCACATGAATTGAGCCTGACTACGGCGCAGTATAATGATGTGTACGAAATCAATTACGATTTCATTGCCGGCATACGCTATCTGATGGATGACGTGCTTCGTGGTGAAGAGTGGACATTGAACCGTTATTATGATTATCTGGACGTGCGCAACGACGACCTCCGTTGGGTGCTGAACAGCAGGCAGTATTCCCGCTTCATGCAGGCTGCTTATTTCTACAGTCCGGTCTATATGAATGGCGGACGTTGGTCGTTCCGGATTTATATCACTTACACCAATTCCAACCACTTTTTCCTTCCGTGTCCTTATCACTACCGTACTTATAGTGGCAGGCACTATCGCACCCATTTCAACAACGTAAGCTATTATCGCGGACGCTATAATGCTCCGGTATATAACGGTGCTTTCCGTATTCGCGACAACAAATCCTATCAGACACACCGCCGTTCGGACTTTGGTTCGGTAACGATACGCCCCAATACCAACCGCCGTCCGGAAGCCGCAAAACCGCAAGCAAAACCGCAGCCCAAGCCGCAAGTAAAACCGCAGCCGCAGGCAAGGCCGCAGTCGCCAACCAAGGACACGCCCCGTCGCTCTGAAGCTACCCGTCGTTCATCTAATGATAAAAAGAATGAGGTGAATACGCCTAAGCGTGAGGAGAATACTAAAAAAGAGGCTACTAAAAAGGAGAATACAAGGCGAAGCAGCACTACTCGCGAGGTTAAAAGCAGTAGCGGAAGTTCGCGCAGAAGTAGCAGCGGCACTTCTTCTTCCACGAGCACTACTCGCACTTCTTCGCGTTCGACGGAAAAGACGAATAATACGAGAAGATAACGAAGAAGCATCTGTCATTCAGAGCGAAGCGAAGAATCTCTTCTCCTTGTGTGTGCAGGGGAATAGATTCTTCGCTTCGCTCTGAATGACAGATACTCAAGCTGATAAATTCGGCAAATACTCAAGCTCTGAATGGCGGGTACTCAAGTTGAGTTAATCCGTATCAGATGCAGATTTTGGTTACTCTATCGGCTCCCCTTTGTAGAAGTCCAGTATCTTTGTACGGAACAAGTATTCGTACTTGGCTTGCAGTTCGTCCGACTGTGCCTTCATCAGGTTTTGCTTGGCTTCGTTATACTCCACGGCATTTGCCTTCCCATTGACATACTTTTCGCTCATCAGTTTGAAAGAAGCCTCGCTTGCCATGGCAGCCGTACTACTACTGGTATATTTGGTTTCGGAAGCAAGAGCGTTGTACCAAGCCTGCTGAATTTCTTTGTAGAGGCTTTTCTTGGCATTGTCCAGTTGCAAAGAGTAATTCTCGCGTTGCAGGCGGGCGATGCGTACGCGGTTGTGGGTGGCCAGCCGGTTGAAGATAGGCACGCTGAGATTAAATCCTACATACTTGCTGAAGTTATCGTTCATCTGCTGACTGAAAGTGCGGTTGATGGTGGAGTAGTAGTTCGTGCCGAGACTTCCGTTCAGGCTTAGCTACGGATAGAAGTTGCTCTGCGCAATGCGGATGCTGTGCTGGCTCCCTTCGAGGCGGTACTGTGCCGCTTGTATGGCGGCTTTGCCGCCCAGTGCAACCTGGAAAATCTCATCGGGCGGCGTCAGCGGAACGAGGTCCAGCGTTGTGGCGGGACTTTCCAACACAAAGCCTTCCGGTGTTTCCAACTCGATAAGCTGGCTGAGGTCGAGCAAGGCCAACTGATAGCTATTGTATGCCTGCACTGCACTCATTTCGTCCTGCGCCACGCGCGCCTTTGCTTCCGCCACTTCGGCCGGAGAAGCCTTTCCCACTTCGGCTAGCCTGGCGATGCGTTCGTATTGCTCCTTGCTTAGTTGCACTTGCCCCAGGGCTACCCGGTGCAGTTCTTCGTTGAACAACACTTGCAGATACGAAGACGCGATATTGATGGATATGTCTTCCTTCGCCTTATCCAAATCGGCTATGGCAGCTTTCAGGTTCAACCTTGCCAGCGCATATTGGTGAGGGAGTTCCAAACCCGTAAACAAGGGAATGCTGGTAGATACGGACATGTTCGTTCCGTGGCTGGCGGTGTTGACGTATACGGTAGAGTAGTCGCCTGTGTTTTCATCTTTGATGGCCGTCTGCGTGCGTCCCCAGTTCCAGTTCTGGGCGGCACTGGCGTTTAGGTTCGGCAGGCGCGCCCACTTGGCGGTGTTCACTTCCACGGCATTCTGCTCGGCAGCATTGGCGGTGCGGCGGATATCGATGTTGTGCTCGATGGCGTAGTCGATGCACTGGCGCAGCGACCATTGCTCTTGTGTCTGTATCGGGGCGCAGCCCAGAATGGCAAGATATATAAATATTCTTTCTTCATAATGTTCTTACTCTGTCTCATGGTGATTATTTACCTTTCTTTTCGGCACCGCGCACCTTGTCGTTGGCTGTCAGACAACTCTTTATCGCTATCTTGATGCCGTCGCTCATGCCTACCTTGATTTCCTGGCGTTTAAACTTCTGTTCGGGCACGCTGTCCGTCAGCACATATACAAAGGTACTGTCACCGCTGAACTCGACCGTGCCTTCCGGCAGGGCAAGCGTCTTCAGGGCACGCTCCAACACGATTTCCGCATTGGCGGAGTATCCCGAACGTATCTGCACACTGTCCGGTGCCTGGACGGCGGCTTTGATTTCGAACTGGTTCGCTCCGTTCTCTTCCACTCCCTTCGGGGATATGTATTCCAGTACGGCATCGAATGACAAGTTCTGCAAAGCACCGATAGTCAGCTTCACGGGCATATCCTCGTGTATGCGGCCCACTTCGGTTTCGTCGATGTTGCCGCGGAAGATGAGGTCGTTCATATTGGCAATGGTGGCGATGGTGGTACCGTCGTTGAACGTATTACTCATGATAACCAAGTTACCCACCTTGATAGGCACGTCCAAAATAAGTCCGGTGATGGTGGAACGGATGAGCGTACTGCTGAACGATGCGCTGTTCTTGGTGATACCTTCCTTCACGATTTCCAGGTTGTCCTTAGCCGTTTGCAGTTCTTCGCGTACCTGCTTCACGGATACTTCGCCTTTTTCGTACTCCTCGCTACTGATGAGTTTGTCCTTAAACAGCTTCTCCACGCGGGCAAAGTCCGTTTCGGCCTGCTTGGCGTTGATTTCTGCCAGACGCACGCGGCTCTCGGCAGAGTTCAACTGTCCCAGTTCCGGTATGACCTTCACTTTGGCAATCACTTCGCCCTGCTTGATGGTCTGCCCGGCTTCTTTATAAACTTCGGCAATGATACCGGAGATTTGTGGCTTGATCAGCACTTCGTCTCTCGGCTCTACCTTGCCGGTGGCTATCGTTGTCTTCTGGAGGTCGGCAATCTCCGGAGCAACCGTTTCGTAGATTGTCGCCTTCGGTTGCGACTTCTGGTACAGGAATACAAACGTCCAGATAAACAGGGCGGCTACTATCACCAATAATGCGATTTTCAGATACTTTCTCGTTTTCATCTTTATTTTATTATTATGTTTACACCCCCCCCGAACCCCCTAAAGGGGGAGGTGGATACTTCTTTTTAATATTAGCTAAACTATTCTCCTTCCCCTTTAGGGGAACGATGGGGTATTCATCCATTATCACCTCAATCGGTTTGATAGCCATTGCCCGGTAGGCGGGTGCCAGTCCGGCAAGCACACCCAGCGCAATGAGTAGACAGCAAGTGCCGATGGCCAGTCCGAAGGAAACCTGGTAATGGGTCTTTATGATGCCCCGGCCCGTTCACGGCATTCTCCACTACCTGTAGAATAAGTGCGCCGAAAGAAATGCCCGTCATGCCTGCGATAGTCGTCAGTACCATACTTTCCGAGAGGATTTGTTGCAGGATGTCCTTCGGTCGGGCGCCGATGGCGCGGAGAATACCGATTTCCGTTGTATGCTCCTTCACGGTCACCATCATGATGTTCGACACACCGATGGCGCCGGCAAACAACGTGCCCAGACCTACCATCCAAATCAATATCCGTGTGCCTGCCATCAGGTTGTCTATCATTGAAAACATTGCTTCTGCGTTCAGGAACATGAGTGCCTGTTTGTCGTCGGGGCAATGTAGTGGGCTCTTTTTATAACGCTTTCCAACTCAGGCTGTATATCCGTTGTCTTTATGCCCGGTTTCACCGTGAAACAAATCACATGGATTTGTTTACCGAGATTATACGCCTGCTGCATGGTGGTGATTGGCAACGTAACCGCTTCCGACGCTTGCCCCTGTATGTTGATGTTTCCCTCGGAAGAGCACATGCCGATGATCCGGTAGTAGATGCCGTCCACCTTGATGAACTTTCCGCAAGGGTCTCCTCCTTCTTTAAAGAGGCTCTCGTACACGCGCTTGCCGATGACACACACTTTGCGACCTTCCCGTACGTCCACATCATTGATAAAACGTCCGTAGGCCATTTCCTGATGCTCTATCTGCTCGTATTCCGGCAGTGATCCCTTGACGCTGCATTCATACTTATTCTCTCCGTAGATGGCGTTACTACCCCAACGGGCTATGGAGGGGGTGACAACATCCAGTTCCTCTACGCTACGCATCCGTTCTATGTCCGCCATTTCCAAGTCCCAGTAGCGACCCTTGCGGAAACCTTTGTACGCTTCTCCCGTCCTTTGCGAAGCAAAGAAACCGGAATTAGTGGCAAAGCCCTCAAACTGTTGTTGCATCTCTTCCTGCATGCCATGTCCGCCGCCAATCAGTGTGACGAGCATAAAGATGCCCCAGAATACACCGAATGCCGTCAGTAGACTTCGTGTCTTGTTCCTTGTTATCGTAATGAGGATTTCCTCACAGGTATCTATATCTATTCTCATTTCCGCTTATATATTTCTCCATAACTTTCAACTTTCAACTCTCAACTTTCAACTAAATCAGTCTGCCCTCAGTGCCTCAATCGGACGGATGCTCGCCGCTTTTCTGGCGTGGAAGAACCCTGCCAGCGTTCCGGCAATGACCAGTGTCAGTGTAGCTTGTACGGCAATACTCAGGTCTACGGTAGGATTAGTGAACATGGTTTGCTGGAATATTCCGGCATCCATCGTCTGGTTGCCGAAGACATTATTCATTCATTCCGTGACCCCGATACCCGCCACCATGCCGATGTAGCCGAAGAAAGTGGTAATCGTTACACTCTCCACGATAATCAGCCAGAGGATAGAACTCGGTTTGGCTCCTAAAGCCTTGCGGATGCCAAACTCGTGGGTGCGTTCCTTTACGGTAATCAGCATGATGTTCGATACTCCTACGATGCCGCTCAGCAGGGTGAAGATACCGATAATCCAGATAGCGGTGCGGAGAATTCCCATACCTCCCTGTATTCGCATGTAATCCGAAAGCCGGTTCCATATCTAGATAGCACCCTTATCGGTGGGGGAGAAGCGGTGGTTCACACCGATAGCTTTGCGATATTCGGCTTCAAAAGCATCGTTGATCTCTATGGTCGGCAGGTCCTTGGTCGTGAAGATGATATTGTTCAGCTTGTTCCCTTTGTTATAAATGACCTGCAAGGTAGAGAAAGAAATGTAAGCGCTGCTACTGCCCTGGTCTCCCTGGTCGTTGTAGATGCCCACTACCTGAAAGCTCACTCCTCCTGCATTGACAAACTGACCGATAGGCTCGGTATGCGATTTGCTGAAAAGGATTTCGGCGGCCTTCTTATGCAGGATGATTATCTTCCGCCGTTCTTTCAGGTCGTTGTGGTTGACGAAGCGTCCGGAAGCTATCTTCACGGGCTCCACTTCGGTATAATTGGGATATACACCCATCAGCGACAGGTTGACATATTCCTAACCGAAGCTGAGGTTTACATTGCTTTGCCGCACGGTGGCGCCCACACTGATAACGTTGTCCGAGAACTGTTCCGCTGTCGTGGCGACATCTTTGTTTTCCAACTGTATGCGGCGGCCCTCTTTCAGTCCGTCGTAAGATTCGGTAGTCCATCCTCCGCCCAGACGGATAGAGTTCAGTGCACGTTCGGAAGCATTCTGCTCAAAGGCATGTATGATTCCGTTTCCCGCTCCCAGCAGCACGATAAGCATGAAGATGCCCCATGCCACCGCAAACCCCGTGAGGAACGTGCGCAGTTTATTGCGCCGGATGGTGCCGTATATTTCTTGCCAAATGTCAAGCATTGAGTTATAAGTTTATTGGATTATTATTTCATGTAGCCATTCTGGCCGAAAGGAGAAGCGTTGTGGTTCATGTTTTCTTCGATGCTGCCGATTATGCCGTCTTTGATGTGGATAATCTTGTCCGTCTGATTGGCTACACCGCTTTCATGGGTGACGACGACAATCGTCATGCCCGTGGCGTGCAAGTCCTTCAATATCTGCATCACTTCTACGGACGTCTTGCTGTCGAGAGCGCCGGTCGGTTCGTCGGCAAGGATTATCTGAGAATTGGTAATCAGTGCGTGGGCAATGGCGACACGCTGTTTCTGACCACCGGACATCTCATTGGGCATATGGTGCGCCCAGTCCTTCAATCCTAGCAGGTCGAGGTATTCCAGAGCCATCGCATTTCGTTTCCGGCGGCTGACTCCCTGATAGAAGAGAGGGAGAGCTACGTTCTCCACTGCGTCCTTGAAGGAAATCAGGTTGAATGACTGGAAGATAAAACCAATCATACGGTTACGATACTCGGCGGCTTTCGTCTCGCTCAGATTTTTAATGAGTGTACCGTTCAGATAATAATCTCCGGTATCGTAGTTATCCAGAATACCCAATATATTGAGCAAAGTAGATTTCCCGGAACCCGAAGCACCCATGATAGATACGAATTCTCCTTTCTGAATGTCGAGGTTGATGCCTTTGAGGACATGCAGCGGCGCTCCGTTGTTGTAGGTTTTGTTAATGTCTTTTAGTTGTATCACAATTTTCCCTGTTTTATGCTTTATTCTTATTAATTTTCACTATTAGACGTCACAATGTTACGAAAAGTTGCAAAGGGAGCAAAGTTTTTAAAAAAAAGATTTTGCAATGTCGTTTTTCTTTGTGTAATTTGTATCCATGAACGTTATTAACTAACCCTTTAAACAAAAAGTAAATATCATGAATTCAAGCATGGAGAAGCCATATGTAGTGGGCATTGACATTGGCGGCACAAATACTGTCTTTGGTATTGTGGACGCACGCGGAACTATTATCGCAAGTGGTGCTGTTAAGACCGGCGCTTACGAACAAGTAGACAACTATGTAGACGAGATATGTAAAAATCTTCTTCCACTGATCATCGCCAACGGCGGTGTAGATAAGATAAAAGGCGTCGGTATCGGTGCTCCTAACGGTAACTATTATAGCGGTACGATTGAATTTGCTACTAACCTTCCGTGGAAGGGAGTTATTCCGTTGGCTGCCATGTTTGAAGAACGTCTGGGTATCCCTACCGCATTGACTAATGACGCCAATGCTGCTGCAATCGGTGAAATGACCTACGGTGCGGCACGGGGTATGAAAGATTTCATCATGATTACCCTCGGCACAGGAGTAGGTAGCGGTATCGTTGTGAACGGACAAATGGTATATGGTCATGACGGCTTTGCCGGTGAATTGGGACATACCATCATACGTCGTGAAAACGGACGCCTCTGCGGATGCGGTCGTCATGGCTGTCTGGAGGCTTATTGTTCTGCTACCGGTGTGGCTCGCAGTGCCCGTGAATTTTTGACTGCACGTACCGAACCCAGTTTGTTGCGTTCTATTCCTGCTGAAAATATTACGTCTAAAGATGTGTATGATGCAGCGGTGCAAGGTGACAAGCTGTCGCAAGATATTTTTGAGTACACAGGAACTATCCTGGGAGAGGCTTTGACTGATTTCATTGCATTCTCCAGTCCCGAGTCTATTGTCTTGTTCGGCGGTTTGGCAAAATCCGGCGATTATATCATTAAGCCTATTCAGAAGGCAATTGATGATAATATCCTGGCTATTTATAAAGGCAAGACTAAATTGTTGGTATCCGAATTGAAAGATTCTGATGCTGCGGTGTTGGGCGCCAGTGCATTGGGCTGGGAGCTAAGAGATATCAAGTAAATCCGTTGTTGTGATATAAAAAAAGGGAAACCTGATAGCAGGCTTCCCTTTTTTATTTTGAAATAGGAGTTGCAGATTAGCTGTTAACTCTTTTTTCTTTAATTCTTGCTTTCTTGCCGGTAAGAGCACGCAGGTAGTACAGTTTAGCGCGGCGAACTTTACCCACTTTGTTCACTTCGATGCTGTCGATAGCCGGTGATTCGATTGGGAAAATACGTTCTACGCCTATGGTTCCTGACATCTTACGAACGGTGAAACGTTTCTTGTCACCGTGACCGGAAATCTTGATAACAACGCCACGGTACAACTGTATACGTTCTTTGTTACCTTCGACGATACGATATGCTACGGTTACAGTATCACCTGCTTTGAAGCTCGGGTGTTGTTTGCCGGTAGCAAATGCTTCTTCTGCAATTTTAATTAAATCCATTGTTGTTACTATTAAATTGTTTGATCGTTACAACGCAACATACCAGGCTTCTCTCTGCTTGTCCTGACAGCGATTGCGCGAAAGCGGTGCAAAGGAACGAATTATTTGCCAGATACACAAACGTTTCGCTCTTTTTAATTTGGATAGTGGTTATTTTTTCTTATGTATGAAAGTGGTGGAGAGCGTGCAATTCATTATATTTGTGGCAATTTTAAATGAATATACAATGAAACAGAATTATTTGAAATCCATATCTGGAGTGGCGTTGGGTGCTTTGCTGGTCTTGGCATCTTGTCATTCTTCTTGTGAAGTGACGAAAGTGGAAGGGCGTATGCAGCCTATAGATACCACGTTTGACGTAAATCCCGATGTAGAGGCGGTTGCATTGCTTGCCCCTTATAAGGCACAGATAGGCAGTATGATGTATCAGGTTGTAGGGGCGGCGGAAATGACGATGGATAAGGGCGCACCCGAAAGTCTTCTGTCTAATCTGGTGGCGGATGTATTGCGTGAGGCTGCCACGCAGGTATTGGGGAAACCGGCAGACGTAGGATTGGTCAATATGGGTGGCTTGCGCAATATTCTGTCGGAAGGTCCTATCACCTGTGGCAATATTTATGAGATATTGCCGTTTGAAAACTCTCTTTGTGTAGTGACTTTGAAAGGCATTTATCTAAATAACTTGTTTGGGAATATCGCTGCCCGTCATGGTGAAGGGATAAGCGGTGCGAAATTGCAAATCACTAAAGGCGGCAAGCTCCTGCAGGCTACCGTAGCCGGCAAACCGATGGATGATGATAAGTTGTACACCGTTGCCACCATCGACTATCTGGCAGATGGGAACGACGGCATGACGGCGTTGCCCCAGGCAGAGAAGAGGAAATGTCCCGCCGGAGCCACGTTGCGCGGGCTGTTCATGAAGTATGTGGAGCAGCAGACTGCCGAGGGAAAGAAAGTGACTTCCCGCATGGAAGGAAGAATTACGGTTAAGAACTAAAAACGGAGGAACAGATGAAACGTATATCCATATATTGTTTACTGGCATTTTGCCTGATAGTGACGGCATCGGCACAGCAAACCAAGCATTTAACTATTTTGCAGACCAGTGATACGCACAGCCGTATCGAACCTATCGATGCGCACGCCGCCGACCGCTATGCCGGTATGGGGGGGACCGTGCGCCGTGCTACTTTTGTGAAAGACTTCCGCAGCAAAGACCCGAATGTCCTGCTTTTCGACTGCGGTGATATTTCGCAGGGTACGCCCTATTATAATCTTTTCCAGGGCGAAGTGGAAATCAAGATGATGAACCTTATGAAGTATGACGCCATGACGATTGGCAACCATGAGTTTGATTTCGGACTGGAGAATATGGCGCGTTTGTTCCGCATGGCTAATTTCCCGGTGGTATGCTCCAATTATGATGTGACCGGAACAGTGCTCGAAGGCTTGGTGGACCCCTATATCATATTAAATCGTGACGGACTGAGAATAGGCGTGTTTGGCCTTGCACCGAAGATGGAAGGACTGGTGCAGGCGGATAAGTGCGAAGGGGTTGTCTTTAAAGACCCTATAAAAGTCGCCAAAGAGATGGTTGATGTGCTGAGAAACAAAGAAAACTGTGATGTGGTTATCTGCCTGTCCCATCTGGGTATACGCAGCAACAGCGAAGATTGCGATGAAAACCTGGCGGCAAAAACCGAAGGTATCGATGTTATTCTGGGCGGGCATTCCCATACGTTTATGGAGAAGCCGGCTTATTATTTGAATGCGGAGGGGAAAAGTGTTGCGGTGCTTCATACCGGCAAGAGTGGTATTTATGTCGGGGTGTTGGACTTGACGTTGACTAAGGAGAGTAGATGAAAAGACTGTTACTGTTTGTTTTGATTATAATGGGATTTTGCGGACGTTCTGCTTCGGACGCGATGCATCGTCTTGCAGTTCCTCAACCAATAACTCCTGTAGAACCATTGCTGCTTCGTGGCGTGCAAGATGGTATGCGATGCCGGCAATGGGTAGACTCGGTGCTGAACAAGTTGAACCTGAAAGAGCGTATAGGGCAGCTTTTCATTTATACCATTGCTCCGCAGCAGGACAAGGCCAACAAAGATTTGTTGCGCAAGGTAGTCGAAGATTATAAAGTCGGCGGTCTGCTCTTTTCCGGTGGGCTCATCCAAAATCAGGTGGCACTGACGAACGAAGCACAACGCATGGCAAACATTCCTCTGATGATAACCTTCGATGGCGAATGGGGACTTTCCATGCGTTTGAAGGACACGCCCGTCTTCCCCCGTAACATGGTGTTGGGCTGCATCCGCAATGACAGCCTGCTCTACGAATACGGGCGCGAAATGGCACGCCAGTGCAGGGAATTGGGCGTACATGTCAACTTTGCTCCTGTGGCGGATGTGAATATCAACCCGAAGAACCCGGTCATCAATACCCGTTCCTTTGGAGAAAGCCCTGCGAATGTGGCGGACAAGGTCATTGCCTATGCCACCGGATTGGAAGAAGGCGGAGTGCTCCCCGTCTGCAAGCATTTCCCCGGACATGGCGATACGGATGTGGATTCACACCAGGCCTTGCCTACTTTATCTTTCACACGCGAACGGTTGGACAGCGTGGAACTCTATCCTTTTAAGAAAGCCATTCAGGCAGGTCTGAGCGGTGTCATGGTAGGGCATTTGGCTGTACCTGCCCTTGAGGAGCAAGTCGGACTGCCTTCTTCGCTCTCCCGGAACGTCGTTTCCGGTTTGTTGGAGCGCGAACTGCAATTCAAAGGACTTGTCTTCACCGATGCCCTTGCCATGAAGGGGGTGTCGAATAATGGTATGCTCTGCCTGAAAGCGTTGAAAGCAGGTAATGACTTGCTGCTCGTGCCCCGTCGCATCAAGGAAGAACTCGATGCTGTGCTCGATGCCGTGAAGCATGGCGAACTGACGGAGCAGGAGATAGAAGCCAAATGCCGTAAGGTATTGACCTATAAGTACGCACTCGGACTGAACAAGAAACCTTACATCCGCCTTTCCGGTTTGGACACCCGCATCAACACACCGTATACGCGCGATTTGATACGCCGCTTGAACCTTGCCGCAATTACTGTTTTGGGTGATACGAAGAAGGTACTGCCTTTAGACCCGGCAGTCAAGGATGTAGCTGTATTGAATGTGGGCAGTGCAGCAAGAATACAACCTTTTGTCAAGCAACTTTCCCGATATATACATCCGGTCGAGTTTCAGTTGGGTAAGGACTTGCCCGCTGCCGAACGCAAAGCATTGAAAGACAAATTGTCGAAGTATAAACGTATCTTGGTGTGTGTGACCGAGAACACTCTAACTTCCTACCAGTCTTTCTTTAAAGACTTCGCCCCGGATACCCCGGTGGTGTATCTGTTCTTTGTCCCCGGCAAGCAGGTGTTGCAGGTGCAGCAGGGTGTTTCTACTGCCGCTGCGGTGGTATTGGCACATTCTGCCGGTGACGACGTTCAGCGCCAGGCGGCAAAGATACTGTATGCGGATGCAATGGTTGACGGGCGACTCTCGGCAAGCATTGGCGGGCTGTTTGCTACCGGCGAGGGCCTGACGCTCGAACCGCAGACCAAACCCCATTTCGTTCCGGAATAACATGGCATGAGTACCCGCCTGTTGGCGCGGATTGACGCGATAGTCGAAGAGGGTATCCGCGAAGGTGCCTATCCGGGATGCCAGGTGGTAATCCTGAAAGGCGGAAAAGAAATTTATAATAAAGCTTTCGGTACTCATACATGGGCCACGGCGAAGAATAAGAATGCCGTTCCGGTGAAGCCTACCGATGCCTATGATATTGCCTCCCTGACGAAAACCACGGCAACGCTGCTGGCAGTGATGAAACTATATGACGTGGGACGCCTGAGCCTGGCCTACCGTCTGTCATATTATCTTCCGTTCCTGCTGACTACGGACAAACGCGACATCACCGTGAGGGAAGTACTGTTCCATCAGTCCAGCCTGCCGTCCACCCTGTTCTTCTATCAGGATGCCATCGACAAAGAGAGCTATACTGGCACCTTGTTTAAAGGAAGACTCGACAAAGAGCATTCGGTGCGTCTCGGACTGCAAACGTGGGCCAATCCTAATTTCCGTTTCCGTCAAGGTTTGACCTCCAAAGTGCGCACGGGCGAATACACCTTGCAAGTCAGCGACAGCCTTTGGCTGAACCGTTCTTTCAAGAAAGAATACCTCCAAAAGATAGCCGATGCACCCCTGAGAGATAAGCGTTATCGCTATAGTTGCGTAGGCTTTATTCCGCTGCAACAATTGGTAGAGGCGCGCACCGGCATGTCATTGGACGAATTTCTCGCTAAGGAGTTCTATACTCCGATGGGACTGAAGCGCACAGGCTACCTGCCTTTGCGGTTTCTGCCGAAGGATGAAGTGGTGCCTTCGTCCGTAGATGCTTTCCTGCGGAAGACAACTTTGCAGGGATTTGTGCACGACGAGTCTGCCGCTTTTCATGGAGGAGTTTCCGGCAATGCCGGGCTGTTCTCTACAGCCGAAGAGGTGGTGCGTATCTATCAGATGTTGCTGAACGGTGGCGAACTAGATGGAAAGCGTTATTTGAGCAAAGAGACTTGCAGGCTGTTCACCACTACGGTGTCTAAAATCAGCCGTCGCGGTTTGGGTTTCGACCGACCGGATGTGCAGAACTCCCAGAAAAGTCCGTGTGCTTCTTCCGCCCCCGCTTCCGTGTACGGGCATACCGGTTTCACGGGAACATGCACGTGGGTAGACCCCGAAAATGATTTGGTTTATGTCTTTCTAAGCAACCGCATCTATCCGGATGTGTGGAACACGAAACTGCAAAAGCTCTCCATTCGCGAGCGGATACAGGATGCAATGTATCAGGCGTTGCTGAAGGGAAAATAAAAATGTAGAGAGAGCCGGTTCTGCCATTGCAAAACCGGCTCTCTCTTTTCGTGTTTGAAACAATTAATTTATTCTTAGTTAAACCTTAGGTTGTGTTTCGTTTAGAATGCGATACCCACACGCAGGCCAAAGTTACTCAAACCATCCACATTGTAAGTGAAGAGGTTGCCCTTGTTCGTTGCGTAACTGTAGTAGGCAGCGAAGTGCAAGCCCGGACCATAAGCCCACGGATAAATATTGAAACTGAGTTCGGGAGATACATAGAAACCCCATGTGTCTTTATTGGCTTCGAATATATTGAAGGTAGACTTCAATTGTGCATATTGCGCACCGAGTTTAACGCCGAAATACGGCTGGAATGAACCGCCGCGGTTCCATGAATAGCGAGTGGCAAGACCGAAAGGCAACTGGAACACAGTGTGCTGCTGGTCTGTGTTCAGGCTACCGTTTTCGCCGGTAGGAAGCGTTTCGCGACCCACATATTCGTGGTTGCTATGATAAGCCACAAAACCTCCCAGTGCAAAATTGGGCGATACGTAGTAACCGCCTTCAAAGTTCATACCCCAGCCGCTGGCTTTGTCTGCAAAGTTGTTGCTCAAGGGGAAGTTGAATTGCCAATCGATGTTGGCATAACCGTTATCGGTCATTTGTGCCTTTGCCGGCATGGCAAAGACCATCGTAAGGGCGGCAATCGCCAGTACCCTCGAAGATATGTATTTTAATGTTTTCATACTTGTTCTTGTTTAGGCATTATTTAGTACTTATTCTGTTGAGATAGGTAGATTGTGCAAAGGCTTGGTTTACACCTTCTACCGCCAGTTTGGTGTTGCTGGCAGCGGAACCGCCCGACCATTTGGTCATGTAGCTGGTCCACAGAACAGGCAGTTTCTCATTTTGTCCTTGCGGAGCTTCGAGGTTCAGCAGTTCGGTGAGGAAAGAACTGGTGCTATAAGAATAGGTAATGACGTATGGGTAATACCATCCGCCCCAGTTGCCCCAGTAGGGAGCATCCCAGTAGCCGGGGTAGTTCCACTACCATTCGGGACGTCCGTAGTCGGTGAAGTAGTAGGTACTTTTTACGTAGCTCACCTGCAAGCCGAGGTCGGCATCTTCACGCTTGCCCACGCGGACATAACCACGGTTGTTCATGTTAGTCACATAAGCACTCAAGATTTCCTGTGCACTTTCGTCTTTCCAGTATTCGGCGTCTTTGCTGTCACCGATAACGAGGATACTGTCCAGCAAGTAGTAGGTCTCGAAGGCTTTGAAGTTTGCCTCTTTGTCATAATTGGTATAAACCAGATACTTGTTGTCCGGCTTATCCATGTCAGGGTCTTTCTCGCAAGATACGAGTGCGAATGCAAAGACCGCTAATAATAAGGGAATAAATTTCTTCATACTTCTATAATGTTTAGGTTTAAATATAAATTCCTGCCCTATGGTACCTTAGGCTTTTGGAGTAGAGAACAAGATAAAAAATGAAAGGTTCAAAAAGAGTTGTTAAAAAGAGGGGGAGGGGAATTTAAAGCCGTCTTTATGTACCGCGTATAGCGATTGAACAGAGTGGGCGTACATAATTCAGCAAAACACATCATCCGTTTAACTGAAACAGATGATGTGTTTAGGTGAAACAGATGATGCGTTTGCCTTCAACAGATGATGCGTTTCGGCTGATTGCATCATCTGTTTCAGAACCCGACGAACTATAAATATATTCAAAGAATATATTTATTTAGTTACTTATTTAAGATGTAGTCCCTCGGCCTATCCCTTGCCCTATCCCTGGGCGGATGGAGTGGCTTGATTAATAAATGGTTGGGCTATCCCTTAGTCTATCCCTTAGCCTATCTCTTGCCCTATCCCTCTTTTTGGGGCGTAAATCAGGTAAAAACTGCCCTTTCAGGATGCTGAGAATGGAAATTATGCTTATCTTTGTAAAGCCTTCATTAAAACAATTAGATAATGGTCCATACTACAGAAAAGATTATAGATAAAATTAAGGAGTTGAAAGAAACGGTATTACCATCCGGCAAACCGATTCTCTTCGGCTCGCAGGCGCGCCGTGACGCCACTGTTGATTCTGATTGGGATATGCTGTTGCTTTTGGATAAGGACAAGATAACCCCTTCTGATTTTGACACTTATGCTTATCCTTTTGTAGAGTTAGGTTGGAACCTTGGAGAGTATTTCAGTATGAAACTTTATACACTGTCTGAATGGATGAAACGGAAAGGTACACCATTCTTTAAAAACGTAGAAGAGGAAGGGGTTGAATTATGAAACTGAGCGAAGAAGAAAAAAGTCCTTGATGACAAATCGTATGAACCGGGCTCTCGAAACTTGGGAAGAAACGAAAGGTATTATCAGCAATGAATTTTGGTATGCTGCTGCTAACCGTATGTACTATGCTTGTTATTACATGACTACTGCATTATTGATAAAACAAGGTTATAGTGCTTCTACTCATTCGGAAGTTATCCGTTTGTTCGGACAATACTTTGCTCAGGCATCGTTTCACGCGAAATGGGGCGTTTATATAGCAAAGTGTATGAATTGCGTCAGTCCGGTGATTATGATGACTGGATAAGCATTGGCGAAGAAGATATTTTACCTTTAGTTGCTTCTGTAGACGAATATTTGAAGACACTGAAAACGTTGATTGATGAATAGGTATAACAAATCAATCGAAGCGGGTAAATGGGAACTTAGTGGGCAAAGCCCCGCTAAGTTCCCATTTTATCTTTAAATGATAGCGTTAATCACCCCCCCCAGTTCTTCTGCCGAGAACATCGTATTCTCAATCGCTTTCAAGTTATCTGCCAGTTACCCTACGGAACTTGCTCCGATGATGACAGAAGTCACCATTTCATCTTTCAATATCCATGCCAGTGCCATTTCGGCAAGGGTCTGTCCGCGGCGGAGAGCTATCTCGTTTAGGGCTTTAATCTTCTTCAGTACTTCGTCCGTCAACGCTTCCTTCTTCAGGAAACCGCCGCGGGCAATGCGCGAGTCTTCGGGAATACCGTTCAGGTAGCGGTTGGTGAGCAGACCTTGTGCCAGCGGAGAGAAGGCGATGAAACCCGTTCCGTTCTCTTTGGCCTGTTGCAGGATGTCTTCCTCTTCGGGCTCGCGGTTGAACATATTGTATCGGCCCTGATAGAGCAGGCAGTGCACGTCCCGTTCTTCGAGATATCTATAAGCAAACGCGGCTTTATCGGCGGGATATTTGGAAATACCTACGTAGAGCGCCTTTCCTTGCCTCACGATGTCAACCAGCGCCTGGAGCGTTTCTTCAAGCGAAGTATTCGGGTCGAGCGGTGGGAATAGAATATATCCATATATTCCAGGTTCATCCGTTTCAGGCTTTGGTTGAGGCTGTTCATCAGATACTTGCGCGAGCCCCAGTCACCGTAAGGGCCGGGCCACATGTCATGTCCCGCCTTGGTGGAGATGAAGAGTTCGTCCCGATAGGGCGCGAACGATTTCTTCATTATCAGGCCGAACGTCTCCTCTGCCGAGCCGTAGGACGAGCCGTAGTTATTGGCAAGGTCGAAATGCGTGATGCCCCGGTCGAAGGCAAAGTACGCCATCGCCTGCGAATTGGCAAATGTATTCACATCGCCGAAGTTGTGCCACAAGCCCAAGGACACTTCAGGCAACAGGATGCCGCTCTTCCCGCAGCGGCGATATTTCATGCCGCAGTCATACCGGTCGGGAGAGGGAGAGTAAACAGGATTAATCATATCTATATGTAGGTTTTAGTGAAACAATTCTGTGTCTGTTAACAAATTGTACCGTGATTGGATAAAAAACTATAGCTTGCAGTCCGCGCAGACCGCTATCTTTGCACAAAGAAAATGATTATTTACTAATTATAATACTAAATACCATGAAAAGATTTCTTTTGGCGGCTGCGTTGGCTGCATTCACCTTTAACACCACATTCGCCCAAAAGTTCGACGGGCTGGCACAGACACCGCCTATGGGTTGGAACAGTTGGAACAAGTTTGCTTGCAATATTGACGAGAATATCATTAAGGGCGTGGCGGACGCCATGGTGGAGAACGGGCTGCGCGATGCCGGCTACGTCTACCTCAACCTGGACGACTGCTGGCATGGCGAACGGGATAGCCTCGGCTTCATACAGGCTGACCCGGCGAAGTTTCCTTCGGGGATTAAGGCGTTGGCAGACTATGTTCACTCCAAAGGCTTGAAGATAGGCATCTACTCCGATGCCGGCCGCAAGACGTGCGGCGGACGTCCGGGCAGCTTCGGTCACGAATATCAGGATGCTTTGCAGTATGCCAAGTGGGGCATTGATTATTTGAAGTATGACTGGTGCGAGACGGAAGATATTAATGCTGTCGGTGCTTACAACCTGATGCGCGATGCGCTGTATGCTGCCGGCCGGCCCATCCTCTTCAGCATGTGCGAGTGGGGAACCAGCAAACCGTGGGAGTGGGCTGCCGAAACCGGACACATGTGGCGTACTACCGGAGATATTTTCAATTGCTTTGACTGCGTGGACAAGCATCCCGGATGGGCTGCATATGGTGTGATGCAGATACTCGACATGCAGAACGGGCTTCGCAAATATGCCGGTCCCGGCCATTGGAACGACCCCGACATGCTGGAAGTGGGCAACGGACAGAGTGTGAACGAAGACCGCGCACATTTCACGATGTGGTGCATGCTGGCGGCTCCGTTGATTTTGGGGAATGATATCCGAAGTATGTCGCAGGAGACGAAAGATATTATTCTGAATAAAGAGGTGATTGCCATCGACCAGGACAGCCTGGGCATTCAGGGATTGAAGTGGGCGGCAGAAGATGGCCTGGAGTTCTGGTTCAAGCCTTTGGTAAATGACGAATGGGCCTTCTGCATCCTCAACCGTACCACCGAGCCGAAAGAATATACCATCGACTGGCAGAAGTTCAACCTCTATGACGACGTAGCCAAACGCTTTACGGACTTTGACTCCAAAGTGTATAACATACGCAACCTCTGGACGAAGCAGGCCGAAGGGAATACGAAGAAAGTGAAGAGTGTCACCATTCCCGGACATGATGTAGTGTTGTATCGCTTGAACGTGAATAAGAAAGGGAAATGACCATGAAAAACAAACTAATCATTATGGCAATAGCAGCTTGTTTCGTCTCTTGCGGCGGCAGCCGGAAGGAGGTATATAAAGACCCGTCGGCTTCTGTGAAAGATCGCGTGGAAGACCTTCTGGGCCGAATGACTCTGGAAGAGAAAGTCGGTCAGATGAACCAGTTCGTCGGCTTGGAGCACATCAAGGCGAATAGCGCCGTGATGACCGAAGAAGATCTGAAGAACAACACGGCAAATGCCTTTTATCCCGGTGTCACCGAACAGGATGTGGCGGCATGGACGGGGAAGGGCTTGATAGGCTCCTTCCTGCACGTGCTCACGATTGAAGAAGCCAATTTCCTTCAGTCTCTTGCCATGAAGAGCCGCCTCCAAATCCCCATTATCTTTGGCATCGACGCCATTCACGGCAATGCCAATGCGCCGGACAATACCGTATATCCCACCAATATCAACCTGGCCTGCTCCTTCGACACGCTGATGGCCTATAAGATAGCCCGCCAGACCGCCCGGGAAATGCGTGCCATGAACATGCACTGGACGTTCAACCCGAATGTGGAAGTGGCACGCGATGCCCGTTGGGGACGTGTGGGCGAGACTTACGGAGAAGACCCGTATCTGGTTTCCCTGATGGGGGTGCAGTCTGTCAAAGGCTATCAGGGCAACCTGAATAGTGATGAAGACGTACTGGCTTGCATCAAGCACTTCGTGGGCGGCAGCGAACCTATCAACGGCACGAACGGCTCTCCGGCGGACTTGTCCGAACGGACGTTGCGCGAGGTATTCTTCCCGCCTTTCGAAGCAGGCGTCAAGGCGGGTGCCATGTCTCTGATGACAGCCCATAATGAACTGAACGGTGTGCCTTGCCACAGCAACGAATGGCTGATGACCGACATCCTCCGGGGTGAATGGAACTTTCCCGGTTTCGTTGTGAGCGACTGGATGGACATCGAGCATATCCACGACCTGCACGCCACTGCCGAAAACCTGAAAGAAGCCTTTTACCAATCCATCATGGCGGGCATGGATATGCACATGCACGGCATCCACTGGAACGAGATGGTAGTGGAATTGGTGAAGGAAGGCCGCATCCCCGAAAGTCGCATCGACGAGTCCGTGCGCCGTATCCTCGACATCAAGTTCCGTCTCGGCTTGTTCGAGAAACCTTATGCCGACGAAGCTGAAACGATGAAGATACGCCTCTGCGACGAGCATCGTCAGACGGCTCTCGAAGCGGCACGCAACGGAATTGTCCTCCTGAAGAACGATGGCGTCCTCCCGCTGGATGCTTCCAAGTATAAAAGAGTACTGGTGACCGGCATCAATGCCGACGACCAGAACATCCTCGGAGACTGGAGCGCACCCGAGAAGCCGGAGAACGTTACGACCATTCTCGAAGGATTGAGGATGATAGCTCCCGATACTCACTTCGACTTTGTAGACCAGGGTTGGGACCCGCGCAACATGGACCCGAAGCAGGTAGCGGAAGCTGCTGCCCGTGCCAAGTCGGCGGACTTGAACATCGTTGTAGCCGGTGAGTATATGATGCGTTTCCGCTGGACGGAGCGTACAGACGGTGAGGATACCGACCGCTCCGACCTCGACCTGGTGGGCTTGCAGAATGAATTGATAGAGAAAGCGGCGGCTTCCGGCAAACCGACTATTCTTGTGTTGGTGAACGGGCGTCCGCTGGGTGTGCAGTGGGCTGCCGAACATTTGCCTGCCATTGTGGAGGCATGGGCACCGGGTATGCAGGGCGGTCAGGCAGTGGCGGAGATACTGTATGGCAAGGTAAATCCGTCGGCAAAACTGGCTATTACTATTCCGCACAGTGTCGGCCAGTTGCAGATGATTTACAATCATAAGCCTTCGCAGCATTTCCATCCGTACGCGGCGGGCAAGCCGAGTACACCGCTTTATCCATTCGGCTTTGGACTGTCTTATACTACTTATAAGTATGAGGACTTGAAACTAGCACAGAAAGAGATAGGTAAAGACGGCACGGTGGATGTCAGCGTGAAGGTGACAAATACCGGAGAGCGTGACGGAGTGGAGATTGTGCAGCTTTATATTCGCGATAAGTTCAGTTGCGTCACCCGTCCGGTGAAGGAGCTGAAGGACTTTGCCCGCGTAGCGTTGAAGGCAGGTGAGAGCAAGGTGGTGAACTTCAAGATTACTCCGGACAAGCTCGCTTTCTATGACCTCAAGATGAAGAAGACGGTAGAGCCGGGCGAGTTTATCGTCATGGTGGGGGCGTCTTCGGATGATAAGGAGTTGCTGACAGAGACGTTTGCTGTTAAATGATAATTTATTTAGGTATTAGGTTTTAAGTATTAGGTATTAGCTGCGCTGTAATCTGCATAGTTAATACCTAATACTTAAAACCTAATACCTAAACTATAATTACTGCTTATGAAAAGAATAATCTTCTCAATCTTTTGTAGCCTTCTCCTTCCGCCATTGTTCTCCCAATCCATCCGTGAGCGCATCTTGCTGGACGAAGACTGGCAATTCTCTTTCGGCAACGCCTCCGACCCTGCAAAGGACTTCGGCAGTGGAACGGAGTACTTCAATTATCTGACGAAGGCCGCATCCATTCACAATGCAGGCCCTTACTCTCCTAAGTTCGATGCTTCGGGCTGGAAGCGGGTGGACTTGCCCCATGACTGGGCGGTTGATTTGCCTTATGACGCTGCGGCAAGCCATAGTCATGGCTATAAAACCGTCGGTTACAAATATCCTAAAACCAGTGTGGGATGGTATCGCAAGACGTTTACCATTCCGCAGGAAGATGACGGGAAGCACCTTTACCTCCAGTTCGACGGCATCTTTCGGGATGCCCGCATCTGGGTGAACGGCTTCTACCTGGGGCACGAGCCAAGCGGCTATGCCACCCAGGTTTATGATATAACCGATTATCTGAATTATGGCGGTGAGAACCTGATAACCGTCCGTGCCGATGCCACTCTCGAAGAGGGCTGGTTCTACGAAGGTGCCGGCATCTACCGCCATGTCTGGCTGAACAAGACGACACCGCTACATGTAGCCCCTTTCGGAGTATTTGTTTCCGCTGGTTTGGAGGCCCCCTTTAGCAGAGCATCTCTGAAGGTTGAGGTTCAGGTGAAGAATTCGGGAACAGAAGCGACCTCCTGTGAAGTCTGGTGCCGGTTGATGGATGCCAATGGGCAGGTGCAGCTGGAAGATAAAGCAGAATTGGGCGAAGTGCTTCCTCAGGAAACGCTTTGCGGGAAGGTTCGCTTATTGCTGCATAATCCTCGCCTCTGGTCTCTTGAAGACCCATATCTTTATAAAATGGAAACGAGTGTTTGGCAGGACGGGAAGTTGTTGGACGTTGTCATTACTCCTTTCGGGGTACGCCACATCCGCTTTGATGCCGATCACGGCTTCTTCCTCAACGGCCAGTCCCTGAAACTGAAAGGGGTGAA
This sequence comes from Bacteroides sp., assembly GCA_021203515.1. GTDB lineage: Bacteria > Bacteroidota > Bacteroidia > Bacteroidales > Bacteroidaceae > Bacteroides. The sequence goes on along the minus strand of JAJQAY010000073.1, from coordinate 91,440 downwards.
CATGCACCAAGACCACCCCGGTGTAGGTTCTGCCATCCCCGATGCTTTGCAACGTTATCGGCTTGAGCAACTGAAGGCTTTCGGCTGCAACGCCTACCGTTCCTCTCACAACCCGATGACTCCCGAAATGCTCGACGCCTGCGACCGCCTCGGCATTCTTGTCATCGAAGAAAACCGCCTTACCGGCATCAACGAAGAGCACATCCGTCTGCTGCACCGCATGATAAAGCGTGACCGCAATCATCCCTGCATCATTCTTTGGAGTGTGGGCAACGAAGAATGGGGCATCGAATGGAACCGGCAAGGCGAACGCATTGCCACCACCATGCGTGAATATTGCCACCGTATGGATCCCACGCGGCTGATGACCGTGGCCACCAGCGGAGGCCCCAATATCGTGGTGCCTGCCGATGTGGCCGGTTACAACTATATCCTTCAGAACCCCGTGGAGCAGCATCGCAAAGATTATCCGCAACGCTGCGCCGTCGGTTCGGAAGAGACGACCGGATGTGGCACGCGCGGCATCTACTTCGACGACCATGCCCGTGGACTGATGGTGGCGCACAACCGCAAGCCCAACGGGCCGGACAGCCTGCTGAACTGCATTGAGCGAGGTTGGAAATTCTACGATGAGCGCCCCTATCTGGGCGGCCTGTTCTATTGGACCGGCTTCGACTATCGCGGAGAACCCAATCCGATGAAATTCCCCGCCACCGGTTCGCAGTTCGGTATACTGGATTATTGCGGTTTCCCGAAAGATGAGGCTTTTTACCTGAAAGCCTGGTGGACGGATGAGCCGGTGCTACACATCTTTCCGCACTGGAACCTGCAAGGACACGAAGGAGAAACGATTGACATCTGGGCCTATAGTAACTGCGATGAAGTGGAGCTGACTGTGAACGGCAAGAGCCTGGGACGGAAACCGATGCCGAAGAACGGACATTTGTCCTGGCAGGCCGTCTATCACCCCGGTACGGTGAAAGTCGTCGGCTACAAGAACGGAAAGAAAGTGCTCACCCGCAAGATAGAAACGACCGGAGCATCTGCCCACATCCTACTGACTCCCGACTGTTCGGAGATACAGACCGATAAAGACGTGCTTGTTTTCCGCGTCGAACTTCAGGATAAGAAAGCGCGTTTTGTACCCACTGCCTGCGAAGAGCTGACGCTGACCGTTTCTGGCCCGGTACGCATTCTCGGAGTGGGCAATGGCAGTCCTGCCTATCAGACTGCGGAACGTCCGGCAGATGCGGAAGCGCGTGTGTTCCATGTAAAGACTTTCAATGGTCTTGCTCAAATCCTGCTGCAAAGCACCGGTGAGGTCGGCGAAGCCACACTGAAAGTAAGTTCGGACCGCCTCCCGGAAGCAGCTTACACCTTCCCGATAGTTGGGAGATAGCTTGCTGTCATCTTATCCTCCCTGAGCTATCTACAGGAACTCTTCTATCTTCGATGCACAAGATGCCATCTTGTGCAGCATGAGATGCCATCTTGTGCATCGAAGAAAGGTGAGGTAAGGTTGGTTCCTCCGGTATATAACAAATAATCCCCCTAAAAGAAACAAATAATCCCATATAGGGAATAAAAAAATGCCTATCTTTGCTCTATGATACTTTCTTAACAAGTTACTATGGAGAACCAAAACTACATTATTAGGGAGATAACCCCTCTGTCGGATCGCGACTGCTTCTATGTTGCCGACCGGCGTAAAACGGAATTTACTTATCCCATCCATTGTCATGCGGAATATGAGTTGAATTTTACCGAACATGCCTCCGGTGTGCGTCGGATGGTGGGAGACTCTTCCGAGGTTATCGGAGACTATGACCTGGTGCTGATTACCGGCAGGGAGTTGGAACATGTGTGGGAACAGCACGAATGCACATCCAGAGAGATACGTGAAATTACCGTTCAGTTTTCTTCCGACTTGTTCTTCAAGGGTTTTATTAATAAAAACCAGTTCGACAGTATCCGCCGGATGCTGGAACGGGCGCAGTGCGGACTTTGTTTTCCGATGCAGGCCATAATGAAGGTCTATAACTGGCTGGATAATCTCGCCTCCGAGGAGCAGGGGTTTTATGCCGTGATGAATTTCCTGCGGATACTCTACGAACTCTCCCTCTACGATGACGCCCGGGTGTTGTCCAGTTCATCGTTTGCCAAGATAGAGACTTTCTCGGACAGCCGGCGCGTGCAAAAGGTACAGAAGTATATTGCCGAGCATTATCAGGAAGAGATACGCCTGACGACTCTGGCGGATATTGTGGGAATGACGCCTGTTTCTTTCAGCCGCTTCTTCCGTCTGCGCACGGGAAAGACGCTTTCCGACTATATCATCGACATCCGCCTGGGCTTTGCCACCCGGCTGTTGGTGGACTCCACACGCACCATTGCCGAGATCTGCTACGACTGCGGCTTCAATAATCTTTCCAACTTCAACCGGATGTTTAAGCGGAAAAAAGGTTCTGCACCCAAAGAGTTCAGAGAGAACTACAGAAAGAAGAAGAAGATTGTGATATGATAAAAAAATATCATTTTCTTCTGAAGGAAGCACGTATCTTTGTGCAGAACAGTTAAATGATGATATGGAACCATGAAAAAAACATTTCTCTCTCTCTTTTGCTTATTGTGCGTCTGGACATCGATGGCACAGATACGCGGCAATGAAATCCGCGTTTTAGTTTCTCCCGACCATGCAGACTGGAACTACCGCCTGAATGAAAAATGTACGTTTACCGTGCGAGTACTGAAAGCACAGAACTCCTTGCCGGGTGTGACGATAGACTATGAACTCGGCCCGGAGATGTATCCCACTGAAACCCGGAAGTCTGTTCTCCTGAAAGACGGCGAACTGAAGTTGCCGGGAGTGATGAACACTCCCGGCTTTTTCCGCTGTAAGGTGACGGCGCACGTAGGCGACCGTACTTATCAGGGACTGGCTACTGCCGCTTATGCTCCCGAAGAATTGCTGCCGGTGACCGAGCTGCCTGCCGACTTTAGCGAATATTGGACCAATACATTGGAATATGCCAGGAAAACTCCTTTGGACCCGCTTATGACTCTGCTGCCCGAACGCTGCACGGAGACGGATAATGTGTATCAGGTCAGCTTCCAGACCAAACCTTGGGGCGGACGTTTCTACGGTATCCTCAGTGTGCCTAAGAAAGAAGGAAAATATCCGGCCTTACTGCGTGTGCCGGGTGCGGGCGTGCGCCCTTATTCCGGTGACACTTATACGGCACCCGGAAAGGTTATCACCCTGGAAGTGGGTATTCATGGCATCCCCGTGACGATGGAGCAGTCGGTATATGATAATCTTGCCGCCGGAGCATTGAATGGTTACTGGACTTTCGGTCGCGACAACCGCGATAATATCTATTATAATCGTGTCGTTATAGGCGCTTTGCGGGCGGTGGACTTTATTTGTTCTTTGCCTCAGTATAACGGAAAGTCATTGGGCGTAACTGGTTCCAGCCAAGGCGGTGCACTTTCCGTAATTACGGCGGCTCTCGACCCCCGCGTCACTTTCTTCGCTGCCGTTCATCCTGCCATGTGCGACCACGAAGCCTATTTCAAGAAACGTGCCTGCGGATGGCCCCACTACTTCCGTACCTATGGCGCTCCTAATGAAAAAGAACTTAAGGCCGTTCGATACTATGATACGGTCAACTTTGCCCGCCAACTGAGAGTTCCCGGATGGTTCAGTTGGGGTTATAACGACGAGGTTTGTCCGCCCACTTCCATGTATGCCGCCTACAATGCGATTACATCTTCCAAGGAGTTGCACCCGTATCTGGAAACCGGACATTACTGGTATCAGGAGCAATGGGACGAATGGCTGGAATGGATACGCAAACAGCTTAAATATTGATAACATGAGACATCTTTTACTTTGTGCTTGCCTTTCAATCTTTTTGGGGACATATGGCAATCGGGTACAGGAGTTGCCCCGCTTGTCGGTTGCAGGCACGCAACTGATGAATGAAAAAGGAGATACGGTCGTATTGCACGGTGTCAGCTACGGTTGGCATCAGTTTTGGCCTCGCTTTTACAATGCTTCCTCGGTCGAATATCTGACGAAGAACTGGAACGTGCAGGTATTTCGTGCGGCTATGGGGATAGATTTGGATAGCGCTTGCTATGTATATCAGCCTGAATTCGGTATCGAGTGCGTCACCAAGGTGGCGGATGCCGCTATCGAAAATGATGCTTATGTCATTATCGACTGGCATAGCCATCACCTCCGCCTGGAAGAGGCGAAGGAGTTCTTCACTCAAATGGCTACTCGCTACAAAGGCGTGCCCAACGTCATCTACGAACTGTATAACGAACCTGTAGACGACTCTTGGGATGACTTGAAAGCCTATTTTGTAGAACTGATAAAGACTATTCGCGCCATCGAGCCGGATGCGGTCATTCTTTTGGGTTGTCCTCGTTGGGATCAGGATATTCATCTGGCAGCCGACGATCCTATCACCGGCTATAATAATATAATGTATACACTCCATTTCTACGCCAACACGCACGGACAATGGTTGCGCGACCGGGCAGATTATGCTTTGAGCAAAGGATTGCCCATCTTCGTGTCGGAGTGTGCAGGCATGGAAGCCACTGGCGACGGGCTTCTCAATCCGGAAGAATGGCAGAAGTGGGTGGACTGGATGCATCGGCATTCCATCAGTTGGGTGGCATGGAGCCTTTCCGACAAAGACGAAACATGTTCCATGCTTTATCCCTCAGCTGCTTCCGGAGGCAACTGGAAGGATGAGGATATGAAAGAATGGGGACATATGGTTCGCGGTGAGTTACTGAAGAACAAGTAAAAAGAGTAGATTGTCAACACATAAGGGCAGACTGTAACAATTTTGTAGGATTAGTATTAGTTCATGATAAAATTGTACTTGTCTGCCCTTTCTGCATCCTCTATCTTTACTGACAGATAAATTAGTTAATCACTTATCAAATCTAATAATTATTGTATGAAGAACTTTGTGTTTTTTCTAATGGCGCTTTTCTTGAGTTGCCATGTGATGGCGCAACAGACTACTGTTACCGGTACGATAACCGACGGTAACGAGCCTCTGATTGGCGCTAATATTTTGGTGCAAGGAACCGGCACCGGTTCTATTGCCGATATCAATGGACATTTTACTGTTTCCGTTCCGGCCGGGAAGTCTGTGTTGGAAATTTCCTGTATCGGTTATAAGACGGAAATCGTTACTCTGAAACCCGGTCAGAAGGTTGTGAACGTAGTAATGAAAGAAGATTTCGAATTGCTGGACGAAGTCGTAGTTGTAGGTTACGGTACGATGAAGAGAAGTGACCTTTCCGGCTCTTCCGTTTCAATGGGTGAAGATAAAATAAAAGGTTCGGTGATAACCAACCTCGATCAGTCTTTGCAAGGACGTGCGGCAGGTGTAACGGCAGTCGCCACTTCCGGTGCTCCGGGGTCCTCTTCTTCTATCCGCGTGCGCGGACAGGCCACTATCAATGCAAATGCAGAGCCGCTGTATGTGATTGACGGTGTGATTGTGCAAGGCGGTGGTCAGAGTGGGGCCGATTTCGGATTGGGTGATGCCCTTGGCAATGGTTCCAATTCTACTATTTCTCCTCTGTCTACCATTAACCCTGCGGATATTATCAATATGGAAATCTTGAAAGACGCTTCGGCTACTGCAATCTATGGTGCGCAAGGTGCCAATGGTGTTGTATTGATTACTACGAAACGTGGTAAGAGTGGCGAAGCCAAATTCTCTTACGATGGTATGTTTGCCATTCAGCGTCAAACCAAACGTCTGGAGATTATGAACCTGCGCGAATATGCCAATTTCTACAATGATTTTGTGAATATGGGCGAGGCGACTGAGAACGATTATCTTTCAGATCCGTCTTTGCTGGGTAAAGGAACGAACTGGCAGGATGCTGTCTTCCGGACAGCTTTGCAACATCAACATCAGATTAGCGCACAAGGTGGTTCGGAAAAAGTTCAGTACTATATTTCAGGTTCTTATATGAATCAGGATGGTACTATTATCGGAAGTGATTTCGAGCGCTTCAGTGTGCGTACCAACCTGGATGCACAGCTAAAGAAATGGTTGAAGGTAGGATTAAGTGCTACATATTCCAATACGGACGAAAGCCTTAAACTGGCAGATAGCGATGAAGGATTGATTAACTATTCTTTGACTACCATACCGAGTATTCCTATATATAATGTAGACGGTAGCTATTCATCCGTATCTCAGGAAGGTTACTCTAATCCGAACCCGGTTGCTATGGCCTTGATGGATGATATTTTGCTGAGACGCGAGAAGTTGATGGGTAATATATTCTTCGAGGTCACTCCGATGAAGAATTTGGTTTGGCATTCGGAGCTGGGTTATGACGTTAGTTTCAGCAAGGCCGAACGTTACGAACCGATGGTGGACCTGGGTACTTGGAAACGTTCTTCTAATTTCAGCAGTATTCAGAAGAATAATTCTACATTTTGGCAGCTGAAGAACTATGTCACTTATAATGGGAATATAGATAAACATAGTTTTTCGGTCATGCTCGGTCAGGAGTGTTGGGCATCCAATTATAATAATTCAAGTATAACTAATACAGATTTACCGTCTGACAATGTACACAATCCGGCTTTGGGTGACGGTACTCCCTCCATCGGATATAGTTTCGGCAGTTCGTCAATGGCCTCATTCTTTACCCGTTTGACTTATAATTATGCTGATCGCTATCTGGCTACCTATACTTACCGTTACGACGGTTCATCCAATTTCGGTCCCGACAATCGTTGGGCAGGTTTTCATGCGGTAGCTGCTTCCTGGCGTTTCTCTAATGAACAGTTCTTTGAACCGTTGAAGAATATTATCAGCAACGGTAAGTTGCGTCTTGGTTGGGGACAGACCGGTAATTCCAATATCGGTGGCTATAAGTGGGGTTCCTCCATCACGGCTATGTATACAGACCTCGGCATGAGTTATCGTCCGGCGAACATAGCTAACACAGGTATCAAATGGGAGTCTCAGGAACAAGTTAATATCGGTTTGGATTTAGGTTTCCTCAATGACCGCATTAATCTGACGGTAGACTGGTATAAAAAAGAATCTAAAGACATGTTGATGCAACTGCAGTTGCCTTCTTATATGGGTACAAGCGGTAATGTTTCTTCTGCATTGGCAGCACCTTGGGGCAACTACGGGCATATCCGCAATACAGGTGTGGAAATCACGTTGAACACTCATCCGTTGATAGGTACTTTCCAGTGGGATTCCGAGTTCCAAATATCTTTCAACCGCAATAAGCTGGTTTCATTGTCGGGTACGAGTGCGGCTCAGATTGTAGGTTACGGTCAGTGGACTGATGTTGTCAGTGTGACGAGTGTCGGTGAATCGTTGTACAACTTCTACGGCTATGTTTGTGATGGCGTTTATAAGGATTTGGCAGACTTGCAGACTTCTGCAAAACCTGCCAAGTATCCGGCTGATAATGTGTTCAATAAGGATAATACGGTTTGGGTAGGTGACATTAAATATAAAGATTTGAATGGCGATGGCGTGATAGATGAGAACGACCGTACCAACATTGGCTCTCCGATGCCTAAATTCACTTTTGGATGGACCAATACTTTCCGTTACAAGAATTTCGATCTTTCTGTGTTCATCAACGGCTCAGTAGGTAATAAGGTATATAATTATCTGAATATGAAACTGACTCATATGAACTCTACTTGGACTAATCAATTGAGTTCCGTCAGTGGTCGTGCGCAATTGGCGCCTATTGATGCAGCGAAGGATTATTCGAGTGGTGTATTGGTGAATGGTGTGACGGTTTATCACTGGTATGACGACGTCAGCAATGTGTACGTTACAAATCCCGATGCTTCTCTTCCCCGTGCCAGTATCAACGACCCGAATGACAATGATCGCATCAGCGACCGTTATGTGGAAGACGGCTCTTATGTTCGCCTGAAGAACCTTACTTTGGGATACACTTTCCCGAAAGGTATGATTAAGAAATGGGGCATTGAGAATTTGCGTCTCTATGCTAATATACAGAATTTGCTGACAATTACCGGTTATGACGGTTATGATCCTGAAATCGGTGTTAGTACGGCAGCGCCCAACGTGATGGGTTTGGATAACGGACGTTATCCTTCTCCTACGGTTTATTCGTTTGGCTTGAATATAAGTTTTTAACTTTTAAATCTTGAAGAATATGAAAATCAATGCTATTAAATACGGTATGTTTGCAGTAATCTTTGCTTTGGGGATTACCTCTTGTAGTGATTTCCTGGACAAACCTGTCGAAGATAGTTATAATACAGATAATTATTATCAAACAGACGACCAGTGTATTTCCGGAGTGAATTATTTGTATAACTCACCGTGGTATGATTTCCAACGGGGTTTCATTAAAGTGGGTGAGGTGCTTTCCGGCAACTATTATTGGGGTGACAGTCCTTATCTGACCTTTACCGTAAATGGTACGGATGCAGATTTGGTGAATATGTCTTACTCTTTGTGGTCTGTTATCGGTCATGCCAGTACCGTATACAACAGTCTTCAGGGTGCTCCTGCATCAGAGGCTGTAAAGAATCAGTGTATGGGTGAGTGCCTGGCATGGAAAGCGATGGCATATTTCTATCTGGCACGTTCTTTTGGTGATGTACCTATTGTGCATGATAATTCGGAAGAGTTGGTGAACGGCAGCTATAATGAAAAATATAAAGTTCAGAAGGCTGACGTTTATGAATACATCATTATGACGTTGGAGAAAGCAATGGAACTTCTGCCTAAATCCAGTGCAGAGGGACGTATCGACTACTATTGTGCCGAAGGTTTGCTGGCTAAAGTCTATCTGACAAAGGCCGGCGTGTCCGGTTCTTTGGATGCTTCAGACTTGGCTAAGGCTGCTGATTATGCTAAAGATGTGATTGATAACTCCGGTCGTAAGTTATTGCCCGAATATAGTGATGTGTTCCGCCTAGCCAACAATAAGAGTGAAGAAAGTCTGATTGCCTGGCGTTGGACTTCCAATGGAAATATTTGGACTTCACAGAATACATTACAGTCCGACTTGGCTATCGAAGGTTTCTCTGAATTTGGTGACTGCTGGGGTGGTTGGGCAGGTATGTCCGTTGACCTTCAAGAGGCATTTGACGTGAAGCTATTGGAGCAGAATCCGGATGCCTGGGTGAATGGAACGGATGCCCGTCGTAAAGCGACAATGATGTTGCCAGGTGACAAATACGATTACTTCTGGACCGACAAAGGTGGATTTGATTATATCAAGTTTATCTATGATACGGATTATAATGCAGCTGCAACCGGTTCTTTGCAATCTGCTACGGGTTCTAATACCGTGAAACATCTCTATGGTGATGCAGAGGATCATGTGAAAGGAGCAGGTGTTTCTGCCGCCTATATGTATAGCAGTTTGGCTACTCACTTGTTGCGTTTATCCGATGTTTATCTGGTCTATGCAGAGGCAAAGATGGGGACAGCCAAGTCTACATCGGATGCCGATGCGATTGATGCGTTCTATGCTGTCCGCCATCGTGCCAATTCTACTTATCAGCGTCCGTCATCTATTACTTGGGAGGATGTATGGAAAGAGCGTCGTCTGGAATTGTCTATGGAAGGTGACCGTTGGTATGATTATGTCCGTGTTTCATATTATGACCCACAATTCTGCATCAATGAATTGATCGCTCAGAAACGTAATAATTTCAATGGTTTGAACGACCTTTATAAAGGATATGCAGAAACCGGAGATTGGTCTGTAAATACTTCTTCCATGTACTATGATACTACAGCCTCCGCGCCGAATGTGACAGAGTCTAGCTTTACGCTTCCTTTCCCTACCGAAGACGTGGTATTCAATCCTCACCTGATGGAAGAAGCTATCCATGTGGATGTTCGTAGCGAGTATAGTTATTAATCTTAAACTTCTGATAAAATGAAACTAATGAATAAATATATGAAGAATGGTTTGTTCTGGGCAGTTATTGCTGTGGCAGGATTTGCAATGGCTTCCTGCGAGGATGAACCGGATAAATATGAAGTGGCAAGTGGTGTTCCGACTATTCGTTACGTCCGTTCGCCTAAAGCTGCCGCTGCCGACTCGCTAATTACTGCTGCAAGTACCGGAAGCACAATTTGCCTGGTCGGTGAGAACCTTCGCAGTATCTATGAACTCTATTTTAATGACAAAAAGGCTATTCTGAATAATAGTTATATGACGGACAATACCGTCATAGTGGATGTTCCCCAAGGAATTCCTGACATTGTTTCCGATAAAATGTATATGATTACAAAAAGCCAGGATACGATTGCCTATGACTTTAGCGTGACTGTTTCTGCTCCTACTCTTACGGCCATGTCTTGCGAATACGCTCCGGTAGGTAGTACGGTGACTATTACAGGTAACTATTTCGTAGATGATCCTAATGTTCCGTTGGAGGTAGTGTTTCCCGGCGATGTAAAAGTGACGGAATTTTCGAATATCTCTCAAAGTTCAATCAGTTTTGTGATGCCGGATTGTACGGAAGAAGGTGCGGTTGAGGTTTCGACAATCTATGGTGCCACGGCTTCTGCATTCCACTATCTGGATAGTCGGGGCATGATGTTCGACTTTGATGGCGGTACAGGCTTGGGTAATCATGGCTGGCACGACCGTACTATTGCCTCTGATGAGACTTCGATTACCGGTAACTTTGTTCAATTGGGAGACGGAGTCACGACTATGGATGAAAGTGGCGGCTGGAACGACAGCCAGTTCTCATTTGAGTATTGGGCAGGAAGTTGGAATACTCCGGTTGATTATCCGGAAGGAGAAGGTATTCGTTTGTTCGACCTTGTAGACTTTTCTGATTATAAGAATATGTCTATTAAGTTTGAGATGTTTATACCTTCAAGTTCGCCGTGGAGTGCCGGTGCAATGCAGGTTATTTTTGCCGGAACCGACTTGGTAACAATGGGTGACGCCGGTACCGATATTTATGGAAATACCGTTGCCGGTGCCAATAACAGCTTTTTCCAGAGTGAAGCGTTGCCGCGTGCTTTGTACCGTCCGTGGACGGATACAGGTTCCTACCACACGGATGACCAATGGGTGACCGTTACTCTGCCCATTTCTTCGACTTTCATTTATGGTTTTGAAGGAGGTCCTTCTACAGGAATGTTGAGTGAGGACAGTTTTGCAAGTCTCGTAATCTTTGTTGTAGGAGGCGGTGTGAATGGTACGGAATGTACTCCTATTATTAAGATTGATAATATTCGCGCAGTCCCCAATAACTAACTATTAAAGAATTATACCATGATAAAGATAAATAAACTTTTGACATTGATATTGTCTTGCCTGATGCTGATTGGCTTTTCTGCATGTGGTGAAGATGATTTGAGTACGAACCAATATAGCGGTGGTGTCAGTCTGAATGTGTTTGGCCCTTCGCCCGTAGTACGTGGTGGCACGCTGCGTTTCCTGGGGTCTAACCTTGATCAGATAAAAGAGGTAATTATACCGGGCATCGACCCTATTACGGCCATTGATGTCCGCCAAGCCGGTGTGCCCAGTGAAATCTTGGTACAAATACCGAAAGACGGACCGGAAGAAGGGCTTGTAACTTTGGTTACGGCCAGTGGCGAGAAGATTATCACCAAGACTGAATTGACCTATGAAGAAACAATCGAAATTTCCGGTTTTTCTCCGGCTTCGGCTATGCCGGGTGAGGTCATTACCATTGAAGGTGATTATTTGAATTTGATACATGAGATTATTTTTTCCGAGGATGTAGCGGTTCCTGAAACGGAATTTATCAGTCACGGACGCTATAAAATCGAGGTTGCTGTTCCTGAAAAGGCCCGTACGGGACAAATTATTCTCAGCGACGGTGAGGAAACGTTACCTAACTGGATTTATTCAGAAGAGGAACTTACCGTAGGAACTCCGACTGTGGAAGGTATTACTGCTGTACGCTTTAAGGCAGGCGAAACTTTGACTATTACCGGTACTTACCTGAATTTGGTGGATTACGTGAAGTTTGTCGGTATAAAAATTCCTTCAGCCGCTTTGGCTGCATCGGCTGCCGAAGAAGGTGGGGCGGGAACACCTTTCTTCTCTGTCAATGCAGAGGGGACGAGCCTTACACTGGTTCAACCGGTGGAAGCTGCTTCGGGAACTGTGGAATTAATTGCACGTTCAGGCGTCGAGGTTCCTGTAGCGACTGAAGAAGGTTTCCAGGTGGTTGTTCCGACTGAATTGTCGGTTGCACCGACATCGGTAAAGGCGGGCGCTTCTTTGACTATCAATGGTAAGGACATGGACTTGGTTACTTCTGTCATATTCCCGGCCGATGTTGAAGGAGGTGAAATAACAGTCGAGGCAACTAAACTGGTTGTAACGGCTGTACCTGAAGCAGCCGTAGATGGTGATGTAACTTTGAAGATGGCTAACGGCATGAGTGTAACAGTTCCCTATACATTGGTAAAACCGGTTGTGACGGCTTATTCCGCCAATCCGGTGAATGCGGGAGCATCTCTCGTTTTGACCGGTACTGATTTGGATTTGGTTAGCTCTGTCAGCATAGGTGGCGAAGCTGCCACTCCTGATGCAAGTTCCACACCTACGGCTTTGGTAATAAGTGTGCCGATGGACTCTAAAACCGGTGCCGTTACCTTAAACCTGAGGAATGGTACTTCTGGTGAATCTCCCGAACTTACAGTAAATGAAGCAGTATTCTGCTATATTACCGAAATGCCGGGTGAAGACGTAGAAAGTAAGGCGGGTACTGTCTGTGAGGTCAAAATAGCCAATGCCGACAAACTGACAGGAGTAGAGGTAGACGGAACAAGTGTTCAATATATTGTGAATGGTGATATCCTTTTCTTCAATATCCCGCAATCTGCCGGGACAAGTAGTAAGGTGAAATTAATTTCATCGAACGGTGAATACGAATATGACTTCTCTTTCGCTCCGGCGGTAGACCCGGAAACCACGATTTGGATCGGTTCTTTTGATATTGGCAATTGGGACGGAATGCAATACTTGGCTTGGGGAGCTTATGATTGGTATTCTGTTAAGCCGAATCAGGTATTGACCTTCTACTTTACCGAGAACGAATGGGAGGGCGGATATTGGCAAATCAGTCTCCGTCATGGTACTAATTGGGGAAATATACCGGACTGTCCTGTCCAGACGGATTTGGATGCCGGTGCTACAAGTTATTCCATCATTCTCACTTCCGGTATTCTGGATGATTTGGTTACTAATGGAGGTTTAGTTATTACAGGTAGGGAAATAACCTTATCTAAGATTACTATTAAGTAAAAACGTTTAATGATTATGGTTATAAAATTGAAAAATATAAAATTGGCGTTTTTGCTCGCAGCGGTGTTAAGCACCGCTGCCTGCGATGACGAAGTGGAACATGATATCCCTTCGGTGGATGCCCCCCAAGTTGTGGCATTAACTCCTGCCACTGGAACGAGCAAAGTGGGTATGGGGGATGTTACGGTTACCGTTGAGTATGATAAGAATGTATTCTTTGCTACAAAAAACGCAAACCAAATAGTTGTGAATGGTGGTACGTTGGTTAGTGCGGATGTCATTGGCTCGGGAAAAGTATTTACTATGGTAGTAAATTGTCCTGCCCGTGAAACACAAGTCTCCATTTCCATACCGGAAGGTTTGATAACAGGCTCACAAGGTAAGTCTGCTCCGGCAGTAGAAGTTTCGTTTACTACCGTAGCTTTGGATAAGACGCCTGTGATGGCAACTTCTGCTCCGGCAATAAAGCTGTATAACTATTTGCTGGAAAATAATGATAGCAAGACTCTTTCTGCCACGATGGCTAATGTTGCCTGGAATACGGAAGAAGCAGAAAAAGTATATCAGTGGACCGGTAAATATCCTGCCATGAATTGTTTCGACTATGTACATCTGCAATCTTCCGGCTCAAACTGGATTGATTACAGTAATATCGCTCCGGTGAAAGATTGGTGGGATAATAACGGTTTAGTATTAGCCATGTGGCATTGGAATGTGCCGACTGCCGGACAAGACCCTTTCTCTACCGGGCTATGGACCGGAACAGCTGTTATGCCGGGTGATTGGAGTGGAAATGTGCAGTTGACCGATGCAGATGCCTTGGCTCTGTTTGTCAACGCTAAAGTAGGGAATAAGATAAAAGTGACGACCTCGGATGTTGCTGCGGGTGCACAAGGCTCATTTAAAAATAGCGGTTGGTCGGAAATCGCTTCGGGAACGGACTATTTCAATATTACCGGTGATTTTGAGTTGACAATTACTGAAGATATTTTGGCTTCTCTACAAGAGGGAGGATTGATTATCAGTGGACATGATTATACAGCCACCGGAGTTTATTTGACTAATGGTATCGGTGATACTTATAACTTCTATAAGGAAGGTAGCTCCTTTGATGCAGACAAGGCTCTGACTGCGGGAACTTGGGAGAATGAAGTCTTTACGGCTGATCTGGCTAAAGTTGCAGGCTATTTGAAGTTATTGCAGGAAGAGAATATTCCTGTTATCTGGCGTCCGTTCCACGAAGCAGCCGGTGGCTGGTTCTGGTGGGGTAAGAATGCCGATAGCTTTAAAGCGATGTGGATTGCCATGTTCGACTACTTTAAGGCACAGGGACTGAACAATCTGATTTGGGTATGGACTACAGAAACCGGTGATGAAAATTGGTATCCGGGAGATGCGTATGTCGATATCATCGGTCGTGACCTTTATGGAAATTCCAGTGATGATTGTGCTTCGGAATACACTTCGATTGCAGGAACTTATGGAAATAAGATGATTGCTTTAAGTGAATGTGGTTATTCGGCAACTACTTCTTCTATTGTTGGAAAGATTTCCGAACAATGGACTGCCGGTGCGCATTGGCTGTGGTTTATGCCGTGGTATGCAGGTGTGAATGATGATGGAAGTCCGGTGGCTCATGCCGACCAGGCTTGGTGGCAAGATGCAATGCAACAGTCATTTGTAATCACTCGTGACCAGGTGTCTTCGATGAAATAATAAGTAAGATGTATGTGATAGGGGTTTTATCGTAGCTTGGTAAAACCCCTTTTCTTCCGATAATTAAAAAAGGCAGGAAAGAGATAAAATTGTATTAGCTATTGTACCATTGAACGGCTACCTTTGTAAAGTGAAATAGACAATACCATGAGAAACATGAAAAAAACAAATCTTAGGGTCTTAACAATGACATTGGCCGCAGGAGCATTGATGGCATGCGGTCCAGTATCCAGAACGCAGAAAGACGAGAATGCATCCAAGCGCACGGATGAAACGGAGAAACTGCTTACTAACCTCAAAAAAGTATCATCCCGAGGCATCATGTTCGGACATCATGACGATACTGTTTATGGCATCGGTTGGGAAGGAGACGAAGGACGCTCGGATGTGAAAAGCGTGTGCGGTGATTATCCGGCAGTTATTAGTTTTGATTTAGGAGAAGTGGAACTGGGAGGGACCGCTAATCTGGATAAAGTTCCGTTCGATAAACTCAGAAAAGAAATAGTAAACCAATATCAGCGAGGCGGTATGATTTCGTTGAGCTGGCATGCACGCAATCCGCTGACAGGAGGCGATGCGTGGGATGTGAAAGATACGACGGTGGTAAAATCCATCTTGCCGGGTGGCGACAACCATGATAAGTTTTCCGGTTGGCTGGCAAAGGTGGCAGGCTTTATCAACTCTTTGCAGACGACAGACGGGGTGAAAGTTCCGGTACTTTTCCGCCCGTGGCATGAGCATACGGGCAGTTGGTTCTGGTGGGGCGAGAAACTTTGCACGCCGGAAGAGTATAAGGGTTTGTGGCACATGACGGTGGATAGTCTTCGTGCCCACGGAGTGGATAACGCATTGTATGCTTATTCTCCTGGAACGGAACCGCAGGATACGGCCCAATACCTGAAACGTTATCCGGGCGATAAACTGATTGATGTAATCGGCTTCGATACCTATCAGTTCGACCGCGATGCTTTCCTTGCAGGACTCGACCGTTCGCTTGCCATTGTAGACAGCATCGGCAAGACACACGACAAGGTGATTGCCGTCACCGAAGTCGGCTACGAAGGCATTCCTGATGCCAAGTGGTGGACAGGTACGCTGCTTCCCGCTTTAGAAAAATATCCGGAGTCCTACGTATTGGTGTGGCGCAATGCCCGTGAACGGGTGACGCATTTCTACGCTCCCTATCCGGGACAAACCTCAGCAGAAGACTTTGTGGAATTCTATAAGAGCCCGAAGACTCTTTTTGCAGCCGATGTAAACTCTATGTATAAACAAGATAAATAATTGATATGGAAACCTTTAAAGACAAAGTCTCAAAACTCTTTCAGGAACATGAGGAGCTTATTACAAGAAAAAACGTACCTTTGGAAGGGGGGAATGGTATATTTACCCGCTATAAATATCCGGTTGTGACGGCAGCCCATACGCCGGTATTCTGGCGGTACGATTTGGATGAAAAGGCCAATCCCTATTTAATGGAACGTATCGGCATGAATGCAGCTATGAATTCCGGCGCAATCAAGTGGAATGGAAAGTATCTGTTGGTGGTACGTGTGGAAGGTGCCGACCGTAAATCATTCTTTGCCGTGGCTGAAAGTCCCAACGGCATCGATAACTTCCGTTTCTGGGATTATCCGGTCACGATGCCCGACGATGTGGTGCCGGCAACAAACATCTATGATATGCGCCTCACTGCCCACGAAGACGGTTGGATTTACGGTATCTTTTGTGCCGAACGTCACGATGATAATGCCCCGGCAGGCGACTTGTCGGCAGCCACGGCCACGGCAGCCATTGCGCGTACCAAAGACTTTAAAAACTGGGAACGCCTGCCTGACCTGAAGGCAAAGAGCCAACAGCGCAACGTAGTATTGCATCCGGAATTTGTAGATGGCAAGTATGCACTCTACACCCGTCCGCAAGATGGTTTCATCGACACTGGTAGTGGTGGCGGCATCGGCTGGGCGCTGGTAGACGACATGACACATGCGGAGGTGGCGGAAGAGAAGATTATAGACTATCGTTATTACCATACGATTAAAGAAGTGAAGAATGGGGAAGGTCCGCATCCTATCAAGACCTCTAAAGGCTGGTTGCACCTGGCTCATGGGGTACGTGCCTGTGCTGCGGGGCTGTGCTATGTGCTCTATATGTACATGACCTCCCTCGAAGACCCGGCCCAACCGATAGCGACTCCCGCCGGCTACTTCATGGCTCCGGAAGATGAAGAGCGCATCGGTGATGTCAGCAACGTGCTTTTCTCCAACGGCTGGATTGCCGATGAAGACGGAAAAGTATTCATCTATTACGCTTCCTCCGATACGCGTATGCATGTAGCTACTTCTACTGTCGACAAGTTGGTGGATTACTGCATGAATACCCCTGCTGACGGTTTGAGCACTTCTGCTTCGGTAGAAACGCTGAAGAAGCAGATTGAGAAAAACCTTCAAATAATTACGAATTACTAATTATGAATTACAAGGCTGCATCATGCGGCCTGAATTCAAGAGATGATTCGTGACCTGTAATTTGTAATTTGTAATTTGTAATTAATATCATGGCAACACTGAAAGAGAAAATAGGTTATGGGTTTGGGGACATGTCTTCCTCTATGTTCTGGAAGATATTCTCCTATTATCTGCCTATATTCTATTCTAATATTTACGGTTTGAGCCTGTCGGATACGGCTGTCCTCTTGTTGGTGACCCGCATCTGGGATGCTGTGTCCGACCCGATGATGGGTATCATTGCAGACAGAACACATACACGCTGGGGCAAATACCGGCCTTATCTGTTGTGGATTGCCTTGCCGTTTGCAGTATGTGGGATACTGTCGTTCACCACTCCTGATTTCAGCGCTACCGGCAAGTTGGTATGGGCGTATGTCACCTATGTTATGATGATGACCGTATATACCGCTATCAATGTGCCCTACGGAGCTATGCTCGGAGTAATGACCGATGACTCGGATACGAAGACCGTATTTTCCTCTTACCGGATGTTCTTTGCTTATGGTGGCAGTTTTGTGGCCCTTTTTGCCTGGGAGCCCTTATGTAACTTTTTCAAGGACGTGACAGGCTCGGTGAGCACGAGTTGGCAATATTCCATGATTGTGATTGCCATTATGTGTTTCGTCATTTTCCTGCTCTGTTTCGGCATGACGCACGAATATGTCAAGACCGTATCGACCGCATCCATCGGGCAGGACTTTAAATCATTGCTCTCCAATGTGCCCTGGTGGCTTCTTATCGTGGCGGCGCTGGGCTCAAACCTGTTCAATACGGTGCGTGGTGCTACGGCAGCCTATTTCTTTAAAGATTATATCGGTGACAACATATTTCTGAACCTGGGCGACCTCTCCATCCTCTTCTATGCAGGACTATTTCTGGGAGTAGGCGAAGTCTCCAATATGGTGGGGGTGGTGCTGACTGTTCCGCTTTCACGGCGGTTTGGAAAGAAGTCGACCTATATACTGACCATGATTGTACTGGCAGCATTGAGCATCCTGTTCTTCTATCTGCCTTGCACTCCGTTCGGCTTTTGGCTGATGTTGATGATGCAGGTCGTCATTTCAATTTGTACGGGCATTGTGTCACCGTTAATCTGGAGTATGTATGCCGATGTTTCCGATTATGCGGAACTGAAAGACGGTACGGCCTCCACGGGACTGATATTCTCCTCCTCCTCGATGGCGCAGAAGTTCGGCGGTGCGTTTGGCGGTGCAGCGGTCATGTGGATACTGGCTGCATTCGGTTACAATACTGCGGTGAGTGCCGTACAGACAGAAGAAGCATTGACCGGACTGGCCCTGCTGATGAGCTGGATACCGGCTGCCGTAGCTCTGTTGTCAGTCATAGTGGTTTACTTCTATCCCTTGACAAAAGAGAGGATGAACGACATCAGCGAAAAACTGAAAGTAGTACGTGCTGTCAATAATAATTTAAGTAGCCATGAACAGTAAATCGTCGATAGAGATGGAACTCAGGAAAATGAAGCAGGAGGTGGAGGCAGAATTGACAGCCAATATACTCCCGTTCTGGATGAACAGAATGACGGATAAGGTAAATGGTGGTTTCTATGGTCGCATTACCGGAGGAGAAGAGCTGATGCCCGAAGCAGAGAAGGGTGCCATCCTGAATGTCCGGATACTGTGGACTTTCTCGGCAGCCTACCGTCTGTTGCAAAAAGCCGAATATCTGGAAACGGCAACGCGGGCCAAGCGTTATATCCTCGATTGTTTTTACGACAAGCACTTCGGAGGTGTTTACTGGTCGCTCGATTATCGAGGGCAGCTGCTGGATACGAAGAAACAAATCTATGCTTTGGGATTTGCCATTTATGGCCTGAGCGAATATCATCGCGCCACGGGTGACGCCGAAGCATTGGATTATGCCATCCGCTTGTTTGAAAGCATCGAGCAGCATAGTTTCGACCCGGTGAAGAACGGTTATTGTGAAGCGCTGACTTGCGAATGGGGAGAGATTGCCGATATGCGGCTGAGCGATAAAGATGAGAACGAACGCAAGACGATGAACACCCATCTGCATATCCTCGAATCTTATACGAATTTGTACCGTGTATGGAAGGATGAACGCCTGGAACGGCAACTCCGCAACCTGGTAAATCTTTTTACGGATAAGATACTGAACCTGCGGACCGGGCATCTGGAGTTGTTTTTCGATGATAATTGGGTAAGTAAGTATCATATTCTTTCTTACGGACATGATATCGAGGCTTCCTGGCTCATTCATGAGGCAGCCCTTGTCTTGGGCGATAAGGCGGTATTGACGAAAGCAGAACCGTTGGTGGAATATATTGCTGCCGCTGCCGGCGAAGGATTAACCCCCGAAGGCGGAATGATTTATGAGACTTTTCTCGATAAAGACAAAACCGACACCGACCGCCATTGGTGGGTGCAGGCCGAGAATGTGGTGGGACATGCCAACCTTTATCAGCATTTCGGCGATGAGGTGGCTTTGCAGAAGGCTTTCCGTTGTTGGGAGTTTATCAAGCAGCACTTGATAGACTATAGAAACGGCGAATGGCATTGGAGCGTCCGTGCCGACGGCACGGTGAATACTGCCGATGACAAAGCCGGATTTTGGAAATGTCCGTATCACAACGGGCGTATGTGTATGGAGATAATAGAGCGTTTTCATAAGTATTCGATATGAAGAGATTAGTTGGTTTTTTGATTGTTATCGGGATTGTAGGGGTTGTGCTGCATGCGCAATCCCTTTTGCCCGATTTTAGTAAGCTGAATTTCGGCTGTGACGGCAACAGCATCACGGCAGGTGAACAATGGTCCAAGACGGTGGTAGACCAGCTAGGGTTTGCCACCCATCATAACGTTGCAGTCGGCTCCTCCACTTGGGCGTGCCATGCCGATACGCAAGATTACGGCAGTGACGGTTTTGGTGGCATATCTGATGGCTGGCGTCCCACGGAAGACCGGCAGGAATTGCAGAAGCGGCATAATAACGTGTCGAAAATACATATCCAGAAGTTCATTGCCGAAGTAGAAAACGGCACTTACCCCGCACCCGACGTGTTTGTATTCTCTATGGGGACGAACGACCGTAACCTGGGAAGCGCCGAAGATGCCTTGAAAGGCAAAACTTTGGACAATGTAGACGTGACTACCATGGCAGGTGGTGCCCGTTGGACCATTCAAACCATATTGGAGCACTATCCTCACTGCCGCGTCTTCGTATGCACTCCCATCCAAACCGGCAGCCTGGAGCACAATGCCATCAACTTGAAAAAGATTGCAATCCTGCGTGAAATTTGCCAATCCCTTTCAGTACAACTGATAGATTGCTATTCCAATTGCGGCATAACCGAGAAGTTTGAACAACCTTCCGGTCGCGGCCGTTATCTGCGCGACGGCTTGCATCCCGACAAAGAAGGTCAGGAACTGATGGGGCGCTATATAGCAAAGGAGATACGGAATAACTTCTTTTGATAGGGCTTACTCCGACGGAACTCATCTTTCTGCCTTGTACAGTTCCGGTTTGAAGAGTTTGTTGCTGAGTGTCTGCAAGGCTCTCTTCTTGTCTTCCGTTCTGATGACGAAAGCTACATCACTGTCATTGCTGCCGTATGAAATCATTCGTATCGGGATATTCTTCAGCGCTTTCACAATCTGTGCCTCTACCCCTGTGTATTGCCAGTGCATATTTCCCACAACAGAGACAATAGACATACGGTCTTCAATCTGGATTTTTGCACATTGGCTCAATTCGGAAAGAATTTTGCTTAGACATTCATTGTAGTCTATGGCGACTGAGACATCCTGATTGGACGAAACGAGCAGACAAAGCGGTGTTCTGTATTTGGCGAACACGTCAAAAATCCTGCTGATAAACTGGTAAGGACACAGGTCATGCTTTGTTTTAAACTTTATGTAGAAGATATTGTCCTTGGCGGCTATGGCTTTTATGATGTTATCATCCTGCCGGTCGGAAATCAACGTTCCCTCCGCAGTCGGGTTCATCGAGTTGAGCAGCCGCACCGGAATATTGCGCTTGCGTGCCGGTGCTATGCAGAATGGGTGCAATATCTTTGCTCCGTAGAACGCTAACTGCTCGGCTTCGTTGAAGCTAAGGTGCTTTACGGAACGCGTTCCCGACACTTCGCGCGGGTCATTGTTGTGCATCCCGTCGATATCCGTCCATATTTGTATCTCTTCGGCATGGATAGCCGCACCGATAAGGGAAGCGGTGTAATCGCTACCGCCCCGTTTCAGATTGTCCGTTTCGTTATAGGCGTTCTTGCAGATGTAACCCTGCGTGATAAAGAGACGGATGCCGGGATACCGGGCAAGCTGTTCTTGCAGCTTTTCTTCTATATAACCCATGTCCGGCTCACCTTCAGGACCGGTACGCATAAAGTCGAAAGCGGAAAGCAGCACACTGGGGATGTTTTGCTCCCGTAAACAGAAATGCATCAGTGCCGTACTGATAAGTTCCCCTTGCGCAAGCACGTCTTTCTCTTCAACGGACGTAAATTCGTTGCTGATGAAACCCCACAGTTGTTGGAAGCGGTCGAGAATATAGTCTATCGCTTCCCGCTTGATAGAATCGTTTTTCAGCAATTCGTTGGCGAAGTCGATGAATTGGAATTCCAGCCGGGTGATTTTCTCATGTGCCGGTTCTGTCTCACGGTTGAACAGATCGGCTGCGATTTGCTCCAGATGATTGGTTGTGCCTGCCGTTGCGGACAGCACTACAATCTTGGGCGTGGAGTCCGAAACGAGTTCGGCTACGTGTTTCATTCTCTCTACTGTTCCAACGGGAGTACCGCCAAATTTGTAAACTTTCATTTTTAATTCTTTTTTTTAGTTATTCTTATTCCTGCATTTCTGCAGGCTTCCGTTATCCTTTTCGTTTTAGGAAGCCTGTTTTCAAAATGGAAGAGGAAGCATAGCCTTCACTTTTCTTGAAACATCCTAATGGCTATGTTGGCGGGCGTTTCTTTACTTTTTCAGGCTTTGTTGCTTATCCCTTCATCAATAAAAGTTCAAAGGTGTGTGCCACTTGTTTTCAGGAAAACACTTATATTTGCAGTCCCCTGTTTTTGCCAATTATTAGTTTAAACTTGTCCAAGAGGTATGAGTAAGATTCTTATCGTCGATGATGAAGTGCAAATTCGCACTCTTCTGTCGCGTATGTTGGAGTTGGAAGGGTATGAAGTGTGCCAAGCCGGCGATTGCAAGACAGCCTTGAAGCAATTGGAGTTTCAAAATCCCGATGTAGCCTTGTGTGATGTTTTTCTTCCCGACGGAAACGGGGTAGACCTTGTATTGTCTATTAAAAAGGCGGCTCCCAATGTTGAAGTTATTCTCCTGACGGCACACGGCAATATTCCCGATGGTGTGCAGGCTATCAAGAACGGCGCGTTCGATTATATCACCAAGGGTGACGACAATAATAAGATTATTCCCCTTATCAGCCGTGCGGTGGAGAAAGCACGGATGAATGTCCGTCTGGAGAAACTGGAAAAGAAGGTAGGACAGACCTACTCGTTCGATACCATCCTGGGAGAGTCGAAGGTACTGAAAGAAGCGGTGTCGTTGGCGCAGAAGGTATCGGGTACCGATATCCCCGTATTGCTGACGGGTGAAACCGGTACGGGTAAGGAGGTCTTTGCCCAAGCTATCCATTATAATAGTAAACGTGCCCGGCAGAATTTCGTGACGGTCAACTGTTCATCTTTCAGCAAGGAGTTGCTGGAAAGCGAGATGTTCGGTCATAAGGCGGGCTCGTTTACAGGTGTGCTGAAAGATAAGAAAGGTCTGTTTGAGGAGGCTGACAAGGGCACTATCTTCCTTGACGAGATTGGCGAAATGGCGTTTGAGTTGCAAGCCAAACTATTGCGCATCCTCGAAACGGGCGAATATATAAAGATAGGCGACACGAAGCCTACCCGTGTTAATGTGCGTATCATTGCCGCCACTAATCGCAACCTGCCCGAAGAGATTACCGCAGGGCGTTTCCGCGAAGATTTGCTCTATCGTCTCAGCGTGTTTCAGATACATCTGCCGGCGTTGCGCGAGCGTGCAGGCGATATCCGTTTGCTGGCAAAGGCTTTCGTGCAGAACTTTTCCACCCAATTGGCAAGATCTTCCGTCGAAATCACTCCCGCCTTTCTCGAAGCGCTGGAGCAACAGTCATGGAAAGGGAATATTCGCGAATTGCGCAATGTGATAGAGCGCAGCCTTATTGTTTGCGAGGGTGAACGGCTGGATGTTGCCGACCTCCCGTTCGATATTCAAAACACCCATTATGAACAATCCAATGAAACCAGTCCCGACAGCTTTGAACTTTCGGCAATGGAGCGTCGCCACATAGCCAGTGTGTTGGAGTACACAAAAGGGAATAAGACGGAAGCCGCCCGACTGTTGAAGATCGGGTTGACGACGCTTTACAGGAAGATTGAGGAATACAAAATCGGGTGATAGAAGCGGATAAAATATTTCTTAGGTAATATTAGTTACCGCATCCACAATTTATAAATACTTGCTTTACTGCTTTTAATTCGTTAGACCGGGGTTGCCTTTGCGTTAGGCCTTGGTTGTTCTTTCGTTAGACCAAGGTTTAACGAAAGAACAACCAAGGCCTAACGAATTATTATTTTCTTTCAAAGATGATAATGAATACGGTGGAGAAAAGTAAAAGAGGCAATTCTTCCAACTAATATAATAAACGTGTATGCTGCCGTTGTATGACGGAAGAATACAGACTTCTGTTTTGATAAGCACCTTTTCATTTTGGAAGGGTGCTTTCCTTTTCTATACAATGGATTGTGAAATACATCTGCTTGGTTATTAATGGTTTATTCTTCGCTGCCTGCTTTTGGCACGCTATTGGCATCATTGAGGGCGATAAAGCTATAGTATTAATTTTAAAAGGTAAAAACATGGGAATAACGATTTCATTTATTTTCTGCCTGTTGAGCGGCTTTCTCGCTTTCTGGCTATTCTGGAAATGTGTGGATTGGTTTGAAAAGATTTAAGGGAGAGAAAGATTATGTACACGGTATTATTTGTATTGGGAATCGCAGTGTTCGGTTATTTGATGTATGTACTCGTCAAACCCGAAAGGTTCTAAACGGAAAAATTAAAGCGTAAAAGCAATGAATACAGAATTTTTAGGTGTGGTTGTGCAGATTGTCCTCATGGTGATTATCGCCTATCCGCTGGGCAAATACATAGCTAAGGTTTACAAAGGAGAGAAGACGTGGTCGGACTTCATGGCTCCTGTCGAGAGATTAATATATAAGGTGAGCGGGGTAAATCCCAATGAGGAAATGAACTGGAAACAGTTCCTCAAAGCCCTTTTGATACTGAACTGTTTCTGGTTTATCTGGGGAATAGTTCTGTTGGTTTGTCAGGGCTGGTTGCCGCTGAATCCGGACGGAAACGGGGCGCAGACTCCCGACCAAGCGTTCAATACCTGCATCAGTTTCATGGTGAACTGTAACTTGCAGCACTATTCGGGAGAAAGCGGGTTGACTTATTTCACTCAGTTGTTCGTCATCATGCTCTTTCAGTTTATTACGGCGGCTACGGGTATGGCGGCTATCATCAAGTCCATTTCGGTAAAGACGACGAAGACAATCGGCAACTTCTGGCGCTTCCTTGTTTTGAGCTGCACGCGTGTGCTGTTGCCGCTTTCACTGATTGTCGGTTTTATCCTTATCGTGCAAGGTACTCCTATGGGTTTCGACGGGAAGATGCAGGTGACTACCCTTGAGGGACAGGAACAAATGGTGTCACAAGGTCCTGCCGCGGCAATCGTTCCTATTAAGCAGTTGGGCACGAACGGCGGCGGTTATTTCGGTGTCAACTCCTCTCATCCGTTGGAGAACCCGACTTATCTGACTAACATCGTGGAAAACTGGGCTATCCTCGTCATTCCTATGGCGACGGTCTTTGCGCTCGGATTCTACTCCAACCGTAAGAAGTTGGCATATAGTATCTTTGGCGTAATGCTCTTCGCATATCTGGTGGGTGTAGGCATCAATGTTTATCAGGAGATGAACGGTAATCCGCGCATCGACGATATGGGTATTGCTCAAAACGGTGCGATGGAAGGGAAGGAAGCCCGGCTGGGACCTGCCGCAACGGCGTTGTGGAGTGTCACGACTACGGTTACTTCCAACGGTTCCGTCAACGGTATGCACGATTCCACGATGCCGTTGTCCGGTATGATAGAAATGCTGAATATGCAGATTAATACATGGTTTGGTGGTGTCGGCGTGGGCTGGATGAACTACTATACCTTTATTATCATAGCTGTGTTTATCAGCGGCCTGATGGTGGGGCGTACTCCCGAATTCCTCGGAAAGAAGGTGGAAGCCCGTGAAATGAAAATTGCGACGATTGTAGCGTTGCTGCATCCGTTCATTATCCTTGTCGGTACGGCTTTGTCCTGTTATCTCTTTGCTCATCATCCGGGCTTTGTGGAAAGTGAGGGAGGTTGGCTCGCCAATCCGAGTTTCCACGGACTAAGCGAACAACTTTATGAATATACTTCGTCTGCCGCCAACAACGGTTCCGGTTTCGAAGGATTGGGTGACAATACTTACTTCTGGAACTACTCGTGCGGTTGGGTATTGATTTTAGGGCGTTTCCTTCCGATAGTAGGGCAGGTTGCTATTGCCGGTCTGTTGGCGCAGAAGAAGTTTATCCCGGAAAGTGCCGGTACGCTAAAGACTGATACATTCGCCTTCGGTGTGATGACTTTTGCCGTAATCTTTATCGTGGCTGCCTTGTCATTCTTCCCGGCACATGCGTTGAGTACGATTGCCGAACATTTCAGCCTGTAATTAGTAATTAGTAAATTGTAATTTCCTAAGTATGAAAGATAAAAAAATCAGCTTCTTTGTTTCAGAAGGAGCAAGTAATGGAAAGCTTGAAGCAATCATTCGTGAAGTTGAATCCGCGGATGATGATAAAGAATCCGATTATGTTTACGGTGGAGATTGTGACGCTGGTGATGCTGGTGGTTTGCGTTCTCTCGTTGGGAACTGCGGAATATGGAACGTTCGGTTACAACTTCCTCGTATTTGTGGTACTGTTTGTAACCCTGCTGTTCGCCAATTTTGCCGAAGCCATAGCCGAAGCTCGTGGCAAGGCGCAAGCGGACAGTCTGCGCAAGACGCGTGAGGAGACTCCCGCCAAGGTGTTGGTGGAGGGTAAACTGTGTACTGTCAGCAGCGCACGCCTGAAGAAAGGCGATTACTTTGTCTGCGAAGCGGGCGATATCATTCCTGCCGACGGTGAGATTGTCGAAGGACTGGCTTCTATCGGCGAAAGCGCTATCACGGGCGAATCGGCTCCGGTTATCCGTGAGGCGGGCGGTGATAAAAGTTCTGTTACCGGTGGTACGAAAGTCCTTTCGGATAAGATTAAAGTATTGGTGACGCAGCAGCCGGGCGAGAGTTTTCTCGACAAGATGATTGCTCTGGTAGAGGGCGCTACCCGCCAGAAAACACCGAATGAAATAGCGTTGACTATCTTGCTGGCAGGGTTTACACTGGTGTTCGTGATTGTATGTATGACTTTGATTCCAATGGCGGATTATACGAATATAGACCACCCGGGAACTTATATCTCTATTGCGGCTATCATATCCTTGTTCGTCTGCCTGATACCGACCACTATCGGTGGCTTGCTTTCTGCAATCGGTATTGCGGGAATGGACCGTGCGCTCCGTGCCAACGTAATCACCAAATCAGGTAAGGCGGTGGAAACTGCGGGAGGCATTGACACACTGCTGTTGGATAAAACCGGTACGATTACGATTGGTAACCGTAAAGCAACGAAGTTCCACCCGGCTCCGAGCATCGACGAAAGTGCTTTTGTACAAGCCTGTCTGCTGTCCTCACTCTCTGATGAAACACCTGAAGGTAAGTCTATCATTGAGTTGGGACGTGAAAGCGGTCGCCGGATGCGTGACCTGAATACGACAGGTGCCCGCATGATAAAGTTTACTGCCGAAACCAAATGTTCGGGAGTGGACTTGCGGGACGGAACTCAAATACGCAAGGGAGCGTTCGATGCTATTCGCAAGATTGTGGAGAGCGCCGGAAATTGTTTCCCGAAAGAAGTGGAAGATGTTATTGCCGCGATTTCAAGTAACGGCGGTACTCCGTTGGTGGTCTGTGTCAATCATGCGGTTACCGGAGTCATCGAGTTGCAGGATATTATCAAACCGGGTATTCAGGAACGTTTCGAACGTCTCCGCAAAATGGGTGTGAAGACGGTAATGGTAACAGGTGATAATCCGCTGACTGCAAAATATATTGCGGACAAGGCGGGCGTCGATGATTTCATTGCCGAGGCTAAACCGGAAGATAAAATGGAATATATCAAGAAGGAACAGCAAGCCGGCAAGTTGGTAGCCATGATGGGTGACGGAACAAATGATGCTCCCGCACTGGCACAAGCCAATGTAGGTGTTGCGATGAACAGCGGTACGCAGGCGGCCAAGGAAGCCGGTAACATGGTAGACCTCGACAATGACCCGACGAAGCTGATTGAGATTGTAGAAATCGGTAAGCAGTTGTTGATGACGCGCGGTACGTTGACTACTTTCTCCATTGCCAACGATGTTGCCAAGTACTTCGCTATCATTCCGGCACTGTTCATGGTTGCCATTCCGCAGTTGGCCCCGCTGAACATCATGGGATTGCATAGTCCGGAGACGGCTACCCTTTCCGCCATCATCTTCAATGCTATCATTATCCCGATACTGATACCATTGGCGTTGCGCGGTGTGCAATACAAACCGATTGGCGCCAGTGCGTTGCTGCGCCGCAACCTGTTGATTTACGGGGTGGGTGGTGTTATTGCACCGTTTGTCGGCATTAAATTAATAGATATGATAGTCAGTTTATTTTTCTAATATAATAATGAAACAATGAAAACTCTTTGGAAATCACTAAAAATAACAATTGCGTTTTGCGTATTCTTCTCCGTGTTCTATATCCTTATCTTATGGATATTCACGCAATTCGCAGGACCGAACAAGGGTGATGCGGAGGTGGCAACCCTAAACGGTAAAGTAGTGGGCGCTGCCAATGTAGATCAACTGTTTACACAGGACATCTATTTCTGGGGACGTCCCTCTAATGCCGGTGACGGTTACGACGCTTCCAGTTCATCGGGTAGCAACAAAGGATCTACGAACGAGGAATACCTGGCAGATGTGGAAGCGCGCATCGATACGTTCCTTGTACATCATCCCTACTTGAACCGTAAGGATGTGCCTGCCGAAATGGTAACTGCCAGCGGTTCCGGTTTGGATCCGGACATCACACCCGCTTGTGCTTACGTACAAGTGAAGCGTGTGGCACAAGCACGTGGCATGAACGAAGCAGACGTCAAGGCGATTGTGGATAAAGCTGTCGAAAAGCCGTTACTGGGTTTGTTCGGAACGGAGAAAGTAAATGTGCTGAAACTGAACATCGCGCTGGAAGAAGCTAATCAGAAGAAATAATTTTTTTAGTTGTGTTTGTCATGTTATGGTGAGGCAGGAACAGAAGTATTCTGTTCAGGTAGCGGAAGGCTGCCAATCACAGGGGAACGGAATCTTCTTTCCTGCCTCTTTTTTAAGGTGATAAATAATTGAAGCATGAATAGTTTTAGAATAGTAACAATAGGTTTTGTAGCTGCCGTTGCAGCTTGTTTTGTGGGAGCAAACAGAGTGCAAGCCCAAGAGTTTAAGATACAGGGCGACTTGGTAAGTTCCTACGTATGGCGTGGCTTCTATCAGACCGGTGCCAGTTTCCAGCCGACTCTGGGTTTCGGTATCGGTGATTTCTCTCTGACCGCATGGGGTTCTACGGACTTCGACGGTGTGAGTTCTTCGGAAGGGCTGCTGCTAAAGAAATAGACCTGACTGCCGCCTATGCTTTTGGAGAGTCCGGCCTTACGCTTTCCGTTGCCAGTCTTTGGTGGGGAGGTCAAGGAGCTGCCAAGTATTTTAATTTCGAAAGCCATGAGACGGCCCACCATTTTGAGGCGGGACTGGCTTATACCTTGCCGATGGAGAAGTTTCCTTTGTCTATTGCCTGGTACACGATGCTTGCCGGTGCCGACAAGAATGACAAGGGAGAGCAAAACTACTCCTCTTATGTTGAATTGAACTATCCGTTCAGTGTCAAGTCCGTTGATCTGAATGCTACTTGCGGCTTTCTACCCTACGAGGCTGGGGTAGGTGTGTATGGTGTTCCCAACAGCGGCTTTGCCGTGACGAATGTCGCCCTGAAAGCTACAACGGACATCAAAGTAACGGATAAATTTGCAATACCGGTGTTTGCGCAAGCCATTTGGAACCCTCGGATGGAAGACGCTCATCTGGTGTTTGGTATCACTCTTAGGCCATGATTTATTTAGATATAACTTTAAAAACTCATGAATTTAAAGGAACCCGTAGCTGCCGTGAGGCAGTTATGGGTTATGTCGCATTAATAAAACAAGTAAACCGAAAACAATGGACAGAGAAGAAAGCGTACAACATTTTCTCGATTTGATTAAGAAGTCACGTCGCGGTAAGTTTAAAATCTACATCGGTATGATTGCCGGTGTGGGAAAGTCCTACCGTATGCTTCAGGAAGCTCATGACTTACTGGACAATGGGGTGGATGTGGAAATAGGCTATGTAGAGACACATGGACGTGCCGGAACGGAAGCCTTGCTCGAAGGACTGCCGGTCATTCCCCGTCGCAAGATATTCTACAAGGGCAAGGAACTGGAAGAAATGGACCTGGAGGCTATTATTCGCATTCATTCCGAAATCGTTATCGTGGACGAACTCGCGCATACCAATGTGGAAGGTAGCCGGAACGAGAAGCGCTGGCAGGATGTCATGGATTTGTTGGACGAGGGCATCAATGTTATTTCCGCCGTCAATATCCAGCACATCGAGAGTATTAATGAGGAAGTATAAGGCATCTCCGGCATAGAGGTGAAAGAGCGCATTCCCGACAGTGTGCTCGAAGAAGCGGATGAAGTGGTGAATATCGACCTGACTGCCGAAGAACTGATAACCCGGTTGAAGGCGGGCAAGATTTATAAGTCGGATAAAGTGCCGATTGCTCTCAACAATTTCTTTAAGACGGAGAATATTCTCCAATTACGCGAATTGGCATTGAAGGAAGTGGCACTGCGCGTGGAAAAGAAAGTGGAGAACGAAGTGGTTGTCTCCTGTGTCGGTGTCCGGCACGAGAAGTTCATGGTGTGTATCAGCAGCCAGGAAAAGATACCGCGTCACATCATTCGCAAAGCGGCCCGCCTGGCCACCCGCTACAATACGTCGTTTATCGCTCTCTATGTGCAGACGCCCCGCGAAAGTGCCGACCGCATTGATTTGGCCCGCCAGCGCTACCTCCTGAACCATTTTAAGTTAGTCACCGAGTTGGGTGGAGAAGTTGTTCAGGAACAGTCAAAAGATGTGTTGGGCAGTATCATCGCTGTTTGTAAAGAGAAACAAATCACTACGGTTTGCATGGGAAGCCCTTCGTTTGCATTGCCCGACTCCTTGTTTATGATATTGAAATACAGAAAATTTGTGAGCAAATTGGCGAAAGCAAACATAGATTTGATTATACTTGCATAAATTTTAATTCTTAGGTATGTTATGAATATTCGTACAAAATTAATACTCAGTGTAGGCATCCTGACCGGTATGATAATCTTACTGGTGGTTCTTTCTGTGGTAAATCTCCAAATATTGACGGCCACGGAACCGGATAGTCCGGCGGCGATGCCCGGATTGCAGCGTGCTTTGCTATGGGTTTCCATCATAGGCGGCATTTGTATCGTTGCCGGCATCGTGTTGTTGGTTTGGCTTCCCCGCTCTATCAGCAAACCCATTCAGGAACTGACACAGGGTATTCTTGAGATAGCCAACCATAATTATGAGAAACGCCTCGATATGAGTGGGCATGAAGAGTTTCGCGAAGCGGCCGACAGCTTTAACCGTATGGCGGAGCGACTGATGGAGTATCGCGCCAGTACGTTGAATGATATTCTTGCGGCGAAGAAATTTCTCGAAGCCATTATTAATAGTATCCATGAGCCTATCATCGGCTTGAATCGGGAACATGAAATCCTCTTTATCAATAAGGAAGCTCTGACTGTGTTAAATCTGAAACGTGAAGAAGTAATCCGTCGTTCGGCCGAGGAACTTTCACTGAAAAACGACCTGTTTCGCCGATTGGTCAGGGAACTTATCACGTCAAGCGATAAGAAAGAGCCTTTGAAGATTTATGCGGATAATAAGGAAAGTTATTTTCAGGCGTCCTACATCACTATTATGAATACTGATATAAATGCGGACGAACCCCGCAATCTGGGTGATGTCATTCTGTTGAAGAATATCACCGAGTTCAAAGAATTGGATAGTGCTAAAACCACTTTTATTTCGACAATCTCCCACGAACTGAAGACGCCTATCTCTGCCATCCTGATGAGTCTGCAACTGTTGGAGGACAAACGGGTGGGAGCGCTGAATGATGAGCAGGAACAACTCTCCAAGAGCATCAAGGAGAGTGCCGACCGTCTGCTCGGCATCACCGGCGAGTTGCTGAATATGACGCAGGTTGAGGCGGGCAAGTTGCAGATGATGCCTAAGATAACGAAACCTATCGAACTGATAGAGTATGCTATCAAGGCCAATCAGGTGCAGGCAGATAAATTCAGTATCCAGATTGAAGTGGAGTATCCGGAAGAAAAGATGCCTAAACTGTTTGTTGACAGTGAGAAGATAGCTTGGGTGCTTACCAACTTGTTGAGCAATGCTATCCGCTACTCCAAAGAAAACGGGCGGGTAGTTATCGGTGCAAAGTGTGAAGATGGTTTCGTCGAAATGTATGTCCGGGACTTTGGAAAAGGCATCGATCCGCATTATCACCAAAGTATTTTCGATCGCTATTTCCGTGTACCGGACACCAAAGTGCAAGGAAGCGGACTCGGACTTTCTATCTCCAAGGATTTCGTAGAAGCTCATGGCGGTACGTTGACGGTGGAGAGCGAACTGGGAAAGGGGAGCTGTTTTATTATCCGGTTGAAAGCATAGGATACATGGTCTATATTTGAGGAGCAAAACTACTCTAAAAGTTCGGCACCGGGGAACACACCGTTCCCCGGTGCCGAACGTGTCCTTCCCCGGTGAGGAACCTTATGTTCCCCACCGGGGAAGTTTTTTTGGTGATGTATACACTTTTGGCAAGGATGAGGACATTTGCTTGCAGGAGGCTCACTGTGTCTGTTTTTGCCTAATTAGTCCTGCATACATTATTGTCAGAGGCTGATAATAAAAAGCGTTGACTACTGCTTATATTTGCAGTGAAATAAATTTTGTATAAGCAGGGAATACGATTTAAAACGAAGAATATAATATGATGAGAACTGCAATTTGCATAATACTTGTTTTGGGAGCTTTATCATTCCAGAGTTGTTCACATTCTATGCGGCCTGCGGGTGATGAACTGTTTGCCGGATATGCGGATGGTTTGCTGGACAGTACATTCAAATATTATAAAGTACCGGAGCGTTGCCTGTTTAACGAGAACTATCCGAAGCAGGAGAACGAAATGGTAACTTACTTGGCAGGCAGTGACGCGATGCGCAAAGATAAAGCAGCCTACCTATGGCCGACTTCCGGACTGTATTCTGCCGTCAATGCGCTGCTGAAGGCGACGGGAGAGAAGAAATACGACACCTTGTTGCAGAATATAATTCTTCCGGGACTTGAACAGTACTACGACACTATCAGAAAACCGGCTTGTTATCAGTCCTATCTATCGGAAGCCGGATACTCCGACCGCTTTTACGATGATAATGTTTGGCTGGGGCTCGACTTTCTGGAAAGTTATCAACTGACCGGGCGGAAAGATTATTTAAACTCCTCCGCAAATATTTGGAAGTTCCTTGAAAGCGGATGTGACAGTGTGTTGGGAGGCGGCATCTACTGGTGCGAACAAAAGAAGTTTTCGAAAAACACCTGTTCCAACGCTCCGGCGTCCGTATTGGCTTTGAAACTTTATCAGGCTACCGGGGATGAGGCCTACTTGCAGGCAGGCAAGAACTTGTATCACTGGATACAAGACAATTTGCAAGATACGGCGGACTGTCTGTATTTCGACAATAAGAAGCTGGACGGAAGAGTAGGTAAAACCAAATATCAATATAATAGCGGACAAATGTTGCAAGCTGCCGCCCTGCTGTACAAACTGACCGGAGAAGAACAATACCTGGCCGATGCGCAGAATTTGACAAAGTCATGCAGCGACTATTTCTTTGAAGATTACACTGCCCCGGACGGCACTGCTTTCAGGGCTTTAAAGAATGGCAATATCTGGTTTGTAGCCATTATGCTCCGTGGTTTTGAGGAACTGTATGGCATCGACCAGAATTCGCAATATCTGAATGATTTTAAGAGCACTTTATCTTATATTCGGGTCTCCAACCGGCAGGCCGATGGTTTGTCCCCGGATGAACAGTTTGTGAAGGAACCCCGCAAGAAGGAGCATAAATGGCTGCTTACCCAAGCGGCTCTTATAGAAATGTATGCCCGCTTATCGACCTTGAAACAATAAAAACAAGAATTATACCTATCATGAAAAAACAATCAATGAACAAGAAAATGGTGGCGGCTTCCGCCTTGCTGTTGGGACTCTCCCTCTATCCGGCGGAGGGTGGTGCGGCTGTGGCCGTGAACACTGTGGACGAGACGGTTGCGGTGTGCGACAATATCGGTAAGTATGTAAACCGTCGTCCGGAAAAGAAGGAACGGCTGTTCGTATCGGATGCTGTGGAAAAGAAGATTGCCGAAGTGAAGAAGATGCTGGCTAATCCTTATTTGGCCTGGATGTTTGAAAACTGCTTTCCGAATACGCTCGACACGACCGTACACTACCGGAAGCTGAATGGCGAGGATGATACGTTTGTCTATACCGGTGATATTCATGCCATGTGGTTGCGCGACTCGGGAGCGCAGGTATGGCCTTATGTGCAGTTGGCTAATTCCGACCCCGAACTGAAGAAGATGCTTCGCGGGGTGGTGTTGCGCCATTGGAAATGTATCAATATCGACCCATATGCCAACGCATTCAATGACGGGCCTACCGGTGGCGACTGGATGAGTGACCTGACCGACATGAAACCGGAACTTCACGAGCGTAAATATGAAATAGACTCCTTGTGCTATCCTTTGCGCCTGGCCTATCACTATTGGCAGGTGACCGGAGATGCTTCCGTTTTCGGTGCGGACTGGATACAAGCAATCAAGAACATTCTGAAAACCTTTAAGGAACAACAGCGCAAAGACGGCCCCGGTCCTTACAAGTTCCAGCGTAGAACGGAGCGTCAGTTGGATACGATGCAGAACGACGGATACGGACACCCGGTGAAGCCTGTGGGGTTGATTGTTTCTTCTTTCCGCCCTTCGGATGATGCTGCTACCTATCAATTCTTAATTCCGGCTAACTTCTTCGCTGTGACTTCCTTGCGCAAGGCGGCTGAGATATTGGTGAAAATAAACAAGGAGCAGACTCTGGCCGACGAATGTACGGCCCTTGCCGATGAAGTGGAAACAGCTTTGAAGAAGTATGCCACCTTCAATCATCCTAAGTATGGCACGATTTACGCCTTTGAAGTAGATGGCTTCGGCAACCAACTGTTTATGGACGATGCCAATGTGCCTAGCCTTCTGGCTATGCCTTATCTGGGGAATGTGGATGTCAACGACCCTATCTATCAGAATACCCGCCGTTTCGTGTGGAGTGAGGATAATCCGTATTTCTTTAAGGGAAAGGCCGGTGAAGGCATCGGTGGCCCGCATATCGACTATGATATGATTTGGCCGATGAGCATTATGATGAAGGCGTTCACCAGTCAGGATGACAAAGAGATTGAAGAATGCATCCGGATGCTGATGAGTACCGATGCCGGTATGGGCTTCATGCACGAGCCTTTCAATAAAGATAATCCGGAGAAGTTTACCCGCGCCTGGTTTGCCTGGCAGAATACATTGTTCGGCGAACTGATTTTGAAACTTGTGAATGATGGGAAGTTGGACGTATTGAATAACATTAAATAAGAGGAGGAGTAGATATGCGTAAATTAATAGTAGCCGGTTTAATGGTGTGCATACCGCTTGGGGTGTCGGCACAAAAGGCTTTTAAAGATTGGCCGGAAGGGACATCGCCCAAAACAGTGGGCGAGTTGGTAAGCAAGCGTTTCGTAGAAGTGCCGCATCCCAACTTCAATGGCAACCCGGCTCCTCCCAATGAAATTACTTATCCCGAAACTTGTGCGTGGTTTGGCGCATTGCGCTATGCGGATATAACTAAAAATAAGAAACTGCTCCGCCAGTTGGAAGAACGCTTCTTACCGATTTTCGGTCCGGAACGTCGTTTGCAGCCGCTGCCCGACCATGTAGACCATACGGTATTCGGAACGATACCTTTGCAACTGTATGCACAGACCGGCAAAGAAATCTATTATCACATGGGAATTTGGTATGCAGACGAGCAATGGAAAATGCCTCGCAACACAAAGCATAAAGAGGAATATTAGGCAT
The DNA here is from genome assembly GCA_021203515.1 of Bacteroides sp. Lineage (GTDB taxonomy): Bacteria > Bacteroidota > Bacteroidia > Bacteroidales > Bacteroidaceae > Bacteroides. The sequence goes on along the minus strand of JAJQAY010000073.1, from coordinate 55,303 downwards.
TGTTGGACAAGGGTCTCTCCTGGCAAACCCGTTACTGGATTGATGACATGTTTATGATTTCAGCCATTCAGTCACAAGCCTATGGGGTGACAAAAGACTGTAAGTACATAGACCGTGCCGCAGCCGAGATGGTGGTTTATCTTGATAAGATACAGCGTCCCAACGGATTGTTCTATCATGCAGAAGATACCCCGTTCTTCTGGGGACGCGGCAACGGCTGGATGGCGGCCGGAATGACGGAACTCCTCGGCCTTCTTCCCGAAGATAATCCCAATCGTACCCGTATCCTGAAGTCTTATCGGAAGATGATGGAGACTTTGCGGAAGTATCAGAAAGAAGATGGGTTGTGGGGACAATTGGTTGATGATAAAACATCCTGGACGGAGACATCCGGTTCGGCCATGTTTACTTACGCCATGATTAAAGGGGTGAAGCAAGGCTGGCTGGACGAAGCCGTTTACGCTCCCGTAGCCCGCAAGGCCTGGATAGTCTTGGTGGGACATATTGATGAGAACGGGGATATTGCAGGCGTTTGCGAGGGAACGAACAAGGCCAACGACCGTCAGTTCTATCTAAATCGCCGCACCTTGTTGGACAATATGCACGGACAAGCTCCGGTATTGTGGTGTGTGAATGCATTTCTGGAAAAATAATCATATAATAATATACAAACAATGATACAAAAGTATTTTATGCCTCTGCTGGTAGCACTGTTGTGCTTATACGGAGGAGAAGTTTCTGCCAAAGAAGTCAGTGTACAGTCGCCGGACGGCAAATTGAAAGTGAATATAGAACTGAAAGACAAGGTGTATTACTCGGTCTATTCAGGCAGTGATTTATTGCTGGATAACTGTTCCTTAACGATGACGCTGGGCAGTGAAGTTCTGGGAGAGCAGCCCAAGCTGAAAGGAATAAAGCGCGGTAAGATTAGTGAAAGCGTAAAACGGGAGATACCCTTGAAAAACGCCATCGTAGAGAATCATTGCAATACTTTGCGCATGAATATGGCGGGTAATTACGCCATCGAGTTCCGTGTGTTTGACAATGGAATGGCCTATCGCTTCGTAACAGACAAGAAAGGTGAGGTTGAAGTGACGGGAGAAGACTTTGTAATCAACTTCCCGGCCGATTATCTGGCTCATATAGCCCAGCCGGCCAGCTTTAAAACTTCTTACGAGTCTCCATATAGCCATGTGAAGACAAAGGAATACAAGCCGACAGACCGCATGAGCTATCTGCCCGTGTTGCTGGAGACGGACAAACAGTATAAGATATTAATATCCGAAGCCGATTTGCAGGATTACCCCCTGTATGTTCCTGAAGGGTACGGGTAACAATGGTTTGCAATCGCTTTTCCCCAAGTGTCCGTTGGAATTTGGTGAAGACGGAGACCGTAGCGTGAAGATGCTGAAAGAGGCCGATTATATAGCCAAGACCTCCGGCAAAAGAAATTTCCCGTGGCGTTTCTTTGTGATTTCTAAGGATGACAGAGAGATTGTTGCCAATGAAATGGTCTATAACCTTTCTTCGCCTTGTGAACTGGAAGACTATAGTTGGGTAAAACCGGGGCAGGTGAGTTGGGAATGGTGGCATGATGCCCGCTTGTTCGGAGTTGATTTCCGTTCCGGCTACAACATGGATTCCTATAAATACTATATTGATTTTGCTTCCACTTTCGGCATTCCTTATATCATTATGGATGAGGGATGGGCGAAGACTACCCGCGACCCGTTCACACCCAATCCTACCATTGATTTGCAGGAGTTGATTAAGTACGGTAATGAACGTAATGTGAAGATTGTGTTGTGGCTGACCTGGCTGACGGTGGAAAATCATCCCGATGTGTTCAAGACGTTTGCCGATTGGGGCATTGCCGGTGTGAAGATAGACTTTATGGATCGTAGCGATCAGTGGATGGTGAACTATTATAAACGGGTGGCTAAGGAAGCTGCAAAGAATAAATTGTTTGTGGATTTCCACGGTGCATTCAAACCGGCGTGATTGGAATGCAGATACCCGAATATTCTTTCATATGAAGGCGTGCTGGGTATGGAACAGGGCGGCAACTGTAAGCCTGCAAATTCTATTTATCTGCCGTTTATGCGTAATGCAGTAGGCCCGATGGATTTTACCCCCGGCTCTATGTTCTCTGCACAGCCGGAGGATAACCGTTCTACCCGCGCCAATGCAATGGGGTCGGGGACACGTGCTTACCAGATGGCTTTGTTCGTGGTATTCGAGAGTGGTTTGCAGATGTTGGCGGATAATCCGGTGTACTATTATCGTGAGCGTCCTTGCACGGAGTTTATATCCAGTGTTCCGGTGTTGTGGGATGAAACTAAAGTGCTGAACGCCAAGGTGGGAGAATACGTCGTCATTGCCCGTCGCAGCGGAGATAGATGGTTTATCGGTGCTATCACCAACAACACGGGACGGGATATTGACGTGGATTTGAGCTTCTTGCCGGAGAACAAGGAACTGCATCTTACTTATTTTGAGGATGGTATCAATGCGGACCGTCAGGCGATGGGCTATAAGAAGAAAGAGACAACGGTGACAAACGCTAGCAAGCTGACGATGAAATTGGTTCGCAATGGCGGTTGGGCAGGCGTAATCGAATAAAAAACGGAACGATATTATGAACTTGAAAACGATAGGTTTGCTACTCTTGTTGTGTTGCACGCAATGGCTGCATGCAGAGAGTGGATATGAGCTATGGTTACGCTATCAGCCGGTAGGTGAGGGTGCTCTTTGTGAGGCTTACCGGCTGAAGAACCGGAAAGTAATGTTTCCGGGAGAAACCGAAAGCCTGGTTGCTGCAAGACAAGAGCTGCAAGCCGGTTTGAAGGGACTGCTGGGAGTGGCTTTCGCAGAGGCGGCAGCATTAGAGGATAATGTGCTGGTGGTCGGTACGCCTCAATCCGTATCCTCGTTCAAAAAACAATTATTCTACGATGAAATCAACGGATTGTCGGACGAAGGCTATTTAATCCAAAGCTGTAAGATGGAAGGAAAGAAGGTTACCGTTATCGCTGCCCGGACAGATATAGGAGTGCTGTATGGTGTTTTCCACTATCTCCGGCTGATGCAGACCAATCAACCTCTGGATAAACTGACCATCACGGAGAACCCGAAACTGAAATACCGTGTATTGAACCACTGGGATAATCTGAACGGAACGATAGAACGCGGCTATGCCGGCTATAGTATCTGGAATTGGGAGAGGCTTCCGTCTTACAAGGAACAACGCTATACGGATTATGCACGTGCCAATGCTTCTATCGGCATCAATGGTGCGGTGCTCAACAATGTGAATGCGCAGGCCAAGAGTTTGCGTACGGATTGGCTGGTAAAAGCCTCCGGACTGGCAGATGTATTCCGTCCTTATGGTATCAAAGTTTATCTGACGGCTAAGTTTAGTGCACCCAAAGAGATAGGAGGGTTGAAGACCGCTAATCCTAAAGACCCGCAGGTGCGGCAATGGTGGAAAGATAAAGTGAAGGAAATCTATTCGCTAATTCCTGACTTCGGCGGCTTTCTGGTTAAGGCGAACTCGGAAGGGCAACCCGGGCCGCAAGATTACGGCTGTTCCCATGCCGATGGTGCCAATATGCTTGCCGAAGCTTTGGAACCTTACGGAGGCGTTGTGTTCTGGAGAGCTTTCGTCTATCAAAACGAACGGCACGTAGACCGAGTGATAAACGGATATAATGAGTTCAAACCGCTTGACGGAGAATTTGGAAAGAATGTTTTTGTCCAACCGAAGAACGGGCCTATAGATTTCCAACCGCGTGAACCTTTTCATCCTTTATTCGGTGGTATGCCCGGCACGCCGCTGTCTTTGGAGTTCCAGATTACTCAGGAGAATTTGGGACATGCGGGACATTTGGTATATCTAGGCACTCTGTTTGAAGAAACGCTTCAATCGGATACTTATGAAAACGGCAAAGGTTCTACGGTTTCAAAGGTCTTGCAGAACTATCAAAAGACTCACGGTATTTCAGCCATTGCCGGCGTTCCCAATATCGGCACAGACCTCAACTGGACTGGACATCTGTTCGGTCAGGCGAACTGGTATGCTTTCGGTCGCTTGGCTTGGAACCCGGATATGAGTTCGGTGCAGATTGCCGAAGACTGGGCGAGAATGACTTTCTCTAATGAAGAGAATGTACTGTCTCCGGTCTTGAAGATTATGCTTATGTCCCGTGAAACGTATGTGGACTATACGATGCCTCTCGGACTAAACCATATCATGAATTATGATACGCACAACGGGCCCGAATCTTGGCATGACGACCCGGTGTGGACTGCTTTCGATTATCATAAGATAACGAAGGATAGCATCGGGGTGGACAGAACGGTCGATGGCACGGGAGCTACCCGGCAATATCATTCTCCGGTGTGCGAAAAGTTCGACGACATCAAGAAGTGCCCTCCGGAATATTTGTTATGGTTCCATCGCGTTCCCTGGACCTACGAAATGGCTTCGGGAAAAACGTTGTGGGACGAACTGGTCGGCCACTATTATAAAGGCGTGAACGAGGTTCGGTTGATGCAGGCAATATGGAGTGGCTTGAAAGGTAAGATTGACGATGAACGTTTTAACCATGTTGCATCTTTATTGAAGTATCAGGAACGGGAAGCCATCTGGTGGCGGGACGGTTGCCTGCTTTTCTTCCAGGAGTATTCCGGTCTGCCTATTCCTGCAAACCTGGAACAACCCCGTCATTCATTGAAATATTATCAAACAATACCTTTCCCGCACGACTGGAAAGGGCTTTATGAATAAATAAACAGAAATATGAAAAATACAATCCTTATCATGCTGTTGGCTTGTCTGTTTGCCTTGCCGACGCAAGCCCGTCAGCCGGATGAATACTGGAGTTCCCCTCGCGGGACTTATGAAGAACGTTGCAAGCAATTTCTCGATTATTACTCGGAGAATGGTGTCGAAGGTTTTCTGTATGGAGTCTTTCGTCAGGCAACACGTGCGGCCGCGGGCCTTCCTGTAGAAGAGGATAATATGAAGGAAGTACTCGCTGTCATCAGGTCGAATCATGACTGCAATGACTTTACGCTCAACTGCCTGCTCCGTATGGTTTATCTGGATGGTAAACAGAAGTATATCCCGCAAGAAATGAAAGGAGATGTCGAAGCGTACATCCTCGATTTTAAATATTGGTGGGATGACGGACGGCGTGATACGACCTATCGTTGCTATCATACGGAAAATCATCAGGCTCTGTATCACACGGCCGAACTGCTGGCAGGACAACTTTACAAGAAAGAGAAGTTTACCAACGGAATGACCGGTAAGCAACACATGGAACATGCTAAAGAGCGTTTGGTGCGGTGGTTGGATAATCGCTTCCGCTTCGGTTTCAGTGAGTGGATGTCTACCTACTATGATGTGGAGGTATTGCTGCTGGCCAACCTGTATGATTTTGCCGAGGATAAGGTTATTCGTGCAAAGGCCGGTATGGTGCTCGATTTGTTGCTGTTTGATGTAGCTTTGAATAATTATAAAGGTTTTCTGGGGTCGTCAAGCGGACGTACTTATGCTCATTCGTTAATATCCGGTGCGCACAATACGGCTCCATTAGCCAAGTTGGTATTCGGTGTCGGTACCTATGATCGTGCGGAAGTAATGGGGCCCGTTGCCTTGGCCACGAGTTCTTATCGCTGCCCGAAGGTAATTCAGGATATTGCGGTGGACTACAAGACACCCTTGTTGAGCCGCCAACGGGTAAGTATCAACGTAGAAGATGCTCCTTCCTATGGCATTTCCTACGAAAACGAGTTGGATTGTCATATCTTCTGGAGTATGCAGGAATTCATACATCCGATGGCTATTCGTATGTCCAAGCAGATTTCAGAAAAGAATGATGTGTGGCCCTATCGCAACTACGATGAATACATCAAGAAATATGACGAACAGATTGCTAAATATAGCAAACTGGTTAATATGCATCTCGACCGTTTTGCACTTTCCGAAGCCAATATAGAAACCTATCGCACTGCCGACTATATGCTGAGTTGTGCGATGGATTACAGAAAAGGCGCTCCGGATTATCAACAGCATATCTGGCAGGCTACGTTGGGCAATAAGGCTTTGGTATATACCAATCATCCCGGTGGAAAGAACCTGCGCTGGTCTCCTAATACCTGGGCCGGCAATGAGATTCTGCCTCGCGCGGCTCAAAACAAGAATGTAGTAATCTGCATCTATAATATCCCCGATAACCAGAAGAATGATTATTCTCATGCGTATTTTCCAGTGAATGACTTTGATGAGGTGCATGTTTCCGGCTCCTGGATATTTGGTCGCAAAGAAGATGGCTATGTAGCCTTGTACTCCAGGAATGCGGCCGAGCTGAAAGCCGATGATAGAGGTGAGATTTGTGAGTTCCTGGCAAAAGGACGACAGAATATCTGGATTTGTAAAACCGGTTCGAAGTCGCAATGGGGCAGTTTCTCTAAGTTTATCGAAGCCGTATCTGCTGCTGCATTCCACAATGACGGGCTGAATATCAGTTATAATTCGCCGTCCGAAGGTTTGATTTCCTATGGATGAGATGCTCCTTTCTGTGTGAAAGGTAAGGAAATGCCGTTGCGTTGGGAATATAGATATGACAATCCTTATTGTAAGGCTCCGTTTAACACTTCTTGCATAGAGATAGAAAAGGATGGGGAGAAAATCACATTGAACTATAGTAAAGCCGGGAAAAATGGAAGGTAAGACCTCATTGGCGAACCTGCTCCCCGCATTATTCGGGTTTTATATAGTAGGTTTCTGCGATATGGTAGGTGTCTCCGCAAGTTACGTGCAGAGCGATTTTCAGCTAGGAAATGTTATGGCCGGCTTATTACCGGCTATAACCTTTATATGGTTTTTATTTTTATCGGCTCCGGTCACTGCCTTGATACGTAAGATAGGCTGCAAAAAGACTGTACTCTATGGTATGTGGTTAACCGTCTTAGGAATGCTTATACCTTTCTTTGTGTATAGCCTGCCGGGGTACTTCATCGCTTTTGCATGGATGGGTGTGGGAAATGTATTGATGCAGATCGCTTTGAACCCTTTGCTTTCTTGCGTTTTATCGGGCAATGCTCTGTCTGTGTCTTTGACATCCGGACAGATGATAAAAGGAGTGTCTTCTTTCTGTGGACCGTTTATTGCCGCTTTTGCCATGAGTTTCTGGGGATGCTGGTATTATGTATTCCCGATATTCGGTGTGCTGACGTTATTATCGGCCTGCTGGCTGTTGTTTGCTCCGGTTCAGGAACGCGGGATGTATATCCATACTACAACCAGGGAAGCCTTTGCTCTATTGAAGGATAGGGACGTTCTACTGCTGTTTCTGGCAGTTTTTTTGCAGTGGGAATTGATGTCGGAATGAATGTGCTTACTCCGAAACTGATGATGGAGCGCTGCGGACATACGGTGCAGGATGCCTCTTTGGGTTCCAGTGTCTATTTTGCTTTCAGGACTTTGGGCGTGTTTGTCAGTGCCATCTTGTTGACTAGCTTTTCAGAGACGAAGTATTTCCGCATTCATATTCTTATAGTATTGGTTTCTGTATCTTTATTGTTCTTTGCAATGAGTGAATACCTGATTTTAACGTTGGCAGGTATGGCATGTTTTGGATGTTCTTCTATCTTTGCAGTGATTTGTGCAATCGTTTTAAAATCTTATCCGAACAGAATTAGTGAGATTTCAGTGTTGATGATGGCCGGTATCTGTGGCAGAGCCTTCATACCGTTGCTGATGGGAGTGGGGGCGGATTGTATCGGTTCGCAAACCGGTGCGTTGGCAATCATTATCGCCAGTGTACTTTATTTGCTGTATTGTGCTTTTGGAGTAGCTTTTAAAATGAAATAGAATAATGAAAAAGCTGTTATTTTGTATTTTGTTGGCAGTGTTGGCCTTCTCTGTCGGCAATTTGTATGCACAGAACAAGGATTGGGCTAACTTGAAACGGTATGAAAGCGCGAATCTCGAATTGATGCAAGAAGAAAATTCGGGCAAGCGGGTGGTGTTTATGGGAAACTCCATTACGGAAGGTTGGGTGAACACTCATCCCGATTTCTTTAAGAATAACGGATATATAGGAAGGGGAATTAGCGGTCAAACTTCTTATCAGTTTCTGGTACGCTTTCGCGAAGATGTCATTAACTTGTCTCCGGCCTTGGTCGTTATTAATGCGGGAACCAATGATGTAGCCGAGAATACGGGAGCCTACAATGAGGATTATACCTTTGGAAATATCGTTTCGATGGTGGAACTGGCAAAGGCAAACAAAATAAAGGTTATCCTGACTTCCACGCTTCCTGCCGCTGCCTTTGGATGGAACAAAAGCATTACCGATGCTCCTGAAAAGATAGCAAAGCTGAATGCCCGCCTGAAGGAATATGCTGCAAAAAACAAAATACCTTATGTTGATTACTACTCGGAGATGGTGTTTGGTGAGAGAAAGGCGTTAAATCCTGCCTATACCAAAGACGGAGTGCATCCCACCGCCGAGGGATATGATGTAATGGAAGCACTGATACAGAAGGCAATCCATAAAGTATCTCGCAAATTCAGATAGTTCTCGGGGAAAGTCAATTCCCCTGAGAACTCCTTATTATGTTAGAGAATCATCTATCTGTTTGTTTTGGCTGCGATACTCTTTAGGCGCCATATGAAAGCGTTTGTCGAATTCCTTATAGAAGTGCGAACGGTTGCCGAAACCACATTGATAGATGATTTCTTGTACGGTCAGGGTCGTAGTTCGCAATAGTCTGGCGGCCAAATTTATCCGATAGTCCTTGATAAAGTCTTTGGGTGGCAATTGCTCCATCTCCTTAAATCTTCGATATAAGTTACGAATACTTATCTGTAGATGGGAAGCCAAGTCTTCCGGACTTAATTCCGTGTTCTCCAGATTAGTGCTGATAAATTCTGTGACGGACTGCATAAAGTCTTTATCTTCTTTTTTCATCAGTTGCCCGTTCGAGAACTCATATGCGCACGCCGATGAATTATAATATTCTCTAATCTTATTATAGTTCTCAATCAGTCGCGCCACACTTGCTTTCAGATAACTCAGATTGAATGGCTTGCCGATGTAGGCATCAGCTCCCGAAGCCAACCCCTCTATCTTTTCCTCATTGGTATTCTTTGCGGAGGGAATGATAAGCGGGATGTGCATGGTATGCTTGTTCTGCTTGATTTGTTTGGTCAGTTCTATTCCGTCGGTGCCCGGCATCATCACGTCGGTGATGATGAGGTCCGGATACTCCTTCTTCAGCAGTTCCAGGCCGTCTTCACCGCTGGTGGCAGTCACTACCTTGTATTCGGATAACGTCTCTTGAAGCAGTGTCAGAATTTCCGTATTATCATCGATGATAAGTATTTGTCCTTTCTTCCGGCTCTCTTCATCCGGTTGGGAAGAAGGAGTCACATTGATATGCATGCCTACCATCGGAGTGGTTACCAATGGCGGTTGCGTTTCGGAAGTCGGTATATCTCCTCTGTCCTCCTTTTCTGCAGAGAGTGGCAGTTCGGGCAGTGTTACGATAAATTCGGCATATTGGTTGACTTCACTTTCTATCCGTATTTCTCCTTCCAGCAGTTCTACCATACTGTGGCAAATGGCCATGCCCAGTCCGTTGCGTGCGGACAAGTCTTTCACGGCATTCTCTTCTATGTTATCCAGGATGCTGTAACGGTTGAAGATAAGCGATCTGTTTTCTTTCTTAATTCCGCTACCGGTATTATAGACGGCAAGGTAAAGTTTACCGTCTTCCGTTTTCAGTGTAATGCGTATTGTCCCTCCTATCGGGGTGTATTTGAAAGCGTTGGAAATCAGGTTGTTCACAATCTTTGTGAAACAGCTTTGGTCGGAGTTCCAAAGAAGGTTAGTCTCAATCAGGTTCTCCAACTTGATTTTATTTTGTTCGGCTATATCGGAGAAAGAAGCGATGATGTCGTTGCATACTTCGCTGACGGGCAACTGTTGTATTCTCCGTATCTTGTGCCCGGTTTCTATTCTCCTGAAGTCTATCACTTCTTGTATCAGGGAGTTCAGCCGTTCCGTGTTCTGTTTTATCAGCAAGATGTACTTGCGGATGAAGGCATCGGTATTCTCATAATTCAGGATACGTTCGCAAGGGCCGTATATCAACGTAAGCGGGGTACAGAATTCATGCGTGATATTGGTGAAGAAGCGCAGTTTCTCTTCATATACTTCTTCTTTATGCGCTTGTTCCAGTTGGAACATTATTTGCTTATGTTTCCGTTGCTGTTTCAGCATATAAATCCGGATAAGGATAATGATGAAAGTGAGCAGCAATATCTGATAAGCCAATATGGCGGTGTTGGACAGATACCAAGGGGGCTGGACGTGAATGTTTATGGAATACACCTCACTCTCTTCTCCGCTGGTGCGGTCTTTGTATTTCACGTATAAGGTATAATCACCGGGTGATATCTGGGTGAAAGATATGGAGTTTGAAAGACCGTTGTCAATCCATTCGCTTCCCTTCTTATCTATCTTATATAGATAGGAGTAGTTGTTGGAGTGGATATAGTCCATTGCGATGAACGAAATGGTGAAGTAGTTCTGGGTATAGTTCAGCACCAGTTTCGCCCCGTTATTATTGGTCTGGATATAGTCATAAAGGTTCTGCTCTTTTCCCGGTACATTCAGTCTGGTGAAACGTATGGGAGGCGTGTATCTGCTTTTTGCACGGTAGGCCGGGTTTTCGCGTATAACTGCCAATCCGTTTATACCTCCGAAGAATAAGGCGTCCTTTGTCTTGAAGGCTGCACCGTCACTGAATTCGATGATATTCATACCGTTCATCCGGTTATAGCTTTGAATTTCGTGGTTATTGATGTGAAAACGTTCCAATCCACCGTTGGTAGCTATCCAGATATTGCCGCTATTGTCTTTCTGCATCGTGTGTATGGTGCTGTTTTGCAGTCCGTTCTCTTTATTGAAACACCATTCTTTATCGGCGCTTTGTTTGATGAGGCCGTAACTGGTACCCAGCCATAACGTATTGTCCGTTTTGATGATGGCAAATACATCATTGGTGGTTTTATCCGTGTAATTGTTCTTTAGGGGGACAGGTTCGAGGCGGTCGTTCTTCATGCGGAAAGCGCCATATCCTCTGTTCCCGAAACACAGTTCTCCCTGCTCATCACAATACATTGTGAAGAAGTAGTTGGAAGAGAAGTTGCCGTTATCTATAGTATATCTTTTAATGTCGGTCAGTTGCGGGGCGGTGGGAGTGCCGGCTATTCTGGCTCTGATGATACCTGTTCCCACGGTCGAAATCCATAATACGGAGTCGTGCTCTTCGTAAATGGCGTGTACATACTTGATTGCTTCTTTGCAGGGCACCTTCTTGATGCGCTTTTCCGGGTATGAATAGTAGTTGATACCTTCATCGTTTCCTATCCAGAACAAGGGATGGGAACTTTCAGCAAAAGCATATACGGAGTTGTCGGACAGCAAGCTGTTGGCACTTGTGATTAGCTCTGTCCGATAATCCAGGGTATTGCTGTTCAGGTCGTAATCGTGTATCTTTAATATATCTTCTCCTTTAGCACCCAGCCATAAAGAGTTCTCTTTGTCGAGGAATATGGAACGTATGGGTTTGGCTATGTTAAACTTCAGGTTATTGTAGGTGATGGATTGGATGGAATAATGTCCGTTTGAATAAAGATAGGCTCCTTGCCCGTCGGTTCCTATCCATACAATATCCTGATTGCGGTCTTTCAGTAACCGGAATACGCCGGATTTGATGCCGATGTCTTCTATCCGGTAACTTTCATTTTGCAGAGTCAGTTTCAATACTCCATTGGTTTTGAAGGCGATAAAGTATTCGTCATCGTCTTTGATAATATCTGAAACAATGCCTCTTGCGGCAATTTCTTTGCTGAGATTTATTGCAAGTTTCTTTTGATTGTGTTCTAGCCGATACTCATACAGGGTATACTGATTGTCTATCATATAAGCTGTATCGTTATTGATGAAGCAATATAGCAATGGAGTATTATCCACCTTTGTGACGCCTTTGATGGAATACTGGTTATTACTGAACTCTAGTTGATATTGGAATATCCCTTGCTTGGTAAATGTCCATAAGTAATTGTTACTGATATGGATGTCGATAATATCATTTCCGTTCAAATCGGGAATTGAAAGTTTGTGATATTCGTCGGAAGTGCTGGTGATATAATAAAGGTTGTTGTTTTCAGAGAGGATGAAGATGTCATCCTCTGCATTCTTTTTTAGTATATATCCACCCTGAAATTGCGTATAGCTGGTAATGGTTCTTTTATACTTATCCAACTTGTCCAGTCCGTAGTTGGTTTGTAGCCACAGGGTGTTGTTCTCTGTCTCTATAATATTCTCGATGATATTGCCGGACAGATTCTTTCCTTCGGCGAAAGTCAGCGGACGTATATTCAGTCCGTCATACAAGTTCAGTCCATCGCAAGTTCCCAGCCAGAGAAATCTTCTTTATCCTGATATAAAGAGAGGACAGCGCTATTGGACAGACCGTCTATGTTGGAGAACTGTCGCAGATTGTATCCGTGGGCGCAAACGGTCTGGATTAATAAAAGCAGGATTAATAAGTGTCGAGTAGGGGTTTTCATAGTATGTTGGGCTTTATCGCATGCAATGCGCAAATATAAAGAGAAAAATTGTAATGCATGCCATAAACTGTTGCGGATTTTGTAAGTATAGCATAATGAATATGTATAGGTGATATAGCTCTTTTGCCGGTTTGTTTCCATTTGTGACAAATGTGTATATTCTGCTTCAAATAGGCTTAAATAAATACTTTTGGCGTTACTGTTGACGCCCTTTATGAACTGAAAAACTAATTTTGCACACAGAAAACAAAGTTGACACCTTAAAACTGATAGTTATGATAACAACAGATGACTCCTCCTGAATTTTTTATTTACTCTTTTCTTATATATAGAGTGCTTATTAATCTTGCTGTAGAATTAGAATAGCGAACAAATTATAATCTTAAAACTTAAAATGTGCATTATGAAGTTACGAAAAACACATTTATTATTGATACCTTTAATGGTATGTCTATTTCTGGGAAATAGTGTAAATGTCATGGCTGCCATAGAGCAGACCATTCATGTGAAAGGGCAGGTAGTGGATGCTACCGGCGAACCTGTAATTGGTGCGAACGTTATAGTGAAAGGTACTACTACCGGGGTCATTTCGGATATAAATGGCGACTTTACCATTGATGCTCCGAAAAACGCTGTGTTATTGGTTTCTTTTATAGGATACAAGTCGCAGGAAGTGAAAGTAACCGGCCCATCTATAAAGATTACTTTGGCAGATGATACTGAAATGCTGGATGAGGTAGTCGTAGTCGGTTACGGTTCTCAAAAGAAGTCCAATATTACGGGCGCTATGGTGAATGTAAAGAGCGAGGCTCTGCAACAAGCACCTGTAGGAAGCATCGGCGCAGCATTGCAAGGTCTTGCTGCCGGTGTGGATGTGCAGATGGCAGGTGGTAATACTCATCCGGGAGCTTCTCCGCAAATTCGTGTACGTGGTGAGCGCTCTCTCAAGGGTGGGAACGATGTCTTGATTGTAGTGGACGGTATTCCTTTTTCCGGTGGGCTGAACGAAATTAGTAATGATGACGTAGAGAGTATCAGTGTATTGAAAGATGCTTCGGCAACCGCTATCTACGGTTCTCGTGGTGCCAATGGTGTACTTTTGATTACTACAAAGCGTGGAAACAAAGGAAAGACTAGTGTAAGCTATAGTGGATATTACGGGTTCACAACCGCCATTAAGAAGTATGACGCGATGAATAGCTCCGAATATATCACCTTGAAAAAAAATGGGCTACTTATAATGGTAATCCCGATGCATACACGGGTATCGATGACCCGAACTTGATGCGAGTGGGAGATGTCTTCCGCGACCAGGAGGAGATGGAAGGCTATTTGGCCGGTAGCGATACGGATTGGCAGAACTTGATTTTCCGCAATGGTATGACGACGAACCATCAGGTAGCTATCAACGGAGGTAACGAACGGACTACCTACAGCGCTTCCGTCGGTTACTATAAGGGACAAAACAACTACGAGGCACACAGCTTTGAGCATATGACGGCCAAACTTTCTCTCGACACCGAGATTACCAGCTTCCTGAAAGTAGGTCTTTCCACATTGAACACTTACGTTGTCAATAAGGGACAGGACACTAATCCGATGGAAATGGCTTTGCGTGCTTCTCCCTTCACGACTCCATATAAAGAAGATGGCTCTTTGCGTGCTTTCTTGCCGGGTAGTGGTCAGAATGTATGGAGCCCGTTGCTTGATACCCAGGAAAACAGTGTGGTAGACGACCGTAAGAGTTTGTCGACTTTCACTACCGGATATATCGATGTAAAACTGCCCTATGGCATTAAGTATCGTTTCAACGGTGGTATAAACCTGAAATACTATTCTATCGGACAATTCCAGGCAAGCAATACGACTAAACGTATGGGAGGCCTCGACTGGTCGTTCGGAGAGTATCAACACACGATGGACTATACGCTTGAAAACATCGTAACTTGGGACTATTCCTTTAATAATGTGCACAACTTCAGTGTGACCGGATTGCTCTCGGCGCAAGAGAAGGATTTTACAAAGAATAATGTGAGTGGAACTGATTATTATGATGATAATGTTCAGTACTACAATCCGGGACTGGCACAAGGTTCTGTGACTGGTGACGGTGGTTTTGAAAAGTGGAGCTTGCTTTCTTACATGGGCCGTTTGAACTATAACTATAAGGAAAAGTACCTGCTGACCGCAACTGTACGTTATGACGGCTCTTCCCGTCTGGCCGAAGGTAATAAGTGGCATTCATTCCCTTCCGTTGCTTTGGGATGGAATGTGATGCGTGAGAATTTTATGAAGGACGTGAATGCTGATGTCGTTTCCGGTTTGAAGCTTCGCCTCAGTTGGGGTAATGTAGGTAGTACGGCCATCAATCCTTATCAAACCATGTCAAGACTAGATACCGGTAGTAAATATCTTTTGGGTACGAATGGCGTGATGGGCGTTCGTCCGAGCTCCGTGCCGGATAAGTCACTGGGATGGGAAAATACGGAAACCTGGAATGTCGGTGTGGACTTTGGTTTCTTGAACAATCGCATCACTGGTACTATCGAGTGGTATCAGCAGAATACAACCGATTTGTTGCTGGGTGTGAACCTGTCTTCCACTTCCGGTTATTCCAATTCATTCCTGACGAACCGGGGTGCTACGAGAAATCGTGGTTTGGAATTCAATGCAACTACGGTTAATATTGCAGGTAATGGTCAGGACAAACTTTCCTTGTCTACAGACTTGAATATCTTCGGTAATCGTAATACAATTATGGACCTTGGTGAAGGCGTGGAATTCGATAAGGATGAAGGCTTCTTTTTAGGCGAGGATAGATATGTGATTTATTCTTATGAGGAAGACGGTTTGTGGCAGGATACTCCCGAAGACCGCGCACTGGCTGAAACATTTGGCTATGCCACTTCCGGCAAGAACTCGGTGATTGGTACTGTCAAGATTAAAAATCATCACATTGATTATGAAGAAGATGGTGTGACCCCGAAAGAAAAGCAGATTATCAACGAAGACGATAAAGTTTTCATCGGACGCCGTGCTCCCAAATTTGAGGGAGGTATCAACAACCGTTTCGAATGGAAAGGTTTCGATTTCTCATTCTTGTGGACATTCCGTTGCGGAGGTGCTATTACTTCCGATATGCACAATGGTTGGATGAATACATTGCAGGGTGGCTACAACAACCTGAATGTAGACTACTGGACGCCGGATAACACGACAGCTCGCTGGCTGAAACCGACCACTACCACAGTTGCCAATAAAGGCTTGTTGGCACGTTATGACGGCTCATATCTCAAATTGAGAAATATCACATTAGGCTATAACATACCTAAGACGTTCCTTTCAAAACTGAATGTACAATCGGCTCGTGTGTATGCCACAGGCTCCAATCTGTACACTTGGTTCAGCAAAGAGTATCGTAAGGATGGCGGTATCGATCCGGAGACTACAAGTACCGTCAACTTGAAAACGCCTCCTACCCGCACGTTTGTGTTTGGCTTGAATTTGACCTTCTAATTAGTTTAACCGAATAACAATAGAATAAAATATGAAGAAAATATTATCAACACTGGCTTTGTCATCGCTCGTCCTTTTGGCAACAGGTTGCTCCGATTTTCTGGACGAAGAAAATCACTCAAATGTTATGCAGGACTTCATGTCGACGCCTACGGGCTTCGGAATGGCCTTGAACTCGGTCTATGCCAATGTTCGCTCCACGTATAGCGCGGAAGAAGGTATTCATGACCTGATGAACCCGGGTACTGACGAACTGAAGAATAATGTGGGCGGTAGTAATCGCTGTGCGGACCTTGCAAACTATGACCTTGAGAAGTATAATGCAAACAATGAATATCCAAGGAAGTTGTGGAACGATGCTTATGTCTACATCAATACCTTGAATTATATGATTGAGAACGCAGATAAGGTAGATGTCACCACTACTGCGCTGACTGAAGCAAAACGCGACCAGTATTTGGGCGAAGCTTACTTTATGCGTGCCTACAATTACTTTCACCTGGTGGAACAGTTTGGCGACGTGACGCTGACCACTACCTACAACGTTAATCCGAGCACTTCGGCCGAACGTCATGACATGGTTCGCGTTTACGAGGAGGTTATCATTCCCGATTTGTTGAATGCCGTCCGGCTTTGTTCTCCCAGTCCGCAACTTAACGGATTGGAGTCCGGTCGCGCTTCTGCCGCTGCCGCCCGTCACTTGCTGTCACGTGTATATCTGACTTTAGGATGGGTGTTCGACAAAGACCCGGCTAATCCTATATACAAAGGTAATGTGCAAACGAAGTATTATAATGCAGCCAAAGCTAAAGAATATTGTCAGAAGGCTTACGACATGGCTACAGGCCTGATAGCGGATGCTCCTTCTTTGGGATTGAAACTGATGGATAATTACGCGGATGTATTCGATGAAGCCAATGATGCTCCTTCCGGTAAAAATAAGGAAGAGTTATTTGTAGCCCGTATGGACTGGGATGATGACAATACTTTCGGTGGAACAAGTACGCTGAACCATTATTTTGTGAACGGTTACGACCAGTATCTGGGTGAACGTAATATCAATGACGGCCGTTGCTATTCGTGGATTAACCCCACCGGCTATACTTACAATGCTTTCAACAACCGCGACAAGGATACGCGTTACGAGGCAACATTCCAAACAGTGTGGTATGCTACCAAGAAGCAGCAGGGCGGTGAAGTCAACTACGTAATCGACGGTCAGAATGAAGTATTCCACTGGGATTATACAGTCGTAGGTGATACTGCCATCTATTACCCGGGCTACTACATGTCTGCTCAGGAAATCAGAGAAAAGACGCAGAACCGTACGGGCAATCACTATCTGATTTTTACGCCTGACGCTTATAACGGTCGTGCCATATTCCCGACCATTATGAAGTTCCTGGACAGAACCCGTGCCATCCCCAACGACAATACGGACCGTTCTTATATTATCTATCGTTTGGCCGAGACTTATTTGCTGGCTGCCGAGGCTGCCTTCAAACTGAACGACAACATAAATGCTGCCAAATATATCAATTTCGTGCGCGAACGTGCCCGTAATAAGGAAACCACTGTAGTAGGTGCTTTGGATGTTGCTCCGGGTGATATAACACTCGACTTTATCCTCGAAGAGCGTACCCGTGAGCTGCTGGCAGAACATTGCCGTTGGGCCGACCTGGCTCGTACCGGAACACTGATTGACCGCGTACGCAAGTATGACGACGGTAGAGCTTACGAGAACATTACCGAAGACAGACATTGGCTGCGCCCCATTCCGCAACAGATGATTGACCGTGTGACGACCGGTGAACATTATCCGCAGAATGAAGGATGGTAATTCTTTGAGTATCTCCGGATGCAGATCTGTTTTGCATCCGGAGATATTTATTTCTCCCGGTATTGTCGCGGTGATACTCCGGTCTGTTTCTTGAAGAACGTACCAAATGAAGAAGCATTGGGAAAGTTGAAGTAATTGGATATTTCCTGTACACTCTTTTGGGTATTCTTGAGCAGCGAGATACTTTTGCGGAGAATAGACTTGAACACTAGTTCTTGCACCGTGAACCCGCAGACGGATTTGGATAATGCGGAGAGGTACTTGGGCGACAGGCAGAGTTTGTCTGCATAAAACTCAACACCGCGTTGCTCCGTATAATATTTCTCTATTAACTGAATCAGGTGCATAAAGATTTCGTGTTTATGCCCTACGGTTGTTTTCAGATTCATGAGCTTGCGATTGTACACAGAGCAAATCCGGTACGTCAATCCCAATAGGAGTATTTTTTGTTCGTAATGGTTGAAGGTGTTATCCTGCATCTGTAATGTATTATCTAATAGAGACATGTATTTCAGAACTTCTTCTTCATCCCCTGTGTTCCACACATAACATGGCTCTGTGCGGAGTTGCATGTATAGATACATGGATACCACGGAATTGCCTATTATATCTCGTATTGGCTCTATCTGGTAAATGAGTATGAATAGTTGTAAATCGTTTGATTCCTGAAGCACCTGGAAAGAGACCCCTCCGGTATGAAAAGCGTTTCGCCCGCTCGGGCAGAGAACGACTGCCCGTTAAGGGAGAATGTGAAGTTGCCCTGTTTGCACACCACCAAACCTGCTCCGTTTATCAGAAACGGTTCTTTTAGGGCGGCAGGAAAGGCGCAAAGCATACCCTCCGAACTACAAATATTTTTCCACTCACTAATGCGTGGTTCAAGCGGAATAAACGTTCTTGCAGAGCATCCATAACAAACAAAATTGCAGGTTACATTGAAAAACACCGCTAAGGTAGTATTTTTCGTTTAGGATAACGCAAAATAAGTGTAAATATCATACAGATGAGGCAGGCATAGATAGTCCAGCCGGCTATTTCTTTTACGGCAGAGAGTGTTGCTTGTACTTGGATGCGTCCTTTAGTGGATATGGTAGCCATGTTGACAGCCTCTTGCTTACTTTTTCCCTGATATTGCATACCCTGCACGGTTTGAGTGAACGAGGCGGACGCATCGGGATTTAGCATATCTACATTCTGTGCGTAGCGGGTGACATAATGCTGTTGGCGTTCTTGCATCGCGTTAGTGTATAGGGCGCCGCCGATACTGGGCGCCAGTACCATGCGCACAGTAATCATAGTACAGATCCATGACGAAAGGAATTTGTAAGGCATACGTTGGGTGGCGAAAGTTGGTATTAGTGAGTAAAGCATCATCATGCCTGTGGAACGCATGATGATGGGATATTTCATTCGCTCGTACAGCCCGGCACTTTGCACTTCGAAGTACATGAACAGGGCGAACACTCCAATCAAAAGGAAGCCTGCGGCAAAGAGGTATTTAAAATGTACGCCTTTCATACTTAATCCGATAGTGATAATGGTGCCGATGAAGTAACCTAGCATACTCCAGTTGCTCAAGGTGGCATTTTGCAGGTTGTCCAGTTTCATCGCTACGCCTGTGAATACGTTGACGAACATGGCGCTGGAGTTCAATACCATGAGCAGCAGGTAGAACAGAAAGCCTATGCGTATGGTGCGCAGTTTGAGTACTTCCGGTTGGTAGTAGGGGTTGCGGTGCATGGCTTCCATATAGAGGAATAGACCGCTGGAAATAATGGCACCAGCGGTAGCCCACTGTATAGTAGGGTCATCGTACCAGTCGAGCACCTTTCCGTAGGTCAATATGTAGGTGATACAAACCAGCGGGGTACAGAAAATGCAGGCATCGCCGAACTGTCTGAAATTGATTGGGAAGCGCCCCACAGGATATTTGTGATAGGGCATTGTGATGAATATGATGAGAATACAGAACAGTAATAATCCCATCATGAAGTAGTAGACGTATTTCCACTCGTACTCAAAGGAGAGCCATGCGGTGAGCGAGGTACCCAGTTGCCCCAGTATCATAAAGAACAGGTAAATGGCAGGTTGGGCGATACTTCGCTCTATATCCAGTTTGTCCCAATCCTTTCCGTCGGTCGGCTCGTTGCCGGGAGTGATTTTGTCGTAGGCTTCCATGTTGCCTGCATACTTGATGAGCGTGAATAGGTTGACCATCATCAATACCATTCGCAGGAAACCTGTAAGCAAACTGCACAGTGCAAGCAGGAATATACTGTCCGTCTTGGCGCAAATGTAGCTGAAAATATACATCAGCGAAAAGCCGACCAGGCACATCATCTTCTCCCGCCGGATAACCACTAAGCGGTAAAGGAACGGACAGAAAGCCGCCATGCCTATGGAAGTGGCAAAATTGGCGAACTGGATATGTTCGGAAATGACGCCAAGTCCGCTCATCATCTCGGTACTGTTGACCGAGTAGGTGCCGCCTACCGTAAGGATGGGCAGGAAAAGTAACAACAGGATAAGGATGCCTACCGGCTTGGGTACCCAGTTGTAGAAGGGATAGTTCTTTGGATATGAGGGCATCGCTTTTAAAGTTTAGCTTTCACTACTACCATCATGCCTGCTGCAAGCTTCTCATTATCTTCTTTGGAAAGATGGGTGAAATCGATGCGTACCGGTATGCGTTGTTGTATTTTCACGAAGTTTCCGGCGGAGTTGTCCGTGGGAACCAGTGAGTATTTGGAGCCTGTTGCTCCAGATATGGTTGTTATTTTTCCGGTAAATTCCTTGTCGCTTATGGCATCTACCGTGATAATCACTTCTTGTCCAAGGCTCAGATGCTCGATTTGTGTCTCCTTATAGTTGGCAACAATCCATTTCTGTGTATCGGGCAGAATGTAGGTAATGGTCTGTCCGGCTGTGATGTACTGTCCTTCTTCCAAGGTACGGCGGCCCAGTTTTCCGTTGCAGGGAGCTACGACTACCGTATAAGACAGGTTCAGCCGCGCCATTTCGAGTGCTGCCGTAGCTCGCTGTATGGCGGCCTCTGTACTCTCACGCCGGTGAGATACCTCGTTCACTCCGGAGAAGGCGGCTTTTTGCTGGCGTTTTACGGCTTCCAGCTTTTTGTGGGTAGCCTCATACTCTGTCTCTATCTGCCCCAACTGTATAGGAGTGGCCGCTTTTCGCTTCACCAGATTTTGGTAACGCTGCCGGTCTTTCTCCAATTTGGCGAGACGGATTTGTATTTCGGCAATGGAGGTATCGTATACCGAAGCGGTGGTTTGGGTGGTTTGCAGAGTCGCTCCAATGACGGTGGCACCGGCTTGTGCATCTTTCAATGCGGCTTCGGCTTCCATTACGCGGATTTTGTATTCGCGGTCATCCAATACGAGCAAGGCGTCTCCTTTATGTACCTCTTGATGTTCGGTGAAATAAATCTTATTGATATAGCCCGTAGCACGCAGGTTGACGGGAGATATGCATTGTTCTATCTGCGCGTCATTACTGGTTTCGGTGCGTTTGTAATCTAGAAAGAGGAAGACCACCTGAATGACTCCCCACACTATGATTGCTATTCCCAACAAACTGACAACGATTTGCCAGCGGCGTAGCTTTCTCAACTTTTTTTGCTCTTTCCTGATGTGTGCTGGACGCGTTATTGTTTCCCATTGTTTCCATATGCTGATTTCATTGATTAACGTGTTATTTGATTAAAGATCCTATTTGTCCGGTCAGTTTCAGTAACATCAGGTTGGTGACGCGGTAGTTGTAGTGTGCGCTGATGTAATTGTTCTGTGTCTCGCTCATTCGCATTTCGTCTTGCAGGACTTCGGTCATGGAGGTGATTCCTTCCCGGTATTGATCCATGGTGGCTGTGTACACATCCTCTGCCAGCAGGTAATTGTCTTTCTGCTTCTTGAAGTTGCGTTGGTTGTTCATCAGGTCGTTAGTGGTATTTAGGTACTGGGTTTGTAGATTTTTCCGGGTGTCCTCTTGCGCCAGTCTGATGTTTTCTATATCGATGGTCGCTTTCTTCGTCTTATATCGTTTGTCCAGACCGTCGAAGATAGGGATGCGCAACGACAGTCCCAGTCCATAAGAGCGATACCAATGGTTGGATGGGCCGGAATGGAGCCAATGATAGGCTTTATCCGTAAATGCGGAGAAACCCCAGTTTCCTGTCAGGTTCAACGAAGGGATATAGCCGTTGCTTATCAATCTTTTCTGTTGTTCAGCCAGTTCTTTTTGAAATTGCAGGAGTTGGAGTTCGTAGAGATTTTCCGATAATCCGGTCAGGTCTGCGGGAGTGATGTTCTCGGTATTTACCGGCACTAACGCAATTCGTTTTTCTGCCGGGTAATCGATGATATATTTTAGTAGGTTCAGTTGTTGTTCCAACATGGCCTGAGCATTGTCGTATTGTACTTTCAGGTTTTCCAGGTTGATATTGACTCGCTTTACATCGACTTCCATTGCCATCCCGTTGTCGAAGAAGGCGAGAGTAATCTCCTTCCGTTCCTCCAAGCGGGTGATGTTGGCCTTTGTCAGAGAGATTTGCTCGGCAGTAACTTGTTCCAGGTAATACATCTTGCTGATTTGTAGGATAAGGTCTTCCCTTGCTTTTCCATAAGAAAGCCGGTTCATCTCGTTCATTGTTTTTGCTATTGAGAGCGTGGTATAGAGAGTCTGGTTATAAAGTGGCATTTGGAGTTGAAGCCCTACATTGGCATTATGCTGCAAGGTGTAGGTCACATTATAAGGATTACCATAGGACGAGCCGTCCGTTACCGACACGGGAGGATCGAAATTGTTGTTGTAGTTGGCAAAGCCGTTGATTTGCGGCAATAGTTTCGTGCGGTTTTCAGAAATACCATATTTCCCTTTTTGTATGTCTTTCTGTTTGCTTTGCAGGGATAGGTTATTTTCGATGCCTATTCTGAGACAATTTTCCAGTGTCAAAGTGTCTTGTGCACCTATGCCCATTGTCGGTAGGCAGGAAAAGGAAAAAATGAACAGCAATCTTTTCATAACAGTTTCTTGATATTTATCGGCAAAGTTAGTGGCATAAGATGTAACAACTCTGTCGATATATCAACTGTTTCTGTTCATATTCTCCTTTTCTTAAGTAAGCACGTGTTTTTTACTCTATCCTGAGGTCCCTTTTGTTTAACTTTGATATGTAATATTTCAGTGTTTTCTGCGGTAGCCCTATCGAAAGGTCGCGATAGCTCTATCGATGGCTGATGATAGCTCTATCGAAAGGCAACGATAGCTTTATCGTTAATGAAGTGGAAATCGTAGCGTCAAAGAGGTCTATAAACAAAAAAACGTCCAGAGG
Organism: Bacteroides sp.; assembly: GCA_021203515.1. Lineage (GTDB taxonomy): Bacteria > Bacteroidota > Bacteroidia > Bacteroidales > Bacteroidaceae > Bacteroides. The sequence goes on along the minus strand of JAJQAY010000073.1, from coordinate 31,945 downwards.
TGGAAGCCCTCCAAACGTCTTAATTGCAAGTCTTTCGACTTAGTAGCGGGACCCGGGATTGAACCGGGGGCCTCATGATTATGAATCATGCGCTCTAACCAGCTGAGCTATCCCGCCATTATTTCTCGATTGCGGGTGCAAAGATATAGCTTTTATTTAAAATGCCAAAATATTTGTGCGAATTTTCTTCTGTTTCTTTAGCAGAATGGAGAAAGGAGCCCTCTGTCTCTTTTTTTGTGAATGCCTTTGTAATACACAATCAGCAGGCTAGCCTTGCATAGCAAAGTTCATCTAAATAAATTTAATGAATTGTTTTCTGTAATTAGAAAAAAAGTATTTATCTTGCCACCGCAACAAATAGCAGAACAAATTATGGAAAGAAAGAAAATACATTTGGAATATCTCTTGAATGCGACTTCTAAAAGTATTCTTTGGGCAGCAATAAGTACTCCTACCGGCTTGGAGGGTTGGTTTGCAGACAGGGTTCAGTCGGACGATAAAACAGTTTCCTTCTTTTGGGGGAAAACCGAGAGGCGGGATGCGGAGATTATTGCCGTGAGGGCATGCTCCTTTATTCGTTTCCGCTGGCTCGATGATGAAAACCCACGCGAGTACTTTGAATTAAAAATGACAAACAGTGAGTTGACAAACGATTTTGTACTCGAAATAACCGATTTCGCAAGTGTGGATGAAGACAGCGATTTGCGTGAACTATGGGAATCACAAGTCGATACTTTGCGAAGAACGTGTGGTTTTTAGTTAACTTTCAATTAAAAATTTCCCGTACTCCCTTTTTTGTGCTACTTTTGTGTCTTCATTGCATGAAACAAGTAAAATGCTGCGCATAAAAAAGTTAGATATATTTATACTGAAGAGCTTTGGTATGCTCTTTATGGGCACTTTCTTCATTTGCCTTTTCATCTTCATGATGCAGTTCCTATGGAGGTATGTGGACGAGATGGTAGGAAAAGGCTTAGAGATGAGCGTTCTTGTTCAGTTCTTCTTCTATTCAGCGCTGACGCTGGTGCCCGCTTCGTTGCCTTTGGCCATTCTGCTGGCGGCACTTATCACCTTCGGAAATTTTGGAGAGCGTTTTGAACTGCTTGCTATGAAAGCGGCGGGCATCTCCTTGATGAAAATCATGCGTCCGCTAATCATCTTCATCGCTTTTATTTGCTGTGTCTCTTTTTATTTCCAGAATGTAATCGGACCGAAAGCACAGACCAAGCTGTGGACGTTGCTGACTTCCATGAAGCAGAAATCGCCAGAAGTAGATATTCCGGAAGGAGTGTTTTATGATGAAATAGATGGCTATAATCTGTATGTCAAGCACAAGAACCGTAAGACGGGTATGCTGTATGACGTGTTGATTTATAATTTGGAGAAAGGCTTTGAGAATGCGCAGATTATAAAAGCGGATTCCGGCAGACTTGAAATGACGGCGGACAAGCAGCACCTCTATCTGCATCTGTATAGCGGCGAACAGTTTGAGAACCTGAAGTCACAGAATATGAACCAGAAGAACGTACCTTATCGTAGGGAAACTTTCAGCGAAAAGCATGCGATTATTGAGTTCGATTCGGACTTTAATATGGTGGATGCCGGCTTTATGAGTAATCAATCCAGTAGTAAGGATATGAAGACGCTCCAGGCAGATATTGACTCGATGAAAATCCAGAATGACAGTATCGGGCGGGCATATTATAAGGAGGCGATGGCGGGTACTTATAAACCGACTACCAGCGTTTTGAGTAAAGCCGATACGATAAAGATTGAGTCGGCAAACTTGGGTGGTTATAATGTAGCCAGCCTGTTCAATGTGGCTACGCTGATGCAGAAGCAGAAGATTATGTCGACGGCAGTCAGCCGTGCAGAGAGTGCTGCTAGTGACTGGAGCTTCAAAAGCTATAATATATTGCAGACTGAAACCAGTCTGCGGCGGCATATGACTTCGTGGCATGAAAAGCTGACACTCTCGTTGGCTTGCCTTATTTTCTTCTTCATCGGTGCACCCTTGGGTGGTATTATACGCAAGGGCGGTCTGGGAATGCCGGTAGTGGTATCCGTACTTATCTTTATTATCTATTATATCATTAACAATGCGGGCTATAAGATGGCACGCGACGGAAAGTGGATCGTGTGGATGGGCATGTGGACCAGTACAGCGATATTGGCACCGTTGGGAGCTTTCCTGACCTATAAATCCAATAATGATTCGGTGGTGCTGAATGCCGACGCTTATGTCAATTGGTTCAAAAAGATAGCCGGTATCCGTAGTGTGCGCCATCTGTTCCGGAAGGAAGTTATCATTCACGACCCCGATTACGCACGTCTTCCGGGTGATTTGCAGAAACTGTCTGCCGATTGCCGTGCCTATGCCGATAAGAAAGGCTTGATGCGTGCCCCTAATTATTTTAAACTGTGGATGAACGATGCTCCGCGCGATGAGGCAATGGTCGAAATCAATGACCGTATGGAAGAATTGATAGACGAGATGTCCAATACGAGTTCTGCTCGCTTGTTGACTGCGTTGAACAATTATCCGGTAATTCCTGCTCACGCCCATGTACGCCCTTTCAGTAACTACTGGCTGAATATGCTTTGCGGAGTCGTGGTACCCGTCGGCTTGTTTTTCTATTTCCGCATTTGGGCATTCCGCATCCGGCTTGGCAAAGATGTGGAGCGGATTATCCGGACAAATGAAGAAATACAGAAAATTATAGAAACTAATCTGAATAAACAAAATGAATAAACATATGGAAAAAGTACAATTGAATACGATAGAAGAGGCTATTGAAGACTTCAAGGCCGGCAAGTTTGTGGTTGTGGTTGATGATGAAGACCGTGAAAACGAAGGCGACTTGATTATCGCTGCCGAAAAGATTACACCGGAGAAGGTGAATTTTATGTTGAAGCATGCGCGTGGCGTGTTGTGTGCCCCGATTACGGTATCCCGTTGCAAGGAGTTGGATTTGGCTCATCAGGTGACGGATAATACTTCGGTGCTCGGCACTCCTTTCACCGTGACTATCGACAAGCTCGAAGGTTGCAGTACCGGTGTTTCGGCTGCTGACCGTGCCGCTACCATTCAGGCATTGGCCGACCCGACTTCCACTCCGGCAACTTTCGGACGTCCCGGACATGTAAATCCGCTGTATGCTCAGGAAAAGGGCGTGCTGCGCCGTGCCGGACATACCGAGGCTACGATTGACATGTGTCGTTTGGCAGGTCTTTATCCCGCTGGTGCGCTGATGGAGATTATGAGCGAAGACGGTACAATGGCACGCTTGCCCGAGTTGCGCAAGATTGCGGACGAATTTGACCTGAAGCTGATTTCCATTCGCGACATGATAGCTTACCGCCTGAAGCAGGAGTCTATTGTGGAGAAAGGTGTAGAAGTGGATATGCCCACCGAACGTGGTCATTTCCGCCTGATCCCTTTCCGTCAGAAATCCAACGGACTGGAACACGTAGCCCTGTTCAAAGGAACTTGGAAACCGGACGAACCGATACTGGTGCGGGTGCACTCTTCTTGTGCTACGGGCGACATCTTCGGCTCCAAGCGCTGTGATTGCGGCGAGCAACTGCACAAAGCTATGGAAATGATTGAACAAGCCGGCAAGGGAGCTATTGTTTACCTGAACCAGGAAGGTCGTGGTATCGGACTGATGGAGAAGATGAAAGCCTATAAGCTCCAGGAAGACGGTATGGATACGGTGGACGCCAATATTTGCCTCGGTCACTTGGCAGACGAGCGCGATTACGGAGTGGGAGCACAGATTTTGCGTGAACTGGGTGTGCACAAGATGCGTCTGCTGACTAATAATCCCGTGAAGCGTGTGGGTCTAGAGGCCTATGGCTTGGAGATTGCGGAGAATGTGCCGGTTGAAACCAGTCCCAATCCTTACAACGAACGCTATCTTCGCACGAAGAAAGAACGCATGGGGCATACACTTCATTTTAATAAGTAACTGTCTTTTTGTTTTCTCATATCAAAGAATTTCGCTTATTTTGCAATCAGAATTGCATTACAACCATTAAATAGAAACAAAATGAACCAATTATCAGATCGTTTGAACAGCTTGTCGCCCTCTGCGACGCTGGCTATGTCTCAAAAGAGCGCAGAGCTGAAGGCTCAAGGCGTAGACGTAATTAACCTGAGTGTGGGAGAACCCGATTTCAATACTCCCGACCACATTAAAGAAGCTGCGAAAAAAGCGATAGACGACAACTTCTCTCGCTACTCTCCCGTTCCGGGCTATCCGGCTTTGCGTAACGCTATCGTAGAGAAACTGAAAAAGGAAAACGGTCTGGAATATACCGCTGCACAAATCTCTTGTGCCAACGGTGCCAAGCAGTCGGTTTGCAATACAATTCTTGTGTTGGTAAATCCGGGTGACGAAGTGATTGTACCCGCTCCCTATTGGGTGAGTTATCCTGAGATGGTGAAACTTGCCGAAGGTAAGCCGGTTGTTGTAACCGCAGGCATCGAGCAGGATTTCAAGATTACACCTGCACAGTTGGAGGCTGCCATCACTCCGAAGACTAAGGCATTAATTCTTTGCTCTCCGTCTAATCCTACCGGTTCTGTATATAGCCGGGAAGAACTAGCCGGATTGGCTGCCGTGCTGGCTAAATATCCGCAGGTAACTGTCATCGCCGATGAAATCTATGAGCATATCAACTATATCGGTAAGCACCAAAGCATCGCACAGTTCCCCGAAATGAAGGAGCGTACTGTGATTGTTAACGGCGTATCCAAAGCGTATGCCATGACAGGCTGGCGTATCGGTTTCATTGCCGGACCGGAATGGATTGTGAAGGCTTGCAATAAGTTGCAAGGTCAATATACTTCAGGCCCTTGCTCCGTATCTCAGAAGGCTGCTGAGGCTGCTTACACCGGTACGCAAGCTTCGGTAGAGGAAATGCGCAAGGCCTTTGAACGTCGTCGCGACTTGATTGTGAAATTGGCGAAAGAAGTTCCGGGATTTGAAGTAAACGTACCGGAAGGTGCTTTCTACCTGTTCCCGAAATGTAGCTCATTCTTTGGCAAGGCTGCGGGCGACCGTAAGATTAACGACTCTGATGATTTGGCTATGTATCTGCTGGAAGTTGCCCATGTGGCTTGTGTAGGCGGTGCGTCATTCGGTACTCCCGAGTGCATTCGTATGAGCTATGCTACCAGCGATGAGAATATAGTAGAAGCTATCCGTCGTATTAAAGAAGCGTTGGCAAAACTTAATTAACTTCATTGCAGGCAGGAAGTTAACTTTGTAGAGTGTACTTAGTTAACTTCTTGTCATCAGTAAGTTAACATATTGTAGGGGATGAGGTTAACTTCGTGTTCTGCCTACAAATAAAAAGGCTCGGTTTCAACAGAAATCGAGCCTTTCTTTTCATTAGGATTGTATTATTCCCCCGGATGAATTGCTTCAGATGGGCAAACATCAGCGCAAGTGCCACACTCTGTGCAAGTTTCAGGATCAATAGAATATTTGTCACCTTCAGAGATAGCACCTACCGGACACTCGTCAATACAAGTTCCGCAAGCAATACAATCGTCATTAATTACGTAAGCCATTTTCTTTAATGTTTTAATTATTAGTACTAATTACTCCGGCAAAAATAGCGGTTTTATTCATTATTTGCTATCAATCTTGATTAAAAACATTTAATTTTTATACCGTCTAAATAGCGGTGCCTGGGAACTTTCATAAAATCAGTTGGTAAGCGTAGGATATGTAAAAAATATTGCGGGTATCCCTTCTCCTTCTTCTATCCGGTAAGTTCCGTTGAAATGTTTGAAGAACAGTTCGTTGATATGTTGCCGTATGGAAACTTTCTGCGAGGCAAATGCCGGGTCGGCCAACGGACTGTTTTCTATCCGGCAGGTTATTTCTTTCATCTCCGGATGATAAATCAAGTCCATTTTTATTTCACGTGATTTTTTACAATCATCCGTGTAGAGCAACATGCTGGAAACGATTTGGGTCAGGCGATTGACATCCGTATGGATGATGGCATCACCCGCTTCAACATGGAGTTGGAGTTTTATGTTGCCTTCACTGTGCATCGGCACCATACAAGCAAGGTCGTTGCACCACTCCTGCACATTGCAGTCCTGCAACTGGAATTTCATCATATTCGCTTCCAGATGCGAGAGGTCGAGCATATCGTTCACCAATCGGATTAACTCGGTCGAATTATGTTGGATGATGCAGGAATATTCTTTTTTCTCTTCTTCATCCAATCCTTTACTTTCGGTCATGAGTTGTGAAAAACCTACCACATTGTTTAGCGGAATACGTATGTTATAGCTCATGTTGGCCAGGAAACGGCTTTTAACATCATTGGCCTCTTCGGCGATGGCTGTCAATCTTCTCATTTCTTGTTCATCCTTTTGCAGACGTTTTCGACTCCTGTATATATGAATGTTGAAGAGCGACAGGGCAATGATGGTTATAAGGGAGATGGCCAGGCATATATAATGGAACATGCTGCGTTGCTGCTCCTTTTGCAGTACGAGTTTATCCATATTATATAAAGACTGTATCTCTTCCATCTGAGAAGTGGCCAGGTCGTTATACAGTGAATCTTTGGCTTTGATTACCTTTTTATATAGGGGAAGCGCTTCTTCGGATTGTCCCATTTCTACCAGCAAATCCGCTTTTTGGATACTATAGGTCATTGCGTCTTTGGGTGAGAACGGTTTAATTTTACGGATGGCGACATTCCAATATGTCAGAGACTTTTCGTATTCTTTAATCAATCGGTAATATTCGGCACAAGTCGTGAGGTAGGCTACTTGATAGGGAATGAAAGCGGATGCCTGCATATATGTTTCCGCTTTTTGCAAATATTCTTGTGCTTTGTCGGGCTGTTGCTTGCGAATATAGTAAAGGGCATAATATGTCTCTATAAACAGAGGAAGTTCCGGATATGCATTGGATAGTATAGCTTGGTTAGGCGCAAAGAATTCACTGGTTGCCTCTTCCATCAGTTGTAGATATTTGAAAAACGTGTCGTCATCTTGCAAGGTCACATAGACCAAAACAGCTTTGGAACATAGAGCTATTTTATCCAATGGCGAATCTTCCGGATGTATTAGTTCGAGAGCCTTGTTCAGGGCTTCTTTACCTTCTTTATAGCGCATGGTTTCGAAATAGCCGCTTAGTAGACATAAGTGAGCATCCCTCATGCTGTTACGGTCGTGGAGTTGCTTGGCCTTTTCGTACATGTCGAGTGACTGATTGATGGCAAGCTCTATTTTATGGTTGACGGTATAAAGTTCTATCAGCATCTTCTTGGCTTTGTAGTAGTCTACGTAGTAGCCGCTTTCCTGAGCTAATAGTTCGAGGGCGTGTAACCCTTGTGCGGTATGCTTTTCGTTCAGGCGGTTGTAATAGTACATGATGTAGCTGTAGAGGGCAAGGCTTTGATACCGAACTTCTTTTTGAGCAATAGCCTCTTTTAATAATTTGTCCTGATAATAGAGGAGGGTAGGCGTTTGCGGCTCTAGCAGTGAAATCTTGTACAGCGCCTCCAGTCGTGTTGTATCAGGGGCCGAAGTAAGATAGACGCGCAGCAAGCTGTCTTTTAACTGCGCTTTGTCTGCATTAAGTGCCTGAGCAGGCAGTAACAGACTCAGAAAACTCAGCACTATGAGAAGCTTTTTCATGCTTTATTCTCCTTTCTGCTCACAGCGGTGTGCGGTTGATGGATGGGGTGGGTGAAGAAGAAACGGGAACCGCCCGTATAGTCGGGGTCAATCCATATTCTTCCACCGACGTGTTCGATAATGAGCTGGCAGATGGAAAGTCCTAAACCGCTTCCCTGCGCATTTTCATTTAACTTCTCGAAGCGTTGGAAAATGGAGGCTTGCTTCTCCTTGGGGATACCGCAACCCGTATCTGCTACGGAGAAGAGCAGACTTTCTTCCGATTCCTTTTCCACTTTCAGCGTAATGCTTCCCTGCGGAGTGAATTTAGTCGCATTTATCAGCAGGTTTATCAAGACCTGTTGCAGGCGTGAATCATCGGTCTCTATTTCCATATTTCCCAGTTCAGTTTCAAACTTTATCTCTGCCTGTGTCTGCTTCACTTTACTGACGGTGTCCGCCACATTTCTGCAAATACTCACAACGTCATGCTTGGCAAGGCTGAATTGCAGTTTTCCAAATTCAAGGCTTGATAGGTCTATTACGTCATTGATAAGTTTCAGCAGCAATTCGGAGTTTTGCAAGATAACCTCGTTGCATTGCCGGCGCGTTTCGTCGTCCAGTCCCTCTTCTGTTAAGAGTGAAGAAAAACCGGAGAGGGCGTTGAGAGGAGTACGTATCTCGTGGCTCATGTTTGAAAGAAATACACTTTTTACCGAAGTCGCATTCTCTGCATTGGTACGCAGGCGTTCCAGACGCTTTGTCGACGCTGCAATCTTTTTCCGCTGTCTTCTCAGCAGGATAGCAATAAAAAAGAATAGTGCCAATAGGATAATACTGCCTGTCAGTATACCGGCAACAATCTTATTATGCTCTTCTTCGTTGGCAATTGCCATTTGGTCCACCTTGTATTTCGCTCTCAGGATATTGATTTGGCGGGTATAGGCTTCGGAAGCAAGCGTGTCTACGGTAGGATACAATTCTTTGTACAGTCGGCAGGCATCCATCGGGCGATTTTGTATTTTATACAGGTAGATGTTTTCTTGCGAAACCCAACGGTAATAGGTAGGCCGTTTATAGTCGGAGTATCCCTCTCTCAGTTGCTCGTAGATGCTTAATGTCTTGTCCCAGTATGTTTTACCCAATTACCCATTGCCCTGTAATAAGCAGCCAACGTGTATTTTAGATGGAAATAATAAAACTTCTCCGGATGCAGACGATAAATGGAGTCCATGCTTTGCAGATAGTGGGCAGCTTCTTCGAGATAAGTTTGCGAAAGGTGCCCGTGGGAAATGGCATAATTAGCTTCTTCGATGATAGCAAAGAAACTGGTTGCATAATCCGGCTTTTCCAGCAGTGTTTTTTTATTTCTTCCAATGCTTTCCAAGCTTCTTTCAGGCGACCTTTTCGTTGCAATGTATTCGAAGTCTTCAGCAGGAGTTGTGTACGGTAAGGGTGTTGGGGTGAAATAAGATCAAGCTCTTTCAATGCATCCTGATAAGAATCCAATGCTTTGTCGCATTGGTTGGCAATGGTATAAGCATCTCCTATAGCTTGATTGGCGACTACGAGCCCAAACTTGTAATCCATCTCCTTGGCTTCTTCATACATAATTCGTGCCTGGTCGATGGCTAGACTGATGTCTCCGCGCAATGTATAGGCATTTGCCAACTGAAGCTGTAGTAAGAAGTACATTTCACGGTCTTTGGCACTCCGTTTCATAGCCGGTAGAAGCTGTTCGCTCCAACCGATAACACTATCCACCGATATCAAGTCATTATAGAGAATTTTCTTTTGGGCAAATGCTTTCAGAAATTCTAATTTTTCCTCATTGGGTGTAGTATATGTTTTACTCAAAGATGTGGTTAACATCCCCCAGAGTAGTATCAATATGATAGTTGCTCGTCTCAATATTTGTTTGCTTGTATGTTTGTTTATCTTTGATTATTATTGGCAAAAATAAGCATAAAAGCCTGAATATAAAATAAAATATGTTACTATTTTTTTATTCTATTGCAAATATCCGGGTCGAGTATGGTTTTCCTTGTTTGAGATGATTAGTAGAGTTCCAATCCGAACTCATCTTTCAGCTGTAGCAGAGCGTTATTCTTTTGTGCCATCATCTGGAATTTCTCTACACGGCCGTATGCCCGGACCTTCTCGGTGGGGGCGCTTACTCTTACGGTCATGGTGACTTTGCTGTTCTTCAGGCGGCTGCGCAGGTAGTTTTGCAGTTCGGGTATCATGGCAGTGAAATCCTTGGCTACTATTTCATTATCCACCAGTACTTCGAAAGTCGTATCCTTCAGGGTAATGCGCATGTTTTGCATACGTGTAGCGATGGCAACCTGCTCTTTGGGCATGCGTCCGGCATATTCCTGCCAGTAGTAGTTCACGTCCCTTTCATTGAACATGAAGTCCTCTTCCGGTTGTGCAATTTGCTGGGCGGTGGGGACGGTGGTCGGCTTATTCTCTTCCTTCACTTTAGGGCGTTTGATAGACACGCCGAGCCCCGACATCTTCACGACAGGGATTTTCTTTTCCTCTTTTCCCTGTGCCATGAGTACAACCTCAGGAGCAGCATGAGAAGCGGAAGAAGCTGTTCCGGCAGCGGCGGGAGTAGCCGGTGCATTAGCCGGAGCTGCTTGCGGACGGGGAGGCGTAGCTTGCAGTTGGGGAGTTACCGGTGCTTGCGGTTGAGACGCAACAGGGGCGGCCTGCGGCTGCTGAGCGGCGGCAGGCTGCGTAAATATGGGTTTGATAACTTGTTTAGGGCTACGCCCACCAGACACGTCGTCCCCCTCGGCGGTAATCTGGGCTACTTGTATCAGGGTGATTTCTATCAGTAACCGTTTGTTCTTGCTGGCGCGGTAGCTCAGGTCGCAGTCGTTGCAGAGCTTCATGGCTCGGTAAAGGAAGGGCAGGGGGCACTTCTGCGCTTGCGCCTGATAGCGTTCGCGGATACTTGTGCCCACTTCCAGTAGCGGCAGGGTGGCAGCGTCCTTACTCACCAGCAAGTCGCGCAGGTGCGAGGCCAGTCCGGTGATGAAGTGACTGCCGTCGAAGCCTTTGCCCAAGACGTCGTCCAGCAGCAGCATGGCATTGCCCACATTGTTTTCTAGAAAGCAGTCGGTCAGCCTGAAGTAATATTCGTAATCCAGTACATTCAGGTTCTCTATGACACTCTGATAAGTAATGTGTCCACCAGTGAAGCTCACCACCTGGTCGAAGATAGACAAGGCGTCGCGCATACCACCGTCGGCTTTCAGGGCGATGACGTTCAGCGCCTCCGGTTCGGCAGTAATTCCTTCTTTGGAAGCCACATAGGCTAGATGGGTCACGGTATCTTCCACACTGATGCGGTTGAAGTCGTATATCTGGCAGCGCGACAGGATGGTCGGCAATATCTTATGCTTCTCGGTGGTGGCAAGAATAAAGATGGCATGGCGCGGCGGCTCTTCCAGTGTTTTCAGGAAGGAGTTGAAGGCGGAAGCCGACAGCATGTGCACCTCGTCGATGATATACACCTTGTATTTTCCGATTTGGGGCGGGATGCGTACCTGCTCCACCAGTTGGCGAATATCGTCTACCGAGTTATTGGAGGCGGCATCCAGTTCGTGAATGTTGTACGAACGCTGTTCATTGAACGCCGTGCACGACTCGCATTGGTTGCAAGCCTCTCCGTCCTCCGTCGGGCTCATACAGTTGATGGTCTTGGCAAAGATGCGGGCGCAAGTCGTCTTTCCCACGCCGCGCGGGCCGCAGAATAGGTAGGCATGTGCCAGTTTGCCCGTGGCGATGGCGTTCTTCAGGGTAGTAGTCAGGGCACGTTGTCCCACTACCGATTCGAATGTAGAGGGGCGGTATTTTCGAGCCGATACGATATAATTTTCCATATTCAGGGTATTCTTGTCACTTACATAGTGTGCAAATGTACGCAAAAAAAGAAATTTCTCAGTTATTCCTCTTATCTTTGTGCTCAAAGAAATGTTATCCTTTTTAAGGACTTCCTTTCTTCGGGTCGACAATCATCAGCCCGTAATTTAGTAATTAGTAATTTGTAATTAGTAACATCGCAATGGATCAACTCACTTCTCTTTGGGCCTTTGTCCGCAGGCGTAAATACCTGATAACGCTTGTGCTGTTTGCCGTATTGGTCGGTTTCCTGGATGAAAACAGTATTGTGCGCCGTCTGGGCTATTATCGTGAGGAGACTCGCCTCCGTGAAGAAATAGACAAGTATCGTGCCGAATATGAGGAGAACACCGCCCGCCTCAATGAGCTTGCGGCCGACTCCGGTGCCATCGAGCGCATAGCCCGCGAGAAGTACCTGATGAAGAAACCCAACGAAGATATTTACATATTTGAAGAAGATATAGAAGAATGAAACAACTGATACCCGCCCTGTTCACCGTAGGCGCCGTGATGATATTGATAGGCGCTGCCGTATACATTACCGGCTGGCCGCTGTCACCTTATATATACGATTGGTGCCACCTTCCTGGCTTTGGCGCAAATCAATCCCCCCCTCCAAAGTCAAGACGCCCACCATCAAGCGCTTGCGTCGCCAGCAGATTTTCGCTGCGCTATTGTTGGTGCTGACCGGTGCATTCATGCTCTTCACGCACGGAAACGAGTGGATTATATGCCTTACGATTGCTGCCGTCCTCGAACTTTATACCTCTATCCGCATTCCGCAGGAAGAGGCGAAGCAATGATACCTTCCGGACATAAGAATTAATAGCTCCCTGCCTTCGATGCACAAGATGCCATCTTGTGCAACATAAGATGCCATCTTGTACTGCATAAGATGCCATCTTGTGCACGGATCACCGTAGAGGTAAATAAGGAAGATAGGCAAGGAAAGCAAATAAGTAAGCAAGGCAAGAGCTTCCGCTTACTCTTCTTTCCGGTTGCGATACTGTATCGGCGAGCAGCCTATGTGCGCTTTGACATACTTCCCGAAGAAAGACTGATTGGGGAAGTTGAACTCCTCCGCAATCTCCTTGATGGACTTTTCCGAATACCTCAACCGATACTTGATGTGCTCGATGGCAGCTTCGTTAATCAGGTCTAGCGGTGTCCGTCCGCACGCTTGCTTGATGACCTTTGAGAAGTGCTTGGGTGTGTAGCAAAGCGCGTCGGCATAATAGGTCACCGAGCGATGGATGCCGTTATCTTTTGCCAGTACTTCTGCAAATTTCCGCAAGATATAATCAGACTGTTTGATACCTTCCCGCGGCTGGCGTTCCTTGCCCGATTCTACTATATCTTTGGCAAGATAGCCGAACATCTCACAAAAGAGGGCGGAAAACAAGTGCCGAATTACGTCTTTATGATAGAGGTGAGGCTCGTCGTTTATCTTCTTCATGATTAAATCCCGGTATAATCCGAAAATAGGTTTTTCCTGTTCTTCACCCACAGGTTGCATCGGATTGTTATAGATGTGGATGGAAGTATCCCATGTGTGCTTTTCCAATTTGACGATGCGCTGCAAGAAGCGGTTTGAAATTCCGGCAAGGCTTACTTTATGTTTGGGGCTTATCATCATGTGGTTGATAAGCGTATTGGGAAGGCCGAGCAACATATCACCCTCCTGCAACTGATAAGTCCGGCAGTTGATGTCCAACTGGACGCATCCTTCCACGCAGATAGCGACGAGGAAACATCCCAGCCTGACCGTATCATTGCTATGGAATAATCCGTCCAGGCTATTGACGATTACGAAATCATCGTCTACATAGTCCAGACTAATGGGACTGGTCTTAAAGTCTTCTATACTTATCGTCCTGATGTTTTCTTTTTCCATATATCTTTCTTTTTGATTTTTGCAAAGTTGGTGAATAATAGGGGAAACGGACTGTCCTATCATCCTTATTTTTTGTTCTATATGTTGCTTATTGATAACTGATTAGCTGTAAAACTGAGATTGGGGGAAGATGGAACATTATTGGGGGAGAATTGGTCACTGCGTTTCTGTTCCTTTCTCCTACTTTTGTCCCGGTTTTAATATAAAGACAAAAAGAGAAAAGTATAATTACAGTAAACAGAAAATGGATACGGCTGATAGGGATTGTCGGTTGTACAATGTGTTTGGCATCTTGCAAGCAGGCTACGGATGCCGGAGTAAAACCTTCTTATACTACAATGAAATTAGAGGCGGTGAACAAAGAACTTTCCACTCCTTATTCGGCTACCATACGGGGCGGCAGGACATCGACATCTATCCGCAAGTGGCGGGCACTATCGAGAAACTCTGTGTGACCGAAGGTCAGAAAGTACGCCGGGGACAATTGTTTTTCATTATCGACCAGGTGCCCTACAAAGCAGCGCTCAAAACCGCCACCGCCAATGTAGCAGCAGCCAGCGCCGCATTGGCAACTGCCGAACTGAGTTGCAACAGCAGCAAGGAACTCTATGCGCAGAAAGTTGTTTCGGAATTCAGTCTGAAGACAGCCGAGAACACTTACCTCACCGCCAAAGCTCAGGTGGCGCAAGCCGAAGCCCAGGAAGTGAGTGCGCGCAATAATCTCTCCTATACGGAAGTGAAAAGCCCCAGTGACGGAGTCGTAGGAGCGTTGCCCTACCGTGCCGGAGCATTGGTGAGCGCCAGCATTCCGCGTCCGTTGACTACAGTCAGCGACAACTCGGATATGTACGCCTACTTCTCCATGACCGAGAACCAGCTACTTGCCCTCACCCGCCAGTACGGCAGCATGGACGAAGCCCTGAAGAACATGCCGGAAGTGGAGTTGAAGTTGAACGACAATTCGGTATATAATAAGAAAGGTACAATAGAGTCCATCAGCGGAGTCATCGACCGCCAGACGGGTACAGTCGTGGCGCGCGTGGTATTCCCCAACGAGTCGCGCTTGCTCCACAGCGGAGCATCGGGCACGGTCGTAGTGCCCAGTGTCTACAAAAATTGCCTCGTCATTCCGCAAGGCGCCACCGTGCAGTTGCAGGACAAGATGATAGCCTGTAAGGTAGTGGACGGCAAGGCAGTCTTCACCCTGATAATCGTGGCCGGCATAAACGACGGACGCGAATACGTGGTGCTCGACGGACTGAAATCCGGTGATGAAATCATATCGGAAGGTGCCGGACTGATACGCGAAGGTACGCAAGTTAAATAGGAGAGGAGACTGATTATGAAAGGAAATATATTTATCAAGCGGCCGGTGATGGCTATCTCCATCTCCGTGCTGATATTGGCTATCGGACTTATTTCGCTTCTGACGTTGCCTGTGGAGCAGTATCCCGACATTGCACCTCCTACGGTGTATGTGACGGCAAGCTATACCGGTGCCGATGCCGAAGCGGTGATGAACAGTGTCATCATGCCGCTGGAAGAGAGCATCAACGGTGTGGAGAACATGATGTACATCAGTTCCTCCGCTTCCAATGCGGGTCTCGCCATCATACAAGTTTACTTCAAACAAGGAACCGACCCCGACATGGCAGCCGTCAATGTGCAGAACCGTGTGACCAAAGCGCAAGGTTTGCTGCCGCCCGAAGTAACAAGGATTGGTGTGACTACGCAGAAGCGGCAGACCAGCTTCCTCCAGATTGGCGCTTTGACCTGCACCGACGGTCGCTACGACCAGACATTCCTTGCCAACTACCTGGATATTAACGTTGTTCCCCAGATAAAACGTATCGAAGGAGTGGGAGATGTCATGGAGTTGGGTGATACCTACAGTATGCGTATCTGGCTGAAACCGGAACGGATGGCGCAGTACGGACTGGTGCCTTCGGACGTCACCGCCGTGCTGGGCGAGCAGAACATCGAAGCGCCTACCGGTTCGCTGGGCGAGAACTCGAAGAACGTCTTCCAGTTTACCATGAAATATCGTGGACGGTTGAAAAGTGTGGAAGAGTTTCAGAATACCGTTGTCCGTTCGCTCGACGACGGTTTCGTGCTCCGCCTGAAAGACGTGGCAGAAGTGACGCTGGGCACATTGACCTACAGTTTCCGTAGTGAAATGGACAGTCAGCCTGCCGTCATCTACATCGTATTCCAGACGGCATGTTCCAATGCAACTGCCGTCAACCAAAGAATCGATGCCCAGATGAAGGAGATAGAGAAGACTTTGCCGCAAGGTACGGAGTTTGTCACCATGATGAGTTCCAACGACTTCCTCTTCGCTTCCATACACAATGTGGTGGAGACATTGATTATCGCCATCATCCTGGTAATCCTGGTCGTGTATTTCTTTTTGCAAGACCTCAAGAGTACGCTCATCCCGAGTATCTCCATTATCGTGTCATTGGTGGGTACGTTTGCCTGCCTGATGGCTGCCGGATTTAGTCTGAACATCCTGACGCTGTTTGCACTGGTGCTTGCCATCGGTACGGTGGTAGACGATGCCATCGTGGTGGTGGAGGCGGTGCAGTCCAAGTTCGATGCCGGGTATAAGTCGCCCTATCTAGCCACCAATGATGCAATGGGCGATGTGACGATGGCTATCGTCTCCTGTACCTGTGTGTTTATGGCGGTGTTTATCCCCGTAACGTTCATGGGCGGTACTTCGGGCGTGTTCTATACACAGTTCGGCATCACACTGGCAACGGCGGTAGGTATCTCCATGATTTCGGCCTTGACCCTCTGTCCGGCTTTGTGTGCCATGCTGATGCGTCCGTCGGATGGAAACAGAAGCGCCAAGAGTATTAACGGCCGAGTGCGCGCAGCCTACAATGCTTCGTTCAATGCCGTACTGGGTAAATATAAGAAAGGTGTACTGTACTTCATCCGCCACCGCTGGCTGGTGTGGGCTTCGCTGGCAGCCGCTATCGTATTGCTGGTTTATCTGATGAGCACCACCAAGACGGGGCTTGTGCCGCAAGAAGACCAGGGCGTCATCTTGGTGAACGTCAGTGCTTCACCGGGAAATACGCTGTCCGAAACCTCGGCGGTAATGGATAAGTTGGAAAACATCCTGAAGGATACTCCCGAAATAGAACACTACTCCCGCGTGGCAGGCTACGGACTTATATCCGGCCAGGGAACTTCCTACGGTACTATCATTGTCCGCCTGAAGGACTGGGACGACCGAAAAGGCAAGGAGCACAGCTCGGATGCCGTGACGGCCCGCCTCAATGCACAATTCTATAGCATCAAGGAGGCACAGGTATTCAGCTTCCAGCCCGCCATGATTCCGGGCTACGGTATGGGTAACTCGCTCGAACTGCATCTTCAGGACAAGACCGGCGGTGATATGGCTACGTTCTATCAATCGGCCCTGCAGTTCCTCGGTGCGCTCAGTCAGCGTCCTGAGGTGGCTATGGCTTATACCTCTTATGCCATGAACTTCCCGCAAGTGTCGGTAGATGTGGATGCGGCCAAGTGCAAACGTGCCGGCATCTCGCCCGCTGTGGTGCTCGATGCACTGGGCAGCTATTGCGGTGGCGCCTACATTTCCAACTTTAACCAGTTCGGTAAAGTGTATCGCGTAATGATGCAGGCTTCGCCCGAATTCCGCCTGGACGAACAGGCGCTGGACAACATGTTCGTGCGCAATGGTACGGAGATGGCTCCCATCAGCCAGTTCGTGACGTTGAAGAAGGTGCTGGGCCCCGAAACGGCCAACCGTTTCAACCTTTACAGCACCATCACCGCCAATGTGAACCCTGCCGAAGGCTATTCTTCCGGTGAGGTGCAGAAGGTGATTGCCGAAGTGGCCGAGCAGAGTCTGCCGGTGGGCTACGGCTACGAATACGGTGGTATGGCCCGTGAAGAGGCAAGCAGCGGTGGCTCGCAGACGATTATCATCTACATCATCTGTATCTTCTTCATCTATCTGATATTGGCATATCTCTACGAGAGCTTCGTCATACCGTTTGCCGTTATCTTCTCCGTGCCGTTCGGGCTGATGGGCTCGTTCCTCTTCGCCAAGATACTCGGACTGGAGAATAACATCTACCTGCAGACGGGTGTGATTATGTTGATTGGTTTGTTGGCTAAGACGGCCATCCTGATTACGGAGTACGCCATCGAGCGTCGGCGGAAGGGAATGGGCATTGTGGAGTCGGCTTATTCTGCCGCCCAAGTCCGTCTGCGTCCTATCCTGATGACGGTGCTGACGATGATATTCGGTATGCTTCCGCTGATGTTCTCCTCCGGTGCGGGTGCCAATGGCAACAGTTCACTGGGTACGGGCGTCGTGGGTGGTATGGCCGTCGGCACGCTGGCGCTGCTCTTCGTAGTTCCGGTCTTCTACATCATCTTTGAGTTCTTGCAGGAGAAAATCCGCAAGCCGATGGAGGAAGAATCCGACCTGCAAGTACAGTTGGAGAAGGAAAAGAGTGCAGCCGAACTGCAAGATAAATAACATCTAAAAGAATTGAAGAATGAAGAAAAGTATCATCACATTAGTTGTCATCAGTCTCTCGCTGAGCGGTTGTGGCATCTATACCAAATACAAGCCTGCCGCTACCGTCCCCGATAATCTTTACGGGGAGGAAGTGGTAGCCGAAGACACCACCAGCCTAGGCAACCTGGACTGGCGGGAGCTCTTCACCGACCCCTATCTGCAATCCCTCATCGAACAGGGATTGCAGGCTAACACCGACTATCAGTCCGCCCAACTTCGCGTTGAAGAGGCCCAGGCCACACTGATGTCTGCCAAACTCGCTTTCCTGCCCGCCTTTGCCCTTGCTCCGCAAGGCACTGTGAGCAGCTTCGATACTCATAAGGCCACGCAGACCTATTCGCTGCCCGTCACTGCCAGTTGGGAGTTGGACGTTTTCGGGCGTATGCGCAATGCCAAGATGCAGGCGAAAGCCCTTTATGCACAGAGCGAGGATTACCGTCAGGCAGTCCGCACCCAGTTGATAACGGGCATAGCCAATACCTACTATACGCTGCTGATGCTGAACGACCAACTTGCCATCACCCGTCAGACGGAGGAGGCGTGGAGAGAAACCGTATCCTCCACCCGTACCCTAATGAATGCCGGAATGGCGAATGAGACAGCCGTTTCGCAGATGGAAGCCGCCTACTATCAAGTGCAAGGCTCCGTCCTCGACCTGCAGAAGCAAATCAGCCTGACGGAAAACAGCCTTGCCCTGTTGCTGGCAGAGACGCCCCGCCGCTACGAGCGTGGCAGCTTGGCAGGGCAGCAGTTCTCCGAAGACTTGTCGGTGGGCGTTCCTTTGCAGATGCTTGCTTGCCGTCCCGATGTCCGCAGTGCCGAGCGTTCGCTCGAAGCAGCGTTCTACGGAACTAATCAGGCTCGTTCGGCCTTCTATCCTGCCATTACGTTGGGCGGAAGTGCCGGTTGGACAAACTCTGCCGGGTCTATGATTATCAACCCGGGTAAGTTCGTGGCATCGGCAGTCGGCTCGCTGATGCAGCCGCTCTTTAACCGGGGTCAAGTCGTAGCCCAGTATCGCATCTCCCGCGCACGGCAGAAAGAAGCCGCCCTCGGCTTCCAGCAAGCATTGCTCAATGCCGGTAGCGAGGTGAACTACGCACTGACGGCCTACCAGACTAGCCGGGAGAAAAGTCTCCTGCTGGATAAACAGATAGCTTCGCTGCAAACGGCCCTGAGAAGCACATCGCTGCTGATGGAGCACGGCAACACTACCTACCTGGAAGTGCTCACCGCCCGGCAGTCCCTGCTCAGCGCGCAGTTGTCGCAGACGGCTAACCGTTTCACCGAAATACAAAGCTTAATTAACCTATACCAGGCGCTGGGAGGCGGTCAGGAATAAGACAGTATCATACTCTCTCTGTTTTTTATTGCGATGCTGGAAGAGCTGTCGGGGAAGTGATTTTTCCGGCAGCTCGCTTTTTTGACTGGCAACATATCCGCTGGGAGTGGGCATTCGGTTGATGATAAAAATATTCAGGTAGACTTGAAGATCTTCTCAAAAAAGAGGAAATTTTCAAGTCTACCTGAATATTTTCTGCTATATTTGCCGAAAACGCAGGTAGCTATGGACGAAAGATTGCAATTACTGGAGAAGTATAATTTCTGGGATGGACAATTCCCGGATCTGGAATTGATACGTAAGGAATATGTAAACCCCATAGCCGATGCCATGGGAAATCGGCTGGTGAAGGTTCTGGTGGGACAGCGCAGAAGTGGGAAAAGCTATATAATGAGGCAGCTGATGAACTTTCTGGTTACGGAAAAGAAAGTAAATCCCCGGCAGCTCTTCTATGTAAATTTCGAGTTCGCTCCTTTTGGCTTTGTCAGGAATGCGGACGATTTGTACGGTCTTTACCAACTATATAAAAAGGAAAAGCAACCTGAAGGGAAAACCTATCTGTTTTTGGACGAAATACAGAATATTTCGGAATGTGAGCGAGTGGTGAACTCTTTGTCGTAAGATTATACGGAAGATTGTGAGATAGTGATAACCGGTTCCAACTCCAAGGTGCTTTCAAGCCAGTTGTCTACTCTGTTGTCGGGGCGGTATGTCGAATTTGCGGTTTATCCTTTCAATATGCCGGAATATGCACTTATATCCGGAAAAGACCCGGACAAGAATGCGTATATGAAATTTTTGAACTCGGGTGGTTTTCCCGAATTGTTCCATCTTGGTAATTTCGAAACAAAACGGAATTATGTATCTTCCATCAAAGATACCGTCTTACTGAGAGACATAATACAACGAAACAATATCAAGGATGCCAAGTTGCTGGAAGATATATTCGGGTACTTGGTGAACAATGCCTCCTGCCTGGTCTCTGTAAACAATGTTGTGAATTTCTTTAAATCCAAGGGACGGAAGACGAATTACGAACTGTCTCTAATTATATTCTTTATCTGGAGGAAGCCAACCTGCTGCATCGGGCGGAACGCTATAATATCAAAGGCAAAGAAGTTATATTGGGGACTTGCAAATATTATGTGAATGATTTGGCTTTTCATAACTATCTGTACAACGGCTATGGCTACGGGGTAGGTTATCTATTGGAAAATCGTGTCTATTTAGATTTAAAAATAGCGGGATATGATGTCTACGTCGGGGTGATAAAGGAAAAGGAAGTCGATTTCGTTGCCACGAAAGGTGATAGGGTTATTTATTTGCAGGTCAGTTACTTATTAACAGATGATAGTACAATAGAACGTGAGTATGCTCCTTTTGATTTACTGACAGATCACTATGAAAAGTATGTAGTGACGTTGGACGAAATCACATTACCTTCCAGAAACGGCGTTCGGCATATTCAAGCATGGAATATCTATAATTTCATTTAAGGCCCCGCTTCTTTCTTTTCGGTTTCCAATCTTCATAAACATCGCAGATGACTGCTTGTTTTAGGGTGACACATACTTATATTTATGTGTAACTAATAAACGAGGAGTTATGAATAAGAAAGAATTAAAGAAAAGCGGGGCATCGGATTTGTCGCTCTACATGGCAGAGGTGATTGAAGATTTAAAACGGGAAGGGAAGTATCCGGCGGTGCACACCTATATCAGTACGTTGCATTCTTTTGCAGCATTCTCGGGTGGGTGTGAGGTGAAGATGCCGATGCGGTACGTTTTTACTCCCGGACGGCTGAAAGAGTATGAAACTGGTTGTTGGTGCAGCGTGAATTGAGTTTGAACACGGTTTCCACGTATATGCGTACGCTTCAGGCGGTTTACAATCGTTGGATACCGTCCGGCAGCCCCGGATATAATTCGAAGCTGTTCGATGATGTCTACACCAAAGTGGTGTCGCAAACCAAGCGGGCGCTCACGGAGCGGCAGGTAGGCCGGTTGATGTCTACCACTTCGGACAAACTCCCCGATGAGCTGAAAAGTACATTTGCCTATTTCTCTTTGATGTTCCTGCTTCGCGGAATGCCTTTTATCGACCTTGCACATTTGCGGAAGAAAGATGTGCAGGGCAGGACAATTGTGTATCGTCGCCATAAGGCGGGCAAGCAGATAACGGTGTATATACCCCGGGAAGCCGTACTGCTGATAACAGAATTCCGTGACACGAACCCGCACTCCGTCTACCTGTTCCCGATATTGGATGCCTGGTTACGTGGCGGGCACGAACTGTATAAATGCTATCAGACCGCCTTGCGTCGTTTCAATAAATCACTGAAGAAGCTGATGCGCATTCTCCTGCCCGCAATACGGGTGAGTTTCTACACTGCCCGGCACACGTGGGCTACGTTGGCTTTCCACATAGGTACGCCTCTGGGCATCATCAGCCAGTCGTTGGGACATTCTTCCGTCCGGGTGACGGAAACCTATCTGAAACCTTTCGAGAATGCACAGGTGGATAAAGCGAATCGTAAATTGATTTCTTCTGTTAGAAAATGTAAATGGAGGAATGATGAAAATTATAATACATTGTAAGGTACGGTGTTAAGGGAGCAATTACTTACCAAGTAACGGCCTTCGTGCTTACAAAAGTGATGTATTTTTTGTAGAAACGCAAATAATAATTAATAATTCTTGAGAAATGCCTTGTATTTTTTGAAAAGATTGGTCTAAAGACAGAAAAACTACATATAATTACATATTTCTACTCGGCAAGACATACGAAATATCCTCTCCATTCTTATTCGCTAAAAACGGAGTACTTCCCTATTATGCTTTATCACTATAAAAAGTCTTTTATCCCCCTAAACGATTCGGATTGAAAACGCTTTCTCAGTCTGTCGTTGAGTAGTAATCAACCGTTACTTGGTAAGTAACGCCTATGCAGTCCCGACAGTAGAATTTGTTAACTTGAGTCTATACTAAATATCATCTTTATGCTGAAAGCATCTATTATACTATCTATATTTGTTTTGCAAATACTCCCTCTTGCGGCCCAAGAAAAGCCGGCATCAGATAGTCTTTTTAACTTTTATTTCAGCCTTCAAACGGATAGCTTCATGGCATCAACGAACGACAACCGGTTGGAGCAAGAGCGTCTGATGGCTTTTGTGGAACAGCATAAGGAAGCCATCCTGGACAAGCGTATGATTTTGTACGTAGACGGTTACTGCAATTCGCTGCCCACTCCCCAAAAAAATCTTGTCATGGCCAAACTGCGCTCAAATCATGTGAAGTCCCAATTGGTGCTCCACTGCGGGCTGCGGGATGAGTATTTCCTTACCCACAACCGGGCCGTAAAAGGAGATATGGTGACAGTACGGGCACGGATTTCTGCACAGCCGTCCAAGCTCCCGCAGCCGTCTCCGTCCGAATACCCGATACCGTCTATTCCTTGCGACACTCCTCACTATATCCCTTACTACATCCCTTATTACATTCCTTACTATATACCTTATTACATTCCTTGCTATATACCTTATTACGTCCCTTATTACATACCTCATAACAAGTCTCGCCGCATGTCCTGCAGCGCCTCTTGCGACTCCTCTCTCACCGCTCCCCGCTTCGCTCTCAAGACCAACCTCCTGTACTGTGCCGCCCTCGCCGTCAACCTCGAAGCCGAGTACTACCTGAAGCGCCGCCTCTCCCTCAACCTCGACTGGCAATATGTCTGGTGGAGCAACCGCAGCAAACATAAATACTACCGCATCGCCGCCATCAGTCCCGAACTGCGCTATTGGTTTGCTTCGAAAGAGAACTTCCGCGGACACTTCGGCGGCTTCTACATGGGCACGGGACTCTATGAGTTCATGTTCAAGCCCACCCACGACATTCAGGGCGAGTTCTTCATTGCCGGCGGACTGACCTACGGCTATATGTTCCCCATCGGGAGGAAGCTGCGCATGGAACTCTCCCTCGGTGTGGGCTATCTGATGACCGAATACCGCCAGTACCACTGGGACAGGGGCTGCTACGTTTACGAGAAGACACAACGATATTCCTATTTCGGCCCCACAAAGGCGAAAGTCTCTTTGGTTTGGCCTCTTAATTGGTTGAAACGGAGGCCGGAAAAAGAATAATAATGAGAATAGTTATGAGCATACTGACGACATGCCTAATACTGCTATCCGGTTGCGAGCGCAATGAACTGTGCTACGACCACCCGCATGAGAACCTTCATGTCACGGTGGTGTGGGACTCCCTGCCGGCGGAATTGCAGTCCTCGCTCCCCGAGGGCGTGCGCATTTCCATGTATGCCGGCAAGCAGGCACGGCAAGAACAGTCCGGCGCCAGTTCCGATTATACCTATTACCGTGACACTTACGGCGGCGACATCATGGTGCAGGACGGCACATACGACTTCTTGCTCTTCAACAGCGACACCGAAATGATACAACTGCGTGGCATGGATCACCTGAACACGGCGGAAGCCTACTTGGGAGCAAGGACGCGCATTCCTTATACCAAAGGCATTTCCAACAAGAATATCTATTACTCCGACCGTTCGTGCGCCAACCTGCGCACCCGCAGCGAGATATTGATAGCCGAGCCCGACCGCTTCTTCGCCACTTACTGCTCGCTCGAAACCGTGCAGACTTACGGCAAGACCATTTCCGATACAATTTACGCCTATCCACGCAGCCGTGTGCTGCGCGTCACGCTGAAGGTGAAAGTAAAAGGACTCAAAGGCGCTTCCTCTTGCCGTGCCTCGCTGTCGGGAGTGGCGCAAAGCATCTCGCTCGCCACGGGCGAATGTACGAGCGAAACCGGAACGGCTATTTTCGATATGGACAAGACGGATGACTCCTTTCTGAGCAAGGCAATCAATGTTTTCGGATTAGTCTGTTCACCGGACGATACCCCCGAAGAAGAGCGGATACAGCATCTCGTACAACTGGAGTTCGTGATGCGCGACAACTCCGTAGTGGATTATGAATTTGAAATCTCCGACCAGATAGACTTCGATGCCATTGAACCTGAAATCGTGATACCCATAGTGGTGGAAGAAGTGGAACTTCCCGATGTGGAACTCCCCGGTAAGTCCGATAGCGGGTTCGATGCCGACATCAACGGTTGGGGTGAAGAGACGGAAATCATTTTATAACATACATTCCTCTAATAGAGATAATAGCAAATAAAAACAAGTAATAAACGGAACGGACAGGAAGATTAAGAACAACCCAAAGAGAGCTTATGATGAACAATAGTAGTCATTCTCACAAAACAAACGTTTTTTTATTTTAATTCATTAAATAATAATAATATGAAAAAGATTATGATGTTTGCTGCAATCGCAGCCGCAGCTTTATCAAGCTGCACAAATAGTGAAATCGTTGAGATGTCAACGAACAGGGCTATCGGATTTTGAGACATATATAGGTAAGGCGAGTACGAAGGGTACACCGGTTAGCGGAAATAAGTTTGGTGAGGGCGCAACGATAAAAGCATGGGGCTTTGCCGGTAATGCACAAATGGGGCCGACATTTGAATCTCCGGTAGCAATCCCGAACCTGCCCTCGGTAGTAACAAGGGACAACAACGGTAATTGGTCAAATTCCCCTATGGCCTATTGGCAAGACGGGAAAGCGCATACTTTCTTTGCATGTACACCCGGTGAAAGCGGAGCTACTTTTGATGCCGGAGTCTTTTTATACACTGTAAAGGATGCCGTTGCCGAACAAGCCGATTTCATGGTGGCAGATGCGTTAAAAAATCCTGTGTGGAGTGAAGCAACTACTGCTACCCCCGCAAAGCAATCATTCGCTTTCCGTCACGCCCTTTCACAGATAAAGTATTCTGTAGGAATTACGGCAACTTCCGAGAAAGCGACAAATGTGAAGATTACATCCGTACAGATTGAACGTCTGAGTACAGCTGCCGAACCGCAGCCTGAAAACTTTAAGAATAAAGGAGAAATCAGTGTAATAGGCAGAACTGATACAAATCAAGATTTGTCTTGGACTAATCTTGCCACTGAAGGAACGCCTGACAAATACACGGTGACTCCTACTACCGCAGTGGATATGACGAATGATAAAGTATATCAGATAAATGAATACGTGGTTGTAAATGACGGAACGGACGGGGCTTTGATGCTGTTACCCCAAGAAACCACGGGTAATGTCAGATTTACGGTTTCTTTGGAATATACGATAGTACCGGAACCGACAGACGGCTCTGCGACTACCGCAACGGCCAGTGCTATTTTTACTACGACCACAACGCAGTCTTGGGCAGCCAACAAGATTTATCATTATAAACTCGGTATTAATATGCCGCAGGTATTGAATCAGAAACCTATCATGTTTGATGATGAAAATATGAGCATCGTACCATGGGATACAACAGAGACTGTGTTCAACAATGATGACAACGGAAACGTTGCCGCTCCTGAAACTCCTAAAGTATAATCCATTTGTTTTTTGCCTTTTAGGCTATAAGGGGTTGAATGTCTCCTTATAGCCACTACTGCCTTTGCAGTGCGAAGAAATTTAATAAATAATCATATATGAAAAAGCACTTATTTATCGGTCTCAGCCTGATTGCCGCCCTTTCCGGCTGTTCCACGAACGAAGAGCTCAACCGTTCGGACTTCAAGTCCCTTGCTTTCGAAACCTTCGTGGGCAAAGGTACTACCCGTGCCGCCGCCAAAACAGCTTTCGCCGACGGCGACAATTTCGGCGTCATCGCCTATCGCCACGGCACGACCGGGTGGTCTGCCGACGGAGCTACAAAAGAACTATTCATGGAAAACGTGCCCGTCACCCTGCAGGGCGGTTTATGGACTTACAGCCCTACCATGTACTGGGACGAGGGCGTGAAGCATACCTTCCTTGCCTATAGTCCCTATAATGCAGGATACATACTCGACCCGGCAAGCGAAGGTCACCTTCTGGGCGTCACCACGGCGGAGAGTGCCTCCGGACAGATAGACCTGCTCTACTCCCTGCCCGAAGCGGGAAGCAAAGACCTCGAATGGTCGGAAGGGAAAAAGGTAGTCATCACCTTCCGCCACGCCCTGTCCCAAATCCGCATTTCCGCCTCCACCGACCAAGATTATTCGGGCTACTACACCGCCACTATCCGCAAAGTCCGCCTGACGGGTATCGCCAATAGCAGCGAACTGAACCTGGACACCGCCGATGTCACCGTTTCTCCGTGGAGCAACCAGGGAGTTGCAAACACCAACGGAGAAGGAGTTGAAGAAATCCCGGCAGAGACCCCTGAAGTAGTCAATGCCAAAGCCACCACCACCAAAGCCACCGCCACTTATGCCGCCACTACCGGCGACCTCGAGATTCCTTTGTCTACCGCCGAAACCCTGCTAAACGGTGTCGACAACCTCTTCATGCAGTTGCCGCAGGCAATCATGAATGGCGAGACGGCGGCCTTCGAAATAACCTACGACGTCGTGGCCGCCGCTGCTGGCAACGAAAGTAATGCCGGCACGGGGAAAGTTGCCATCATCAAGATACCTGCTATTACGTGGGAGCACAACCACATCTACCACTACAAGATACAAATGGACTTGCAGCAATTGCTCAGCCTAAAGCCTATCGAAGTTGACGATCCCGATGTAGTGGAATGGGAAGCGGGTACGGAAACCAAGCTGCCCGAGGACCTGACTGTCACCATTGCCCCCTCGGCTGAAGGCGATACCGAACAGACCGGCACGGGAAACGCCGAACTCGGCATCACCAAAAGCAGTGAACCGGGCACACAAACGGTACACATCGCCAATCCCGAAGTGGACGACCAGTGGATTGTAGAAGTAGGCTCTGAGATTACAGATGCGACACCCGCCAACACCCGTGCCGAAAAGAAAGAACCTGCCTGGTGGCTGACCGTCCGCAACAAGACTGCCGGGGGAACTGCGACAGCGAAGCTCTATGGAAAGACCGATGCCGACATCGAGATTATAACGGAGGAGAACACACTGACCACTCCACGCAAGGCGGAAGTGATTATCCGCCGTGCCCTGTCCGGCGTGACCCGCATCCTCGTGACGCAGGAAGGCGCGCCCGCTGCCATTATCGAAGCCAACTCCACCCAGTTCCCTATGACTGGAGGGACTAACCAACTGACTATCACTAATAAGTCCTCTGAAATGTGGACGCTTTCGAAAGATGAACAGGCCGATTGGCTTACATTAGTGGATGATAAAGGAGCAACAGTGACCGGCGGCGCTGGCGGAACTTTCATTGTCAAAGCTACCGCCGATGCCAATTTAACCGCTGCGGAGCGCACCGCCACCATTACCTTAGACCGTGGCAGCAGCACCGCCCCTTTGCTTGTAAAGGTCACTCAGGCCGCCCCCGAGCCGATGAGCATATCTTCCGGCAGCTTCGGGTTCTCCTATTCGGGAGGAAGCCAGACATTGACTGTCACCAACCCCGAAGGCGGGAAGGAGGGTTTCGCTTGGACACTGGCACGGAACGCGTCGGCGACTGCCGACTGTCTGACCGCCACCCCGACTACCGGAACAACCGTAAGCGGTAAAGTGACTTTTACAACCGCAAGCATAAATACGTTCGCTTCCACCCGCACCGCCACCTTCACACTCAGCAGACAGGGGCAGAGCGATATACCCATTACCATGACGCAGACGGGAGCGCCCGCTTCCACCTTGTCTCCGTCGTCTCTCAGTGTGGACTATACCGCCCAAAGTCGTACTTTCAATGTGGCAAGTCCGACGGGTATAGGCTGGACTGTCAGCAGTAACCAGAGTTGGGCGACGCTGTCCCGCACCTCGGGCAACGGCAACGCCTCGGTAAGCGTCAGTGTGACGGAGAACACTTCCTTTACGAATACCCGCACCGCCCGTTTCACGCTCAGCCGGGAGGGGCAAATCGACGTCAGCCTGTCGCTGACGCAAGGCGCGGCTCCGGATGTGATTACGGCAGAGCCTGCATATTACAAGCAGAAGCCCCAAGACGGTTTGTACCGTTTTGCAATAACCGCTCCGGCAGGCAAAACGTGGACAGCTACGGTCTCTAATTGGCAGAACCTTGGTTTTTTTTGCATTGTTAAAAAAATAGATGAATCATCATTGTATAGAGAACTTACATGCACAGTCAACCATGAGATTTTAGTCTACGTGAAAGGTGTACCGGCTACCAATAATAAGGCAATATTAGTTCAAATTACGCCGGAAGACGGAAGCGAACCGTTAACTCTGTATTTATTATTTCATCCGTCATTCTAATAATTAACTCATACATTATAATGAAAAAGCATCTATTCATCAGTCTCGGCCTGTTGGTGGCATTGACAAGCTGCTCCACGAACGAAGAACTCAATCGTTCGGATTTTAAGTCCCTCTCCTTCGAAACCTTCGTAGGGAAAGGCGCCACCCGTGCCGCCGTCAAAACCGCCTTTGCGGACGGCAACGATTTCGGAGTCATTGCCTACCGTCATGGCGCTATCCCTTGGACAGACGCCACCTCCTCGTGGGGAGAGGACGCAACAGCACCGGAACTCTTCATGGAAAACGTAAAAGTCACCCGGCAGGGCGGCATGTGGACGTATGCCCTACCCAGTATTGGGAAGAGGGCGCGAAGCATACTTTCCTTGCCTACAGCCCCTATAACGCCGGTTATTGGGCGAGCGACGGCTTACTCCGGGGCGTCGTCATAGCTGCTGCCGCTACGGAGCAGCAAGACCTGCTCTACTCCCTGCCCGAGGCGGGCGGTAGCAAAGACCTTGAATGGGTGGATGCGGGGACGAAAGTGGTAGTCACTTTCCGCCATGCCCTTTCACAAATCCGTCTTTCCGCTTCTACCGATCAGGATTATTCCGGCTATTACACCGCTACGATAACGAAAATTCAACTGAAAGGCGTCAATAATGCGGGCACGCTGAATCTGAACGCCACTCCTGATGCTGCTTCCCTGTGGAGTGAACAGGGAATGGCGGGCACTTCCGGCGGAACAACGGGCAGCGAAGGAGAAACAGAAGTCAGCTCCGCCTATGTAGCCACTGCGGAGAACCTCTCCCTCGCCCCTCTGGGCACTGCGGAAACCCTTCTGAATGCAGGCGATAACCTTTTTATGCAGATGCCGCAGGAGATAGCGAACGGCGAAACCGCCACTTTCGAACTTACCTGCCGCATCGAGGCGACCGCCGCAGGCAACACCGCGAATGACGGAGAGAAGGTGTTTACCGTCAAAATCCCTGCTGTGACATGGGAGCACAACCGCATCTACCACTACAAGATACAAATGGACTTGCAACAACTGCTTGGCCTTAAACCCATTGAGGTGGGCGATCCCGACGTGGTGGAATGGGAAATGGGTACGGAAACCAAACTGCTTGAAGACCTCACCGTAGTCATTGAACCCACCAACGATACCGATACCAAGCAGACCGGCAAGGGCAACGCCGAACTCGGCATCACTAAAGCCAATACGGCGGACCAGACACAGACGGTGCGGATAATCAATCCTGAGAAAGGCGACCAGTGGATTGTGGAAGTGAGCCCCGAACTTGCGGATACTGGCACTCCGGCTGCCCTGAACACTCGTGTAGCTCCCAACACCCGTGCTGAAAAAGAACCGCCCGCCTCCTGGCTGAAAGTCTGCGAGGTAGGGCCGGACGGTACGGCAGGCAGCGAACTGAATAAGCTCTACGGAAAAGAGGATGCTACTATTCTCATCAAGATAACCGAGGCGAACGGCGCTACCAAGCCCCGGCAGGCGGAAGTGGCTATTCGCCGCGCCCTCTCCGGTGTGACCCGCATCCTCGTGACGTAGGAAGCCGCCGAAGCCACCATTATCGAGGCCAACTCCACCCAGTTTCCCATGGTGGGTGGTACTAATCAGTTGACTATTACCAACAATTCCAACGAAACGTGGACGCTTTCAAAAGAGGTGTATGCAAGTTGGCTTACCTTGCTGAATGATAAAGGGGAGGAAGTGACCACTGGTGGCACTGGGGTATTCGTGGTCAAAGCCACTGCCACTGCCAACTATACCGTTGCAGATCGCACCGCCACTATCACCTTGGCCCGTGGTGACGGTAACGATCCTCTGTACGTCAAAGTCACCCAGGCAGCTCCCGAACCGATGAGCATATCTTCTGCCAACTTCCAGTTCTCTTATTCGGGAGGGACACAGACACTTACTGTCACCAACCCGGAAAGCGGAAAAGACGGCTTCGCCTGGTCGTTGGCACAAGACGCGGCGGAGACCGTCGGCTGGCTGACTGCCACCCCGGCCACCGGAACAGGCGGGAAAGATAAAGTGGCTTTTACGACCGCAAGTATCAATACTTCCGCTTCTGCCCGCACTGCCACTTTCGCGCTGACGCGGCAGGGGCAGAACAGTATTTCCATTACAGTGATGCAGGCTGGTGCACCGACAAGTTCCTTGTCTCCGGCGGCTATCGTAGCTGAACCCGGTGGCGGAAGCTATACATTCAACGTGGTGAGTCCTGCGGGCATACCTTGGAGTCTCAACTGCGAAGAATCATGGCTGACGGTAACCCCCGCATCGGGAAGTGGCAGTGCGACGGTAACCGTTAACGCACAGGGGAATCCGTCATACACCGATCCACGCGATTCCAGGATTACCCTTTCGCGGGAAGGTTTAGCATCTGATGCCGTCTGGTTGCTTGTGGTGCAGGATAAATCGATTCAGCCGACGCCGACTTGCACTCCTAAAATACAGTATGGCTCGTCAAAATATACAACCGGTTATATTTTTACTTATGGTCTGAATGTACCGGTAGGCACAAAATGGACGCTTAAAATGGATGAGCGTTATGCTGCTTCAATGGGATTATATAATTATATGTGGTTTGTAGATCCCGCTCAAGGACGTGTCCAAACGCTTACAGGCACGGGTCCCGGAAATATTATAGTTATAACCACAAACTATCCTGCTTCAAACGTGGGATATATGGGGCCTTTATGATACAACTGGAGGGAACGGCAACATGGACTCAGGTGGGAGGAATAATCTTGAACCCCTGATGATGGGAGTAGCGGGAACTTGATTAATACCGATTACTTTTAGCCCCAATTTCTAGATAGAAATAACCCAATTATAAAAAAGTGATGCTTATGAAACAGGTAGACGTAAATTTAAAGAAAGGCGACCGTATATGGGTGCAGGAGTACGACTTCTTCGGCGACCCCCTGCGGTTGCGCTTTGCCGAGGTGCTGGGAGTGGTGAGTGTTCCTATAGGAGATGCTCCCCAAGTGACAGTACGCTATCTGAACGGAAACCAGAAGTATGAATGTATTTCTGCCGAACGGATCAAGGAGTACTGCCAGAAAGAGGAATTCTGATAACGAAGCTATTCCTTTCTTCATCAGGTTAACCTGTGGAAAGAGGCTTTTAGTGACAAACGATTCAGGCAGATTTGAAAATCTTCTTTTTTTTGAGAAGACTTTCAAATCTGCCTGAATCGCTTCTGTTATGCTTGTCGAAAACGTACGGACTTCTTTCTTCCGATTAATAATCCTTCAAACCGCATTTATTTATCGTTTTATACGGGAAAAACTATA